>JAFAOG010000017.1 GCA_019237945.1 Deltaproteobacteria bacterium | reverse complement strand
CGCCCGACATCGCACTTGTTCGTGCAGCTCGTCGTGAACCAGATCGCGCCCGGGAAGTCCGGCGTCACCGGCGGCGGCGCGATGCGCGCGACGGCCACCGCGATCTCGGGATGCGGCGCGATGCGGATCACCTCGCCACCGCGCGCGGGATACGCCCCACCGACGCGCAGGATCTCGAACACGCGATCGGCGTACGCGCGAGCCATGTCGTCGTCCATGCCCGACAGCGCCTCGATCGCGCCGCGCCAGCTCTCGAGCCCGACGCCCGCGCCATGCTCGCGACCGAGCTTCGCCAGCACGAGCGCACCGGCGCGCGTGCCGAGGTCGGTATCGCCGCGCAGCTGATCTTCGGTCGCCCCGACGAGCTGCGCGCCGAGCGCGAGCGTGTTGATCCGGCCGTGGCGCAGCTCGAGCGCGCCCGCAACGGGAACGTTGTCGTCGGCATCGATGAGCCGCAGCGCCGGCAGCTTGACGCCGCCCTCCTCGACCGCGATCGCGGTCATCAGATCGGGCGGGACATCGGCCTCCGACGCCGCCGACTCGATCGACCGGGCCACCGGTCCCCCGCCCTGGGAGCCCGCGCACGCGCAAACGAGAAGCAGCGTCCACCAGCGCATGCACCCCCATTGTGCACCGGGCGAGCCAGGGTGTCTCCATGGATTTTCAGGCGCTTACGCACTGCGTCCTGGAGGGATTGCCCACCAAAGACTGCGAACGATCGTCCGCAGTAGGATGTGGGGCACATGCGATGTCTCCTGGTGGCGGCGGCGTTGGCGGCGGTGTCCGCGCGCGCGTCCGCCGGCAATCCCCTCGACAAACCGGCCTTCACCGCGACCCCGAAAGAGCTGCTCGACGCCGCGAAACATGCCGCGGGCGATGACGCTGGCGAGCTGATCCTTCGCGATAACGAGACCACGTCGTTCGACGACAAGGGGCTCGCCACGCGCACCTCGCACTTCATCGTGGCGATCACGAGCACCAAGGGGATCGATACATGGAGCCAGCTGTGGCGCGGCTGGTCGCCTTGGTTCCAGGACCGGCCGGAGCTGCGCGCGCGCGTGATCACTCGTTCGGGTGATGCGCACGAGCTCGACGCGACGAAGCTCGGTGAGGAGCCCGATCAGCATAGCTCGCGCCGCTACGTGATGGCACGCCTCACGAACCTCGAGGTCGGCGCCGTGGTCGAGTACGAGACGGTCACGCGCGATCACGCGACGCCGGTCGGCGCTCGGTCCGTCACGTTCGAGCTCGACAACCCGGAGCCGTCCGGCGGCACGCGCATCGTGTTCGAGGGGCCGGTCGCGATGCATCTCGCCGTGCGCGACAAGGCGCTGCCCAAAGGCGTCACCGGCGTGCATGCGGTCTCGAAGGGCCGCGAGAGCTGGACGTACACGTTCGGTGCGCTGCCCGCATTTCACGGCGAGCCCGATCTACCCGCCGATGCGACGCCGCGACCGATCGTCGGCGTGACGTCCGCGAGCTCGTGGGAAGCGATCGCAAAGGCGTACAACGCGGTCGTCGAGCCGCAGCTAAAGGTGGCCTTTCCGGCCGGCTTGCCGCGCGCGGCGACGCGCGACGCGGCGATCGCGATCGTTTCCTGGGTGCGCACGAACATCGCGTTCACGGGTTCGCCCTTCGACGAGGAACCGCTGTCGCCGCTCGATCTCGATCAGGTCGTGAAGCGCGGCCGCGGTAACTCGAACGAGCTGGCCGCGCTGACGACGGCGCTGCTGCGCGAGGCGGGCATGCCGGCGGATATCGTGATCATCGATCGCGGGCCGGATCGCACCGCGCTGCGCGATCTCCCGACACTCGTGCCGTTCCAGGATGCGGTCGTACGCGCGCACATCGGCAGCGAGGACGTCTGGATCGATCCATCGGTGCGCGACGAGCCGATCGGGGTGCTCGATACGTTGGATCAGAACCGGCTCGCGCTCGACGTTGCGAAGGGGACGTTGATCACGACGCCGACGCAGCTGGCGGTGACGCACGAGACGCGTACGTACCAGCTCGCCGAGCTCGGTTCGTCGTCGGTGCACGAAGTCAGCCACGAGGGCGGTGACTACGAAGCCGAGGCGCGGCGGTGGGTGCGCGAAACCGAGCCCGCGCAGCTGCGCAAGGACCTCGAGGGCTATGCGAAGCGCGGCTACGACGCGAAGCTCGTCAACGTCACGACGACGACGCCCGACGACTTTGCACATCCGTTCGAGATGACGATCGATATCGAGAAGGCCGGCGCGGTCACCGTGCACTGGGCCGAGATCGAGATCTCGCTCCCCGCTACGTCGACCACCTCGCACCTGCCCGAAGCACTGAACAGTGGCGACGGCCCGGCGCGCGAGAACGACCTGCAGACCGCGGCTGGACATGTCTACGAGCTCGAACATCGCATCCCAATTCCCGACGGGTTTGCGATGCCGAAGCTGCGGGCGGAGGCGAGCCACACGTTCGGTGCACTGACGCTGCGCGAGCGCCAGCGCGCGGATGGGCGGACGCTGATCATCGAGCAGCGGCTCGAGATCCCGCAGCGGAGGCTCACGGCGGCGGAGGTCAACGCGACGCGAGCAGCGGTGCCCGATCTGCGCAAGTTCCACACGAAGCTGACGTGCCCGAACATCGCGTACGACCTGTTCGACAAGGGAAAGGTCCGCGAAGCGTTCGTCGAGACCGACCGCGTGATCGCCGCGGCGCCGCGCCACGCACTTCCGCATGCGCGCAAGGCGCAGTTGCTGCTGAAGATCGGCGACGGCGACGGCGCACGTATCGAGGCAAGGAAGGGCGTCGACCTCGAGCCAAAGAACGTCGATGGGCTCAGTGCGCTCGGCTGGGTGTTGTCGTTCGACCTCGCGGGACGGCAGTTCGCACCCGGGCACGATCACGCAGGTGCACGCGCCGCGCTGGAGAAGGCACACGCGCTCGCACCCGACCACTACGGCGTCGTGATCGATCTCGCGGACTTGCTCGAACGCGATGCGCGCGGCCGCAAGTACGAGGCTGGCAGCGACCTCAAGGCCGCGGCCGCGCTGCGGCACCACGCGTACGAGCTTGGCTCCAACGACGTCGATCAGGGCCTCGCGAATGCGCGCGACCTGCTGTTCGGCGGCGATGCGGCGGGCGCGCTTGCGGTCGCGAAGACGCTTCCCGACTCGTCGGCTCGCAACGCGCTGGTCGCCGCCGCGACCGCCATCGCGCAGTCACCGGATGCGTCGATCGCCACGGCGCCGGCGACCGATCGCAAGGCCGTGCTCGACGGCGGAGCGGGTCTACTGATGATGTTGCGCCAGTACGACAAGATGATCGCGCTGTTCACGGCGAGCGGATCGATCGCGACCCTTCCGAATGCGGCGTCGCTGCAGAAGCTGAAGCGCATCGACACCCCGTTCCGGCCGAGCAGCGATCCGCAGAGCGTCCCGATGGAGCTGATGCTCGAGTTCCTCGACCCGTCACGGCCGGCGATTGCAGCGTGGGACGCCGAGACGACAAAGGAGCTGCAGGACACCGCGCGCACTCTCCCGATCCCGCGCGGCGAGGGCATGACGAACGCGGTGTTCAGCGACATCATGCAGAGCATCTCGACGACGCATGTCGAGGGGGATGCGAATGCGTGGCGCGTCGAGATCGATGTCATCGGCAAGACGGACGTCGTGTATCTCGCCGCCGATCGCGGCGTGCCGAAGGTGATCGGCGGCGTCGGTGCGCTCGCTGGCGTCGGCCGGCACGTGCTGCGGCTCGTCGGTAAGCACGACGATGCGGCCGCGCGCCTGCTCGACTGGGTGGTCAAGGACATGCGTTCGCAGCGCGACCTGCCGAACATCTGGGGCGGCAGCTCGCCGCGCGACGCACAGGCGATCACGCTTGCGGGCGCGCTGCTCAGCGGCAATGCCGACGCCAGCATCCCCGCCGCCAAGGTGTGCGGCTCGTCGACGCTCGACGGCCAGCTCGTGTGCGACTACATGCTCGCGCGCTCGTATAGAAAGAAGAAGCGCTGGGACGACCTGCTCGCAGCGGCGGAGAGCTGGCAAGGACACGTGCCCAGCTTTGCGGCGACCTACCCGGATGCCGAGAAGGCGACCGCTCTGATCCACCTCGGACGCCTCGACGAGGCGGATCAGGTGATCGCCGATGTGCTCGCGAAGGAGCCGACGAACGGCGCGATGCTCGGCCTGCGGATGGAGGCGGCGGCCGCGCGGCACAGTCCGGATTTGGTGATCGCGCGCGCCGACGACGTCGCGAAGGCGATGGCGCAGAACCCGAAGATGCTCAACGAGGTCGCGTGGGAGAAGCTCATGCTCGGGATCGACCTGCCCGGCGCACTCGAGCAGGCGCGTGCATCCGTCGCGCTCGACAAGAAGAACGCACCCGCGCTGAACACGCTCGCGGCCGCCGAGGCCGAGACCGGTGCACTCCGCGACGCGGTCAAGGACATCGTCCACTCGATCGAGCTCGCGCACCGCGACGATCCGGATGCGGCGGACTGGTACGTGCTCGCGCGCGTCCGCGAGGAATCCGGCCTGCGCGACGACGCGGCGGCGGCGTACCGCCGGGTCACGAAGAACCACGACGCCGACCTCATCCCGACGACCTACGATCTCGCCACGACGCGGCTCAAGAATCTCGGCTCGCCGAAGAAGTAGTGCTACGACGGGGCGTGTCGTCCATTCGCCGCGACCTCGCCTTGAGCCTGGGCGACGGCGCGGGGTACGGGCTGATGGCGGGCGCGGCGGAGGCGTACTTCCCGGCGTTCGCGCTTGCGATCGGCATCCGGCCGGTGCTCGCGGGACTGGTCGCGACGGCGCCGCTCGCGGCGGGCGGGGCGCTGCAGCTGCTCGCGCCGCGCGCGATCGCGAGGACGCCGAGCCTGCGGCGCTGGACGGTCACGTGCATGATCGTGCAGGCGCTGTCGTTCGTGCCGATGATCGTGCTCGCGCTGCATGGCGGGCCCGCGGAAGCGATCGTGTTCGGCTCGGCCGCGGTGTACTGGGCGGCGGGCATGGGCGCGGCCGCGGGATGGACGCCGTGGATGTCGCGCGTGGTGCCGGGGCGCGTGCGCAGTCGGTTCTTCGCGCGGCGCTCGGGCGTCGTGCAGGCGGCGATGCTCGTCGGGCTCGTCGGCGCCGGCATGTCGCTGCAGGTGGCGAGCGGGCGTGGCGGGCCGCTGCGCGAGGTGTACGCCGGGATGTTTGTCGCGGCGATGATCGCGCGGCTCGCCGGTGCGATCGCGATCGCGCGGCAGCGCGGGCAAGACGTGCGGCGGCCGGCGAAGCGGATGCGGCTGCGCAGCATCGCGCCGCGGTTGCGCGGGACGCCGCGTGCGCGACTGCTCGGTTACTTGCTCGCGGCGCTCGCGGCCACCGCGATCTCGGGACCGTTCTTGACGCCGTATCTGCTCGTGCACGAGCACCTGAGCTACGCGAGCTACTGCGTGTTCACGGCCGCGATCGTGATCGTGAAGATCGCAGCGCTGCCCGTGTTCGGGCGCGTGATCCAGCGCGCGGGCGTGCGTCGCGTGCTGACCGTGTGCGCGCTCGGCATCGTGCCGATTCCGGCGCTGTGGGCGATGGGCAGCGCGTTCTGGTGGCTGATCGTGCTGCAGGTGTACGCAGGCGTTGCGTGGGCTGGCTTCGAGCTCGCGATGCTGATGACGCTGTTCGACGCCGCCGACGACGCCGAGCGCACGACGATCCAGAGTGCATTCAGCGCGATGCAGGCGCTCGGAACAGCCGGCGCGGGCTTCCTTGGCGGCGCGTTGCTCGGCGCCTTGTCGGGTGGGCATCGCGCATACGTGTGGTTGTTCATCGCGTCGGCGTTCGCGCGGCTGCTCGCGTCGTCGCTGCTCGTGCGCCAGCTCCGGCAACTGCCGATCTTCCTCGTGCAAATGCCGTTTCTCGCCGTCGAGCGTGCGTGGTCGCTCGCGATCCGGCCGTGGGGCGGAACGATCGTGAAACCGCTCGCCGACCTCCTCGATGGTCGCTACCCCAGGCTTACTCGTCGACGACCACCCAGCGATCAATGATGGTCGAATGGAGGAGCGGGAACTGACGAGGCAAGAGGTGTGGGCGATCTACGAGCGCGGCGCGCGCCAGCATCAGCGCCAGTTCGTCGTGCTCACGCTTGTCGACCCGCCCGTGCCGCTGCCGTACGAGTCCGGACGCGCGACCGAGCCGATGGCCGCGATCGACCCCGAGAACTTCGACTTCCTCGAGCTGTAGGCGCTAGCCGCGGCGGCCCCAGCGCGCCGCTTCGTCGTCGGTCGGCCACGGATACGCGCTCAGGACCTCGCGAAAGTCCTCGCGATCCCACGCGTCGAGCGCGAGCAGGACCATGCGCGGCAACACGCCGATGTAGCGGCGGCCGACCTTCTTGCGCAGCCCGAGGCGCTGGCGAAACGGCTCCTCGAGCGCAGTCGCCGCGGCTTGCTCGGCGTCGGCGATGAACGCGCGGATCGGCGCGCCCGGCTCGTTGCATGCGCGAGGTGGCGAGTACACCCACAGCGTGCCACACGCGCTCGGCCGCCCCGTGTAGACGGTGCAGCGCTCGCCGGCGTCGAGGAACACGCACGGCCGGCGATAGCCGTACGGATCGGCGGCTTCCATTGCGGCGGCCGCATCGGCGAGCGCGGCGCGCAGCTCGGGCGTATCGCGGTTCTGCGCGCGCAGCGTCGAGGCGACGCGAATGCCCTCGTAGAGTCGCGCGACGACGAGCGACCAGCAGCACGCCTTTCGCTCCTTGCACGCCGTGCACGACACCTTGCCCGCCTTCTTCGCGGCGGTGGTCGCGGACGTGATGAACCCGCCGACCTCGGCGTCGATCGCGTCGAGCACGCCTTCGCGCGCGACAAACTCGCCGAGCGTGCTCACCGCTGCGTCTTCCGGCGGCCGAGCTTCGCGAGCTGCTCCATCAGCGGCAGGCCGATGCGCGGGAACGGGCGCAGCAGGTGGATGACGGCGGCACGAGCCGCGGGCACCGCGCGCACGAGCGACTTGCCGTCGATCAGGGCGAGCGCCTCGTCGGCGACCTGATCGAGCGTCAGCTGGCGGCCGCTGAAGAGAATGCCGGCCGCGGCGTCGTGCGCGACGGCCTTCGTCATGTCGCCGGCGATCGCATCCGGGCAGAGCGTGGTGACTCGGATCGGGCGGCGCGCGCGCTCGAGCTCACCAGCGAGCGACAGCGAGTAGCCGAGCACCGCGTGCTTGGTGCCGGCGTAGACGGCGAGGCCCGGCGCGGGCGTCAGCGACGACAGCGAGCCGATGTTGAGGATCGTGCCTTGCGTCATCGCGGCGAGCGCGGCGTGGCAGCCCCAGATCACGCCGAGCAGGTTGATCTCGACCATGCGACGGATGTCGGCCTCGCTCATCTGCCATGCATCGCCGACCGACAGCACGCCCGCGTTGTTGACCCACACGGCGATCGGGGCCTTCGCGGCGCGCGCGACGGCGCGATGGCTGTCCGGATCGCGGACGTCCTGCGCGAGCGACGTGCCGCCGATCGCAGAGGCGGTCGCGGCGGCGGCAGCCGCGTCGATGTCGGTGACGATCACGTGATGGCCGCGCTTCGCGAGGCGCTCGGCGATGCAGCGGCCGAGGCCGCGGCCGGCCCCGGTCACGACGGCGGTGGTGGTCACGCGCGCAGCGTACTACTGGATCGACACCGGCGCGCACGTCGACACGCCCGCGCCGTCGATGTAGTACGGCAGGTTCTGCAGCACCGTCGTGTACGTGCCCGTCATGCGATCGACCGCGCGCACCGTCGAGTTGCGGTTGCCGAGCGCGTCGCTCGTCGTGACGAAGATGTAGAAGACGCCGCCCCACTGCGCGAACGCCCAGTCGTTGATGTTGCCGCCGAGCCCGGAGTTGCCGAGGTTGAACTTGTTGCCGACCGGCATGCCGTTCGCCTTGTTGATCTCCTGGACGTACGCGACCGCGCTGAGGTTCGGGAAGAAGCCGTAGAGCTTCGCCTCGCTCGTGCCGGTGAGCTCGGGCGAGTACTCCGCCGGCGACGCGGTGATCGTGCCGGACGCGACGGGCGTCAGGTTGCCGCCGTGCGTGTCGTCGTACGCGAGCTTGCGCGGCGATGCCGACGGATCGTTGTTGCCGCCCGCGAGGTAGAGCTTCTCGGTGTCGCCGCCCATCGTGTCGGTCGAGAAGCCCATGCCGAACAGCGCCATGCCGCCCGCGTTCACGGTGTTGCCCGCCGCCGTGCACGACGCGTTCTGCAGCGACACCTTGAACAGCTGGCCGTTCGTGTAGAGCACCCACGCGACGCCATCGCGGTCGACCGACATCGAGAACGGCATCACCATCGTGTTTCCGGTCTGGATCGACGGGCCGGTCGTCGGGCAGTTGAGCGTGCCGATCGTCGTGAACGGATTGCCCGGCAGCTTGCGCGGGTCGAAGCTCATGAAGTCGTTCTGCTCGTCGACGACGTAGACGAGGTCGACACCATCCGCCGTGCACGCGTTGACGCACGCGCCCGCCATACACATCTGGCCGTTGCCGCACGTCGACACGGTGGTGCCGAACGTGCCGTTCGCGTTGCACGTGACGACGCTGTTGCCGTTGCACGTCATCGCGCTCGCCGGATCGCACTGCACGCAGCCGAGCGTGTCGTTGCACTCGCCGGTGCACGCGGTCTCGGTCCCGAACGTGCCGTTCATGCACGTCTGGAATGCGTTGCCGAGGCAGCGCGTCGCGTTGCCGGTGCAGCTGTCGCCGCTGCCGCCGCCGTCGGGCCCGCCGCCGTTGCCGTTTTGATGGGCGGAGCAGGCAGCGATCGCGAGCACGAGGACGAAACAGCGCATGATCGGATGATAGCTCGACGGTGAAAAACCCGCTCCGGTGGGATAAGGTGGTCCCGTGAGCTTCGATGTGGTGGTCGCTGCAGACCGCGAGTGGGGCATCGGAAAGGCCAACGGCCTTCCGTGGCCGAAGCTCAAGGGTGACCTCGCGCACTTCAAGAAGATCACCTGCGAGGCTCCCGAGGCGAAGCGCAACGCCATCGTGATGGGCCGCAAGACGTGGGAATCCGCGGAGGTCGCGGGGCGTCCGCTGCCGCGCCGGCTCAACGTCGTGATCACGCGGCGGGGCCTGTCGCCCCCCGAAGGCGTGCTCGTCGTCGGGTCGCTCGATGCCGCGCTCGATGCGGCGGCGCGCGAGGTCGCGGCGACATTCGTCGTCGGCGGCGCGGAAATTTTCCGAGAGGCGTTCGCGCACCCGCAGCTGCGCTACGTCTACCTGACGCGCGTCGACGGCGCGTTCGGCTGCGACGTGAAGATTCCGGATCTCGATGCGCTTGGCTTTGTGCGCGCGGCGTGGGACGGCGAGCTCGCGGCCGAAGAGAACGGCGTGCGCTACCGGATCGAGCGCATGGTCCCGGCG
>JAFAOG010000511.1 GCA_019237945.1 Deltaproteobacteria bacterium | reverse complement strand
TCGGTGAGCAAGATGCCCGCGCCCGCCGCGATCATCACGCCGATCGGCCAGCCCGCCTGGAGGATGCCGGAGGCGATCTTGCGCGTGCGCTCTGGCATCGACTCCATCGCGAGGGCCGTGCCGGCGGTCCATTGCGCGCCCATCGCGAACCCGAACAGCGTGCGGAAGATCAGGATCGCCTTGAACGAGTGCGAGAAGTAGATCGCGCCGTCGAACAGCACGAACGCGACGACGGAGATCAGCAGCGGGACCTTGCGGCCCCACCGGTCGGCCATCCAGCCGGCGACCGCGCCGCCGAGCAGGCGGACGAGCAGCGTCAGGGTGAGCGAGCCCGAGACCGCGGCGAGGCCGACGCCGAACTCGGCGGCCAGCTGCTTCATCACGAGGACGTAGACCATGAAGTCGATTGCATCGAGGACCCAGCCGGTCCACGAGGCGGCGAAAGCGGCCCACTGCGCGCGCGTCGGTTCTCTCCACCAGGGCTTGCTCGTCATGGCGTGATCCTTAGATCGGCCGGTTGGTGCAGCGCAAGAGAGAAAATACGATCCCGAGGACGATTTTGTGTTGCATCGCAGCAAAGAATGCTTAAGATGCTCGGCAAGGAGATACGAAATGTCCGAGAACAAGCAGACCCAACAGACCCCGAAGACCGAGATCCGCGATGGAAAGACCGACACCGCCCCCAAGGCCGCTCCCGGCTTCACGCCGTTCATGGCGTTCGACCCGATGCAGGCGTGGACGATCGGCCAGCAGGCGTGGCAGTCGACGCAGCAGGCGTGGCTTGCGAGCCAGGAGGCGTTCCACAAGATGATCGGTGATGCGTTCGGCCGCTCCGAGCAGTTCACCGAGCAGTTCGCCGCGCTCGAGGGCCAGATGGCGCAGCGCGCGCACGAGGCGGTCGATCAGTGGGCGAAGCTCGCGCACGACACCATCAACTACGGCGTGCAGCTGTCGTCGCAGGCGCGCAAGCTCGGCTTCGAGACCGCGCGCAAGATGACGCCGGGAGCGTGATGGTGATCGACGCGATCGGCTTTTCGCGGGAGGTCGTGGGGGCGTGGACCTCCGTGGCCGCAGACTTCTTCGGCCTCCCGCAACTGACCATGAGCTCGGCCGGCCCGATCGTCGGCCAGGCTCCCGCGCTCGCCCAGACGCCGCGCGACGAGATCGCGCTCGAGGGCGGTGCGCGGCTGTTCCATTTCCGGACGGCGAACCCGAAGGGCAAGCCGTTCCTGCTCGTGCCGTCGATGATCAATCGCTGGTACGTGCTCGATCTGCGGCCAGGCGCGAGCCTCGTCGAGGCGCTGGTCGGCGCCGGATTCGACGTGTGGTGCCTGGACTGGGGCGTTCCTCAGGACGAGGACCGCTATCTCGACTGGGAGGCCGTCGTGCGGCGGCTCGGGCGCGCGGTTCGTCGCGTCAAGCGCGAGACCGGCGCGAGCAAGCTCGGCGTGCTCGGTTACTGCATGGGCGGGACGCTGACGTCGATCTATGTCGCGCAGCATCCCGAGGACTTCGCGACGCTCGTGACGCTCGCGGCCCCGATCGACTTCGTGCGCGGCGGCCAGCTGCGCTGCATGGTCGAGCCGCTGTGGTTCGATGCCGATGCGATCGCGGATGCCGGCAACGTCGTGCCGACGCAGATGCAGGCCGGGTTCGTTGCACTGCGGCCCACGCTCGATCTGGGAAAGCTGGTGTCGATGCCCGACCTCGCGCAGGACCCGAAGGGACGCGACGCGTTCCTCGCCCTCGACGAGTGGTCGAGCGACAACATTCCGTTCCCGGCCGAGGCGTACCGGCGCTACATCAAGGACCTCTACCAGGACAACCAGCTCGCCAACGGCACGCATCGTGTCGGCGGCAAGCCGGTCGACCTCGGCAAGGTCACGTGCCCCACGCTCGTGATCACGGCGACGCGCGATGCGATCTGCCCGCCGGCCGCAGCGGAGGCGCTGCTCCCGCTCGTCGGCGCGACCGACAAGAGCGTGCTCGAGGTGCCCGGTGGGCACGTCGGCGCGGTTGTCGGGAGCAAGGCGGCGCATCAGATGTACCCGGCGTTGATCGAGTGGCTCCGTCCGCGGCTTACTTGAAGTGAGGCGGGGTAGAATGGGGCGGTGGATTGGCGCCTCCGCGGAGCGATCGACCGCGCGCTCGGGCTCGTGCCCGGGGGCCGGCGGATCCACGCGCGCCTCGCGCAGCGGAGCGTCGATCTCGGCGCGCTCGTCGATCTGCAGGTCGATGACTGGCACGTGATCGCGCAGCGCCTCGACGCGCTCGATATCGCGATCACCGACGCGCGCATCGTCGAGCTCGGCGCCGGTAGCTGCCCGACGATCGCGGCGTGCATGTATCTCGCGGGCGCCGCCAAAGTCTTCTCGCTCGACGGCGAGCGCCGCCAGTCCGCCGAGCTCGTGCGCGAGCTGGCGGATCGGCTCGTCGTGCACGCATCGCTGATCGCGCGCGACAGCGGCCGCGCCCTCGACGAGATCACGGCCCTGCAAGGCGCGCTCTCCCACGCCGTCGGCCGCGGCACGCCGCTCCTGCTCGCGAGCGACATGGTGATCGACTACCGCGCGCCCGTCGATGCCGCGCAGACGGCGCTCCCCGCCGCATCGGTCGATCTCGTCGTGTCGCGCAGCGTGCTCGAGCACCAGCCGCCGGCCCGCCTCGTCGCGTTGTTCGCCGAGGCGCGGCGCATCCTGCGGCCGGGCGGCGCGATGGTCCACCTCGTCGACACCGCGGATCACTACGCGCGCGGTGACTCTCGCCGCGGCCCGCTCGACTACCTCGCCGTCGGCGACGCCGAGTGGTCGCGGTGGAACACCGCCTTCATGCATCAGAACCGGCTCCGCGCGTCGGACTTCGCGGTGCTCGCGCGCGAGGCCGGCTTCGCCGATGTCGCCATTCATGCGCGCCGCCGCGCGTCGCTCGAGGGCATCACGCTCGCGCCGCAGTTCCAGGCCTACCCGCCCGACGACGTCGCGATCACGAGCTGCGAGCTGGTCGCGCGCTGAGCGGCTAGTCCGCGAACAGGTCGTGCATCGTGACGAGCTCGAGGCCGCTCGCCTGCAGCGAGGTCACGATCGCGGGGAGTGCGTCGAGCGTCCAGTCCTGGCCCTCGTGGAACAGGATGACATCGCCCGCGCCGATGAACTTCGGCCCGCACCGCTCCGCGAGGCTGACCGGATCCTTGTCGACGTAGTCGCACGAGTCGACCGACCACATCGCGACGATGTAGCCGGCCGCGCGCATCGAGATCAGCGACGCCGCGTCGAGCGAGCCATGCGGCGGACGCACCCACGGGCGCCCGCTGACCTGGCCGCCGATCGCGTGCTCGGTCCGCTCGAGCTGCTCGAGCAGCTGGCGCCGCTTGAGCTTGGTGAACCGCGTGTGGTCGTAGCCGTGGCCGGCGATCTGATGGCCGCGCCGGATGTACTCGCGCACGAGCTCCGGATGCTGCTCGGCGCGATTGCCGCACACGAAGAACGTGCCGGGGACGCCGAGGTCATCCATCAGCTCGAGGTAGCGATGGGTCAGGCTGTCGGGGCCGTCGTCGAACGTCAGCGCGACGCGCTTGGTGTTCGTCGGGCCCTTGCGGAGCAACCCGGGGACGCGATCGAACACCGCGTTCTTGACGAGTGTCCGGACCGACGTGACCACTTCCATTGGCGTACGACGTTTTACGTGCCACTACAAGGTTCGGATCGCTGCCGAATTCGTGAGGCGCCTCACGTCCACTTCCAGTCCTTGAACTGCTCTCGGAGCGCGGTCTTCTTGAACTTACCGGCGCTCGTCCGTGGGATCGCCTCCACGAACACGAACGCGTCGGGCACCCAGAACTTCGCGAACTTGCCTTGCAGGTGAGCGCGCAGGTCCTCGGCCGTGCACTGCTTGCCTTCCTTGAGCACGACGGCGGCAAGCGGGCGCTCGCTCCACTTCGGATGCGCCACGCCGATCACCGCGGCCTCGCGCACGCAGGGATGCCCCATCAGTGCGTGCTCGAGCGCGGCCGAGGCGATCCACTCGCCACCCGACTTGATCAGATCCGCGATGCGGTCGGTCAGCTGTACGAATCCGTACGCGTCGACGCGCGCGACATCTCCCGTGCGGAAGAAGCCATCGCTCGTCCACCGCTCGGGCGAGTGGCCGCCGACGTAACTCCCGGCGATCCATGGGCCGCGGATCAAAACTTCGCCGCTCGTCGTGTCGTCGTGGGGCACATCGCCGGCCTCGTTGCGCACGCGCAGGTCGACGAGCGGCGGCGGCAGGCCCTGCTTCGCGCGCATCCGGTAGCGCGTCGCCTCGTCGAGCTTCGCGAGCTCGGGCGGCAGCCGCGAGATCGAGCCGATCGGCGACGTCTCGGTCATCCCCCACGCGTGCAGCAGGTACATGTCGTGGCGATCGAAGTCCCGGATCAGCTGCTCGGGAGCGGCACTCCCGCCGACGATCATGCGCAGGCCCGGCTGGAGGTTGTACTTCTGCTTGTCGAGCAGGTCGCGGATGCCGATCCAGATCGTCGGCACGCCGGCGGCGACCGTGACCTTCTCGTTCTGCAGCAGCTCGAGCAGGCTCGGCGGATCCAGGTGAGGCCCCGGCATCACGAGCTTCGTGCCGACCATCGCCGCGATGAACGGCAGGCCCCACGCGTTGACGTGGAACATCGGGACGACCGGCAGCAGCGTGTCGGTGCGGCGCAGGTCGAGCGAGTCGGGCAGGGCGGCGACGAGCGAGTGCAGGATCGTCGAGCGATGCGAGTAGACGACGCCCTTCGGCTTGCCGGTCGTGCCGCTCGTGTAGCACATGCCGAGCTCGCCCCGCTCGTCGAGCACGGGCAGCGGCCCTTCGGCGGGACACGACTCGATGAACTGCTCGTAGTCGCGCCCGACGACGATCACCTTCTCGAACTTGTAGGTCAGCTTGTCGCAGTACTGATGCAGCGACTCGTCGACGATCAGCCAGCGATCGCCCGCATCGCGCGCGATGTAGCTGATCTCGTCGGGATGGAGGCGCAGGTTGAGCGTGTGGAGCGTCGCGCCGGCGAGCGGGATGCCGAAGTACGCCTCGAGGTGCTCGGCGTGGTTCCACATCAGGGTCGCGACGCGATCGCCCTTCTTGATCCCACCGGCGATCAGCCCGCGCGCCAGCCGCTTCGCGCGCTGGATCACGCTGCCGAACGACGTGCGATGCAGCGACTTGTCGGGCCGCCGCGAAACGATCTCCACCCCTGCCATGTAGCGCTCCGCGCGATCGGCGATCCAATCGAGCGTCAGCGGCACGTCCATCATCGTCGCCGTCATGCGGCGAGGCTACTACATCGAGCAGTACGGAGCAGCGGCCGTCGACCCGAGCGTATCCGCGTGCAGGTTGCACGCCTCGTCGTCCTTGTACGCGCGCCAGTCGGCCGCCCGGTTGATCGACGCGGCGTAGTCGACCCACCGCTTGTACGTGCCGTTCGCATCGGCCTCGAACACGACGGGCGCCGTGCACACCTTCGCCGCGTCGGCCGCCGCCTTGTCGGCCTGGGCCTCCATCATGATGATGTCGTACATCGCGCTCGTCGACGAATCCCAGCAGCACGTCATCGAATGGCTGTAGTCGAGCGGTGCGAACACGTAGTCCTCCAGCTTGCGCTGATCGGCGTCGACCTGCGTCTGCGACTTCTGCTCGAGCCGGTACTCGACGTCGTACAGCGCGCGAAACGCATTCTCGCGCTGCTCGCGCGCCGCGCACGACGCCGGATACATCGACAGGTGATGGCGCGCATCGCCGATCTGCGCGATCAGCTCCGCCTTCTGCTGGTCGAGCGGGACCTCGCCGAGCAGCTTCTCGAACCGCGCCGGGCGTGCCTCGATCGCCATGATGTCGGTCGAGTTGATCCAGTGCGCCTCGTCGCCTTCCATCCACGTGTTCGTCCAGTAGCCGTTGCGCGCCTTCGCGACGCGGAACCGCTTGAGGCCGCCGCCGAGCTTGCCGTAGCCAGGCCCGCCCGTGTAGTCGCCGGTGAAGTACTGCTTCGACGCCGCGCCCGACGCCTTCACACCCTGCCGCCGCGGCATCGATCCCGAGACGAGCGTGACATCGAGGCTCGACGTACCGACGGGCGTCACATCCTTGACGACGAGCGTGTGGCCGATGCCGTTCGCCTGCCAGCGCTCGAGCAGGATGTCGCCGGGACGCACCGCATCGGGTTGCAGGTTGTACGTGTTCGCGCTGTCGGCGAGGTTCGCGGAGCCGAGGTAGTCGAGCGCGAGCAGCGTGAAGTACGCGGTGCGCTTGTTGAGGAAGACTTCATCGGCGTACGTGCCGAACGTCGCGCCGTCGGCGAGCTCGGGCTGCGTGTCCTCGCCGCCGTGGATGATCTTCTTGCGCAGCGTCTCGTCGTGCGGCCAGCCCTTCGTCGTGTCGGTGCCCGTGTAGTCGCGGTAGCGGACCGCGAACTCCGGCATGCCCGCGTAGTTGCCGCTCGCGGTGCGGATGCCGAAGTGGCCGAAGTAGACGCGCTGGTTGCCGTCGACGGCCTCGAATTGCAGCGGCAGCCCGTGCCACGACGCGAACGCGATCCGCAAGAACAGCGCGGTCTCCGCGCACTCGAGCTGCGGCGCCGGCAGCACCTTGCCCTCGGGCGTGACGAGCTTGAACGTCGTCGACCAGCCGTCGACGCCCGGCGTCCACTCGAACGAATGGACCCACTCGCCGAAGCGCTCGTCCCACGTCTTGCCGGTCTGCGGGTCCTTGTCTTCCCACTGCGCGGTCACCTTCCACACGTCGGTGCGCGAGCTGTCGAGGCTCGTCGGCAGGCCGGCGTGGTACTGGCCGTCTTCCTTGCCCGGCGGCGGGACGGGCGACAGCTGGAGATCGCTGTCGTCCTCGGGTGACACACAGCTGGCGGCGATCAGGAGCAACAGACACGCGCGACGCATGCGCAGCCCATCCAGCACGCCGCGTGCCCGACGACGGGCCTGGCGTCATGCGGACTTGTCGGCGATGGCAACGCGAGTAGCCGGAAGACTCGAGAGTGCAAGGGGACGCGCAACCATGCCGAGCGACACGCCGGCCATCGTGCGCACCATGTGCTTGTTCAGCGGCGGCAGCGCGTTCGCGATCGGGAACGTCCAGTCGCGCAGCCAGCCGAGCAGCGACGAGTGCGACTGGAAGAACGGGGTCAGAACGCGCGTCATGCGCTGGTAGTGACGCAGGTGCTCCGCGCGCTGCCGCTGATACAGCGCGAGTGCCTCGGGGACCGGCGCCGCCGTCACGCACGCCGCGAGCACGAGCGCATCGACGAGCGCGAGGTTCGCCCCCTGGCCGAGCTGCGGGCTCGTCGCGTGCGCGGCGTCGCCGATCGTGACGACGCGGCCGTCATGCCAGCGCCCCATGCGGACATCGCGATAGCGCGCGAACGTCACGGCTTCCGGCCCTGCGATCTGATCGAGCACCGGCGCGGCGCGCGGGTCCATCGCGAGCACGTCGCGCTTCCAGCCGGCGAAGTCGGCGCGCCACGCGTCGAGCCCGTCGGCGGGCAGGCTCCAGAACAGCGAGGCGAGGCCTTGACCGGTCGGCAGGATCCCGTAGAGCTTTCGCGCGCGCTCGGCGACCTGGTAGAGCTCACCGGCAAACGCCTCGGTCTTCGCGACGAACCAGAGCGCACCCCACGGATACAGCGACACCTTCGCATCGCGCAGCGTCGACGACGCGCCATCCGCGAGCACGACGAGATCGAACGGCCCGTGGTCGCCCGCGTAGACGACCTCGCCCTCGTGTCGCAGCGCCTCGATCGCGACCCCGGTGTGAACGCGGACCTCCGCGCACGCCGTGCGATACAGCGCCTCGAACAGCGCGCCGCGATGGATGCCGAGCCCGAACCAGCTCCGGTCGCAGCGCGCGTAGTGCAGATCGACGAGCGTGCGGCCCTCGCGCGTGCGCAGGAACAGCCGGTCGAGGCGCGCACCCTTCGCCGCGATCTCGTCGAGCAGGCCGAGCCGCGCGAGCACGGCCTGACCGGTCGGCTGCAGGATGATGCCCGCGCCGACCGCGCCCGGCTTCTCGACGCGCTCGAGCACGGTGACCTCGCAGCCCGCGCGCGCGAGCAAGATCGCCGCCGCCGCACCCGCGGTGCCACATCCGACGATGCCGACGCGCACGCGCGCAGCCTACCGCTTGCGGCGGTGCAGCTGCCACCACGCGATCACCGCGAACAGCACGGCCTGGCCGACGATCATCGCCCACGCGAGCAGCAGCACGCGCGGCTCGTGAGCATGGTCGGGCTCGGGCGGCATCGGCAGCGGCGTCTCGAGGCGGTTGAGGTCGACGATCGAGCTCATCGCATCGACGGCGGCGCGGCTCGTCACGAGGTCGCTCAGCACGCGCGTCACGTGATGCAGCGCGAACATGATCCCCGCGAACAGCACCTGTGGCACGAGCACGATCGGGATCAGCGAGGTCGCCTTGTCGGGCGTCGACGACGCGGCCGAGATGCACAGGCCGAGCGAGATGCCCGCGATCCCCGCGAGCGCGAGCGTCACGAAGATCTCGAGCGGCGCCGGCATGATCACGCCCGGCGACGGGAAGTGCATCCGCACGGCGAGCACGCCGAGCAGCAGCGCGGTCTGCACGATCACGAGCAGCGACAGCACGACGAACTTCGACGCGAGGTACGCGCTCGCGTGCAGGCCGGCGAGCCGCTCGCGCCGCAGGATCGGGCCTTCCTTGCAGATCTCGCGCGCCGCGTTGATCACGCCGAACCACACGCCGGTCGTCGCGAGCATGAAGATGACCTTCTTCGCCTCGATGCGGCCCGTCGTCATGCCGTCGACGTGCGACACCAGCACGAGCAGCACGCCGATGATCGGCGCCTGCGCGAGGAGCAGCGCGAGGTTCTTGCGATCGGCGAGCATCAGCTCGAGGTAGCGCCGCGTCAGGATCGCGAGCTGCCGCCACCGCGACTGCGCGAACGTCTTCGCGCGCCGCTCCTTCTCGGCGGTCTGCTCCTTCGATGGCGTTGCGGGCGCACGCGCGGGCCGCTCGATCACGTACTTCTGGTACTGCAGCGACTCCTTGTACTTCGCCTGCCACGCCTCGGGCCGCTCCTCGGGCTTGTCTGGCTCGTCGGTCGCCGCGTAGATCTCGGCGAAGTCGTGGACGCCGAAGAACGCGCACGCCTGGCTCGGCGGCCCGAAGTACACGAGCTTGCCGCCGACGAGAAACACGATGTGGTCGCAGAGGTTGATGTTCTGCGTCGCGTGCGTGACGAGCACGACCGTGCGCCCGCCGCTCGCGAGCTCGCGCATCGTCAGCATCAGCTTGCGCTCGAGCCCGGGGTCGAGCCCACTCGTCGGCTCGTCGAGAAACAGCAGCAGCGGATCGGCGAGCAGCTCGCACGCGATCGACACGCGCTTGCGCTGGCCGCCGCTGAGCTGATCGACGCGCTTGTCGGCGTGCGGTGTCATGTCGACCGCCGCGAGCACCTCGGCGATCCGCGCATCGATCTCGCCCGCGCGCATATCGCCCGGCAGCCGCAGCTTCGCCGCGAAGTACAGCGCGCGCCGCACGCTGAGCGACCGGTGCAGGATGTCGTCCTGCGGCACGTAGCCGACGATCGAGCGATACGCGGCGTAGCTCGCGTAGAAGTCGTCGCCGTTCAAGGCGAGCTTGCCGGCATCGGCGGGCTGGAAGCCGCACAGCGCCATCATCAGCGTCGACTTGCCGGCGCCCGAGCCGCCGACGATCGCGACGAACTCACAGGGCTCGATCGACAGCGTCGCGTCGTCGAGCAGCACACGGCCCGCCTCGACGCGCTTGAGGGCCGTCGCATCGATGCGGATCGCGCCGCGCTGGTCGAACGAGTCGAGGCTGTCGCCGTCGTAGGTCAGGCGGAACGTGCCGATCTGCACGACGTCGCCGGGCGCGAGCGGGCGCTGTCCCTCGACCCGCACGCCGTTGATGAACGTGCCGTTTGCCGACGCGAGGTCGCGCAGGATGTGCTTGCCGTCCTCCCACAGGAGGTCGGCGTGGTGCCGCGAGACGAGCGCCTGATCGAGGACGATGTCCGCGCTCATG
>JAFAOG010000480.1 GCA_019237945.1 Deltaproteobacteria bacterium | reverse complement strand
GGGCGGCGGAGGCGGCGGAGGCGGCGATGCGGGGTCGGGCTTGCCAGTGCCCCCACACGCCGCGAGCAGAGACAGCGCCATCGTGCCGCGCAGGACATCACGCCGATCGATCGTCATCGCGCAGCAGCCTACGTGGCTCATCGCGTGCGCGGAAGGCGTCGCAGGTGTCGCACGCCGGTACGGTGGTAAGCTCGCCGGGCGTGGGGACGCCCGAGATGCAGAGCCGCCGGCTTCAGGCGCTCGCCGAATCCGGTCACATGTTCGCGGAGGCGAGCACCGACCTCCCGCGCCTGTTGAACCTCGTCGCGCGCCGGTTCTCCGAGCTGGTCGGCGAGGCGGCGAACATCCGGCTGATCGAAGGCGACCAGCTCGTACCGGTCGCGACCTACCATCCCGACGCCGCGATCGACGAGCTCCTGCGCGAGATCCACGACAAGACGCCGCTGCGCGTCGGCGTCGGCATCTCCGGCCGCGTCCTCGACACCGGCACGCCCTACTTCGAGCCCGAGCTCGACCTCGCGCGCTTCACGCAGAACGTCGCGCCGGCGTTCGTGCCGATCTTCGAGCGCATCGGCATCACGGGCATGATCGTCGTTCGGCTCCGCGCGCGCGGCGTCAACCTCGGCTACCTGTCGCTATTTCGCACCGGCCACACGCGCCCACCCTACACGACCGACGACCTGTCGCTCGTCCAGGACCTCGCGGACCGCGCCGCGCTCGCGATCGACAACAGCCGCATCCTCGCGAGCCTCGAGCAGCGCGTCGCCGACCGCACCCAGGCGCTCGAGCAAACCAACCGCGAGCTCGAAGCGTTCGCGTTCTCCGTCTCGCACGACCTCCGCTCGCCGCTGCGCTCGATCGATCAGTTCTCGCGGATGCTCGAGGAAGACTACGGCCCCGCGCTCGACGACAAGGCCCGCCGCATGCTGTCCGTCGTGCGCAAGAACGCGCGCCAGATGAGCCAGCTCGTCGAGGACCTGCTGCGCCTCTCGCGCCTTGGCCACCGAGCGATCCGCCCGATCGTCGAGATCGACATGCGCGAGGTCGTCGAGACCGTCATCGAAGGCCTCCGCACCGCGCGCCCCGACCTCGCGATCGAGCTGAAGGTCGGCGAGCTGCCGCGCGCGCTCGGCAACGTCGAGCTGCTGCGCCAGGTCTGGACGAACCTGCTCGACAACGCGATCAAGTACTCGGCCAAGAAGCCGCGCGCGGTCGTCGAGGTCGCAGGCACACGCGAGGCCGGCGAGCTCCGCTACACGGTCACCGACCACGGCGCCGGCTTCGACCCGACGCAGGCCGACAAGCTGTTCGGTGTGTTCCAGCGCCTGCACTCCGATGCCGAGTTCGAAGGCACGGGCGTCGGCCTCGCGCTCGTCCAGCGCATCGTCGCGCGCCACGGCGGCCGCGTGTGGGCAGACGGTCGCCCCGGCGTCGGCGCGACGTTCGGCTTCGGCCTTCCGGAACGCGGCCCCGCGCGCTAGCGCTTGCCGAGCTGGCGCTCGTTCTCTTCGATCGTGAAGAACCGCCACTGCTTCGCGTAGTGCTCGGCGAGCCGGAACATCAGGTCGGGCTTGTCGGCCTCGGTGTCGGGCGTGTCGTGCACGAGTTGCTCGAGGATCGCCTCCTGCTCGACGTAGATCGGCTGGTTGTCCTCATCCTGCTCGAGGATCGTCTCCGCGGTGACGGCGGGCTTCCCGGGCACGGGCGGCTTCGGCTTCGTCGCGACCGCCGATTTCGGCGGAGGAGGCGCCGCGGACGGACGCGTGTAGCGCGGATGGTCGGCATGGGCCGCGCCGGCGAGCAGGACGAGCACGAGGAGAGTGCGCATGCGATCGATGCTGCGCGCGGCGTCTCGGCGAGTCGTCACGCGGTCGTGGCGACTTGTCACGACTTCGTCTGCTAGAACGCATGCGTGGTCATCCGCGAGCTGGACAAGAAGCGCGACCGGCGCGACGTCGAGGCGATCGAGACAGCGTTCGAGACCGATGTGATCTTCGACGTGGTCGCGACCGCGCGCTCGATCGAGCTGCTCGAGAAGCCGCTCGCCGCGCCGATGACGAAGCGCTACTCGATCGGCGAGATCTTCGCCGGCTGGGCGCGCTGGGACCACGGCTGGGTCGCCGATGACGATGGCGTGCGCGGGTTCGCGTGCGTCGAGCACGAGCCGTGGCACCAGCGGCTGAACCTGTGGTTCCTCTACATCGCACCGGCGTGGCGGCGCCGCGGCGTCGGGCGCGCGCTGCTCGAGCGCGTCGAGGCGCACGGCCGCGAGGTCGGCGCGACGCACGTGTGGCTCGAGACGAGCAACGTCAACGTGCCTGGCGTCCGCGCGTACAACCGGCTCGGCTACACACTGTGCGGTGCCGACACGCGGTACTACGGCGCGTACATGCCCGGCGAGAGCGCGATCTATCTCGCGAAGCCGCTCTAATCGAGCTCGATCAGCTCGGCGAGCGTCGGCTCGGGCTTCGCGGGCGGCTCGTCGAGCTGCTCGGGCCACGCGGCGAGCCGCTGCGCGAACGGCGCGGCTGTGATGCGGGCGGGCTCGGCGGCGAGGACCTCGAGGTCGCGGCGGGCGGCGCTCCAGCGCTTGCGCTCGGCCTCGGGAAGCTGGGGGTCGCGCGCGCGTGCGTCGGCGTCGGCGATCGCAGTGGTCGCGAGGTCGCGGACGAGCGCGAGCACCGGCGTGCGGGTGGCGTCGCGGAGCGCGAGGGCGGCGGCGGCGCAGTCGGTGACGAGCGCGGCGGTGCCGGTGGGGTCGCGCGAGCCTCCGCGGGCCGCAACATCGCGCGCGCGATCGGCGAGTAGCTCGAGGTTGCCGGCGTAGTTGAGGACGGTCTGGACGAACACGCGGCGCGTCGGCGCGGCGATCGATGCGTCGGCGGCGAGCGCGCGCTCGAGGCGAATGCGCATCGCGCGGATCGCGAGCTCGTCGATGGCGGCGAGCGCGGCGGTCAGCGCGGCGTCGCGGGCCTCGAGCGTCGCGAGCGAGGTGACCGGCGGCAGCTCCGTGGCGAGCGCGGCGGCGAACCGCTCGGGCTCGAAGGACTCGAGCGCGGCGAGCGACTGGAGCGGATCGAGCAGGGCTTTCGCGGGCAGGAAGCTATCGTCGCACGAACGCGAACATCGAGTTGCCGCTGACCGTCAGCTTGACCGGCTCGCCCATGACGAGGCGAAAGCAGGTGAAGCCGAGGTCGTCGATCGCGGCGTCGCGTGGCGGCTTGGGTCCGCGCAGCGGCTGGGTGACGCGCGGGTGGCGCGTGCGGACGAAGTTGCGAGTCATGCGGCGGGATAGAGCAAGCGCGAGGCCACGAGCCAAGTCGTTGCAATCACGGTCGCGTGCCTGTCGGGGTTGCCAGATCGTCACGACGGCGGACCGACATGCGTGTCAGGAATTCAGGCCGGGGGCGCAAGTGCAACCGGGGTCGAGCAACCGCAACCGGCTGTCCGCGATCCGCGCGCGCAAGCGGCCGAAATGTCGTCGCTCGAGATGGCCCTTCGGTTGCTCTTGTGACCCGCGTGCAGAGACTCGCCATTCTTCTCGTGCTCGCGGGGTGCGTTGCCGATCCGGCGCTCGAAAGCAGCGATGAACAGGCCGCGACGACCGCGTTCGCGAACGACAAGCCCGCGTTCGACTTCTTCATCGCGAAGGGGCTGACGCCGGTGCAGGCCGCCGGCATCGTCGGCAACCTCGATCAGGAGTCGGGCGTCGATCCGAATTCGGTGCAGTACGGCGGCGGCCCGGGCCGCGGCATCGCGCAGTGGTCGGTCGGCGGGCGGTGGGACACGTCGTCGGGTGACAACGTGACCGCATATGCATCGCAGCAGGGGATGTCGCGCACGTCGCTGACGCTCCAGCTCGAGTTCATCTGGTTCGAGCTGACGCACATCGGCTACGGCTACGCGCAGCTCACGGCGGCGACGAACGTCACCGACGCGACGCTCGCGTTCATGGACCGCTACGAGATCTGCGGTACGTGCGCTTCCTCGCAGCGGATCGCATACGCGAACGCGGTGCTCAACGCGTACGGCAACGATGCCGTGTACTCCGCGACGTACGTCAGCCAGTCGTGGCCGCTCGCGAGCATGGCGCTGACGATCCACTGCGGCGAGAGCGTGCCCGCGCAGATCGTGCTGAAGAACACGGGTGGCAAGGCGTGGAACACCGAGACCAAGCTCGGCACCACCGTGCCGCGCGATCGCACCAGCATGTTCGCGGGGCCCGATTGGCTCGCGCCGAACCGCGCCGCGGCAATCTCCGGCACGGTCGCGCCGGGCTCCGACGGCACGTTCAAGTTCAGCTTCACCGCGCCGACCGGCGACGCGTGCGTGCCCGGCACGTACCACGAGCACTTCGGCCTCGTGCAGGAAGCGACGACCTGGTTCGCGGACTCCGGCGGCGGCCCGCCCGACGATCAGATCGAGGCGCAGATCGCCGTCGTGCCCGCCGACGGCACCGGCAGCGGCTCCGGCTACACCGGCACCGGCAGCGACGTTGGCGGCGGAACTGACGGCGCCTCGCAATCGGCGGGCTGCGCGGCAGCGGGTGGTGACGCGAGCTGGCTCGCGCTGCTCGGGATCGCGTTCGTGCGACGCCGCCGACATCGCTGCTAGACTCCGCGGTGGGTGCAGGACGACGAGACGCTCGAGTCGGGTGATCCGAAGCCAGCGGTCGTCGCCGCGCCGGGCGGTCGCATCGGCAAGTACGAGATCGTGCGCGCCGTCGGATCGGGCGGCATGGGCTCGGTGTGGGCCGCGCGCGATCCGGATCTCGATCGCGAGGTCGCGATCAAGCTGCTGCACGCGACGGACGCGAGCCTCGAGCAGCGGACGCGACTGCTCCGCGAGGCGCGCGCGATGGCGCGGCTCAAGCATCCCAACGTGCTGACCGTGTATGAGGTCGCGAGCGCAGGCGGGCGCGACTTCATCGCGATGGAGCTCGTCGACGGTGTCAGCCTCGACGAATGGCTGCGCACCAAGCCGCCCGCGCGCGAGGTATGGGACGCGATCATCGCCGCGGGGCGCGGCCTCGTCGCTGCTCATGCCGCGGGCCTGATCCATCGCGACTTCAAGCCCCACAACGTGCTTCGCTCGCGCGACGGCCGCGTGCTCGTCACCGACTTCGGTCTCGCGCGTGGATCGCTCGACCCTGACGCCCCGGTGGAGCAGAGCGCGGCCGACTCCGTGCTCGACGTCCGCATGACCGCGACGGGCGCGCTACTCGGCACGCCGGCGTACATGGCGCCCGAGCAGTTCGAGGGCGAGACCGACGCGCGCACCGATCAGTTCGGCTTCTGCGTCACGGCGTGGGAAGCGCTCGCCGGCACGCGCCCGTACTCGGGGGCTTCGCTCCAGGAGCTGCACGAGGCCGCGGGCTCGGACGTCCGCGCGCGCGACGCGAAGCTGCCCGCCGGCGTGCGCGCCGTGCTCGAACGCGGGCTCGCGCCGGATCCGGCGAAGCGCTGGCCCGACATGGCCGCGCTGCTCTCCGCGCTCGAGCGCACGCGCCGCACGTGGCCGCGCCGGATCGCGATGGTCGCGCCGATCGTCGCGATCGCGGGCGGCATTGCCGCGTTCGTCGCGCTGCGCAGCCATGGTGCCGCCGCGCCGCCGTGCGAGCCGGAGCAAGCGTTCGGCTCGGCCTGGACGCCCGAGGTGCGCAACGACGTGCTCGCGATCCATCCCGAGCTCGCGAGCTATGCGCCGCGGATCGACACGTATCGCACGCTGTGGCTGCAGGGCTACGCGCGGGCATGCAAGGCGAGTGACCGCGACCGAGCGCTCGCGTGTTACGGCGAGCTTCGCGACGAGGTCGCGCTGCACGTCGAGCTCTTGCAGCGCTACAAGGAGCAAATCGTCGGCGACGACGACCTCGTCGACGTTCTGGTCGCGGGCGACACGTGCGACACGCTTCGCATCTCGCGACCGCCGTTTCCAACGGATCAGCGTCGCGACCCCGTCCTGCGGTTTCTCACGAAGGCGTACGGCGCGCTCGGCGGCGTGGGCGGGATGGTCGCGAACTTCGACGGGCTGCGCGCCGAGGCCAAGGCGATCCAGTGGCCGCCGCTCGAGGCGCGGGTCGAAGAGATGATCGCGACGGAAGCGGGCGGCTTCGCCTTCGACGAGGTCGCACAACCCGCGTATCGCCGCGCCGCGGAGCTCGCGCATGTCGCTGGGGATCGCGTCACCGAGGCGCATGCGCGTATCGGCATCCTGAATCGTGCGGAGCTCGCGTTCGAGGACCAGATCGAGCCGCGCTCCTCCTACGACAGCGAGCTGCGCGACGCCGAGCTCGCCGTCCACAACGCCGGCGATCAGGAGGTATTGCGCGCGCTCCTCGACGACGTGCGAGCCCGCCACGCGGCCTATGCGGAGGGCGATATCTCCAAGGCGATCGAGCTCGAGCGCGGCGCGCTGGTACCGGTGGTCGCGCGCGGTGACGTGAGAACCCTGCCGCACGTGATCGCGACCCTCGCGGACCTCCTCGACGTCCGCTCGCGACCGGGCGACATCGACGCGGCATGGACGCAGCTCGAGACGGCAAGGAAGGCCGTCGAGGCGTCGCCCTGGCCAAGCGCGACGGCGTACCTGCGCGATGCCCGGTACTGGAATGCGTGGCTTCGCGGGGACATCGCGGTCGCTCACAAGGCGCTCGACGACGATCACAATCCCGATCCCCTCGGCACCGGGACGACGCTCGAAGGCCGCGTCGTCGATCCACAGGGACACCCTGTCGCCGGCGCGCGCGTCGTGGTGTGGCGAGGCGAGATGTTCGGGGACCGCGAGCGCGTGTTCACGTCTCCCGTTGGCGCGGTCACGACGACGGCAACGGACGGGAGCTTTCACACGCGGGCGACGGGCGACAGCGCGATCATCGCGGAGCTCGGCGATCAGCGCTCCGTGCCCATGCTCGCAACATCTGGCGTCCGCCTCGTCCTTGGCCCCACGCGCGCGATCACGGGGACCGTCGAGGCGGGCGGCGAGCCACTCGCGGGTATCGAACCATTCGCGCGCATCGATGTCGCGCCGGGGCTCGCGTGGTTCGACTCGATCGCACCGGCGCCCGACG
>JAFAOG010000303.1 GCA_019237945.1 Deltaproteobacteria bacterium | reverse complement strand
GAGCGACGCGACCGGCCCGACGAGAAACGCCCCCGGATGACCGGCGCACGCCCACTCGACGTCGCTGCCGACAATCGCGAGGAACGCCGACACCGGCTCGCCACCGCGCATCACGCCGTCGGCCGTCGCGCGCATCGCGGTCAGGATGTCGTCGAGCGACGTCGCGCCGATCGTCGCCGCCGCGAACGCACCGGTCAGCGCCGCCGTCGCGAGGGCCGCCGGCACGCCATGCGCCTGCGCCTCCGTCGCGAGCAACGCGAGCCGCCCGTCGCCGAGCTCGATCGCGCTCCAGCCGGCGCCGGTCGTGTGCGCGGCCGTGCGGTACTCCGCGGTCACCGCCCACTTGCCGAGCGCCGCCTCGCGGCTCGCCGACGCCTGCAGCCGCAGCGCATCCGCGACCTCGACCTCGCGCGCCGTCTCGCGTTCGCGTGCTGCCGCCTGCGACAGCGCGATGAACGTCAACGCGCGCGCCGCCGCCTTCGCCGACTCTGCGACGAGGCCGCGCTCCGAGTCGCGCAGCGCCTTGTCGTAGTCGGCCTCGACGAGCCCGACGAGCTCGCCGCGATCGATCAGCGGCACGAGCAGGGTCGCCTGGCCGCCGAGTGCCTCGAGCTTGGGGCGCAGCGGACCGAGACGCATCGTACCGAGATCCGTCACGGCGACGGGATCGGGGTTCTTGACGAGCCACGCGCGCACATCGGGATCGAGGCCGTCGAGCTCGGTGCGCAGCTGCTTGACGACGATGCCGATCGCGTTGCGCCACAGCGTCGTCAGCCGCTCCGCGATCTTGGCCCGCGTATCGAGCGAGGTCACGCGCGCGACGAACTGCTGCAGCGCGCGATCGTCCGACACCGGCGCTCGCCGCACCCGCGCGAATGCCCACGCGATTCCCGTCATCACCGTCCACACCGACGCCGTGATCACCGCGACCACGAACGGCGTCGCGCCAGCGAGCGCGCGAGCCAGCAGCACGACGACGACGACGGCCGCGCCGAACGCGATCAGCTCGACGCCGGCATCGCTGTCGAACCCGCGCGGCCGGATGAAGTCGGTGCGCACCACCAGGTAGAGCGCGATCCCCGCCGCGCTCGATGCCGACAGCCACGCGAACGGATACGGCACGCCGGTCCGGTACAGCACGAGCGTGTCGAGCGATCCGATCGCGCCGCAGATGAGCACGCCGATCATCAGGCGCACGTTGCGGCGCCGTTCGCCGCTCGGCGTCGTGCGGCGGACGATGACCACGCCGACGAGCAGCCACACGATGAGCTGGCTGATCTGCACGCCGGTCAGCGGCCCGGGGCTCATGTAGAACACGCCCCACGGCACGACCTGCACGCCGGGCACGACCAGCGACGTCCCCCACGTGAGCGCCATCGACGCGCCGCCGATCAGCGCCGCGATGCGCGCCAGCCACTTGTGGCGCTCGAGCTGGCCACTGGTCGCCAGCAGCACGAGCAGCAGGTTCGGCCCGATGAGCCCGACGCTGCCCTGCCCGATGCGCAACAGGCGCGTCGCGAGCGTCGGATCGTCGGTGCACATCGCGAAGCCCTGGCACAGCGCCCACGGCAGCGCGGTCACGCACGACGCGATCACGCCGAGCCGCATCACGCGATCGCCGCGCGTCAGCGCCGCCGCAAGCGCGACGGTTGCGATGATCGCCGCGCACGCGATGTACGGTGCAGCCAGCCAGCTCCACCGCAAGCTCTCCACAGCGCTAGCCTACCCCGGCGTCGCGAGCTGCACGGTCAGATCGTACCGATTGTACGAGCACGAGCCACCGCAGGTGCCCTGCCCCGTGGGTTTGACGAGCAACCCATAGCTGCCCCCCGGCGGGATCGTCAGCTTGATGCAGCGCTCGACGTGCGCCGGATCGCCGACGCTGTCCGCGCACGGCACGTCGGTCCCGATCGGCGAATTCGCGGCCAGGTCCCACAGCTCGAGCGCCAGGCCCTCGTACGCGACCGGAAACGCGATCCGCGCCTGCACCTCGACCATCGAGCACGTCGACGGCGTCGCGAACGCGAACCAGTCCGCGCTATCGCCGACCGGCATGCACTCGCTGCGGTGATACGGCGGCGACACGCACGCGAGCATCGGCACCTGCTGCGCCGTCATGCTCGTGTCGTCGCCAGGGAACTCGGTCCCCATCGCGCATTCGAACGGCATCGCGCCCGTCGTCAGCACGCACGAATCGGTCACGCCGTCGCACGCCTCGCCCGGCGGGCACGCTTCCTCGGCGCCGCACAGATACGAGCCGCTCGCGATGTCGGGCGAGCACGCGGCGAGAGCCACAAGCACCAGGGCCGCGCGCATCACCAGCTCCAGCTCCCGCCGATGCTCGCGCCCTCGGGCCCGATCGCGACGTGCGGATGGATCACCGTCGTCTCGGCCTTCGGCACCGTGACGATCAGCCCGACGACCGCGCCGAGCACGAGCGCCCCACCGATCCCGTAGAACACGCCCGCCTTGACCGCCGAGTCGTGCGCGCGGTCGTACGTCGCCTGGCGATCCGCGGTCCACGGCACCGACATCGGCCGATGCGCCGAGACCTCGTTGGCGGCCGACCTCGAATCGAGGTTGAAGTACACGCCGATACCACCGACGATCGCGCCGGCCCCCGCGACGCTCGCCAAGATCGCGATGTTCTTCGGCGAGCGCTCGCCGGGCGTCGTCACGACGATGTCCTTGTGACGCATGCTCGTCTGCAAGGCGGGCGAATCGCCCGGCTCGCCCGGCGCCTGCGTCGAACCCGCCGGCGCCGCCGCGCTTCCCTGTCCGTCGGGATGCACGCCTTCGTCGGGCACGTCTGCGTGCGCAGCCATCGCCATCGGTGCGACCAGCGCCAGCGCCACAACCGTTTTCATCCCGCGTACGTTCGCATATGCTCGCCTTCGGTGTCACGCCGAGCACCTCGGTACCGGATTTCGCTTGCCGCAACGGTGTCCCCGCTGCTCGGCGGCGAGCTCGTCGTCTGCCGCACGCGCGATGTCTCGGACGTCGGCGTCTGCCTCGACACCGCCGCCTGGCTCCCCGTCGGCACCCGCGTCTCGCTCGCGCTCACCGACCCGCGCTCCGGCTCGGTCACCGAGGTGATCGGCGACGTCGTCCGCGAGGACAACGGCAAGGAGCCCGCGCTCGGCCTCCTCCTGATCGATCCACCGCCAGAGTGGAAGTCGCTCGTGCAAGGCGCCGCCCGCCAGTCGGGCACGCTCGACAAGCCGGGCCGCCGCATGCGCGTCCTCGTGATCGGCGACTCCCACCGCCAGCGAGGCGCGATGGCGCTCTACGTCTCGTCGGGCTGGGACGTCGTGTTCGGCGATCACGACTTCGCCCTGCACGAGGTGCTCACCGACATCCGCGTCGACGCCGTGATCGCGGAGCTCGATGCCGGCGACCCGCGCGTCGAGACGATCATGTACGAAGCGAACAAGGCGCAGCCGACCGCGCGCCGCATCGTGCGAGGTCTCGGCCGCGGCCACTGCGATCTGGTCCACCGCTACGTCGACCGCGACGCCGGCCTCGAGGCGCTGCTCGACGCCGTGACCGCGAACCTCCGCTAGCTACTTCTTCGCGTTGGTGACGTTCCACGTCTGCGCGCAGTACGGCTTGTTGGTGTCCTGCCGGATGTACGTCGCGGTCAGCGCGAGCTGGACGCTGCCGGCCGTCACGTGGCCGACGATCGAGTAGCGCGCCGAAAGCCCGCCGACCGACGTGCCGATCAGCTTCGTCGTCTTCGCGTTGATCGTGCCGTCCTTCGTCGGCGTCCCCACGAGCTGGAACATCGGATCGAACGACACGTCGAGCGCGCCCTTCTTGACCGCGATCGTCAGCTTGCCCTTCGACAGCGTCACCGGATTCGCGCTGCACGTGCTGCCGGCATCCGCGTACGTCACATCGTAGGTGCCGGTGCCGTCGTCGGCGAACGCAGGCGTGGCGAGGGCGAGGAGCACGAGCGCGGAGAGCCTCATGGCCTGAGTCTAGAGCCTCGCGGCGGGGAGCGACTAGAAGATCTCGTCGGCCAGCAGGTAGCCGCCGATCGGGCGCGCATCCGGCGAGTACGCGACATCGGCGCGGATCAGGAACGCGCGGCCTTGCTGCAGGCGGAGACCGGCGCCGGCGCCCCAGTGGATGCCGAGGCCGGTGCCGTCGAGGTCGGGACGCGGATGCGTCGGGTCGTACCAGAGGCGGCCCGCGTCGACGAATGTCGCGACGCCGAGCTGGAGCTTGCGGCCCCAGGCGGTGAAGCGTGTGAGGTGCGTGCGGAGCTCGGCGTTTCCGAAGACCTTCGCCTTGCCGTAGAACGTGTAGGCGGGGACGCCGCGGACACCGAGGCTGCCGCCGATCGCGGACGTGTCCTCGTAGCGCGACAGCTCGTAGAACGGGACGTCGCCGACGAGCAGGTCGCCGACCGCACGCAGCGCGAGCGTGTTGTCGTCGGAGACTGGCAGGTACGCGCGCAGCTGGACGTCGTACTGCTGGTACGCGTAGGGGAACGCGTCGCCGAGGCGCGGTGAGGCGCGGAATTCGAACGTGTCGTAGGTGCCGGAGTGCGGCGAGATCTCGTTGTCGCGCGTGTCGTAGACGAGGCCGGTCTCGCCGCGTACGACCGAGTGCGACGGAACGGACGGCATCTCCATCGCCAACGTCGACGACGACGAGTAGCTCAGCTGGTTGTAGAGGTACTGGCTGCCCGCGAGGACCGACCAGCCTTCGCCGAGGAACCAGCGCGTCATCAGCTGCAGCTGCGGATGCATGCGCGTGTAGAAGTCGCGCTGCGGGACGGACATCGCGGGGATGCGCGCGGCGTCGCCGTAGCCGTAGAAGCGGAGCGCCGTCTCGCGCGTGAACGATGGGCGGATCTCGAGGCGGAGCCGGTCGTGCCACATCCTCGGGACGATCAGGTTGACGAACGCGTCCTCGTACGTCGGCGACGTCGGGCTGGACTTCGCGGCCGCGAACACCGCGAACTGCAGCTGCCAGGCGTAGGGGACCGTGTGGCCGTCGAACGACGCGATCGAGCCGATCGCGCCGCCGCCAAAGCCGTTGTCCGTGTCGCCGCCGACGAGCGGCAGGACGCCGGTCTCGGTCTCAGAGCTTCCCTGACCCTCCGGCTGGGTCGTCGCGCCGCGGCCTTCAGGCTGTGAGCTCGACTTCGGCGCGTCCGGTTGCGCCGCCGCGGCGACGCACAGCGAGCCCACCAGCGCAGTGGCAAGTGCGGTAATGCGGCGGGGTCGGGTCACGCAGGCTGCAAATTGCAGCGGGCGTGCCGGGACTAGTCGCGCGTCTCGAGCTCGAGCCGAACGATGCTCGATCGCTGCTTTTCGAGCACCTCACGCAGCTGGCGCTGGGCGAGCTCCTCGCGCAGGCGTGCGGCGCGGTCACGCGCGGCCCGGCCCACTGCGGCGAGCGCGACGACGCGCGCGACTGTCACGGCGACCTGCGTCGCGGCTTCGATCACGACCATGCGATCGGCGGGATCGCGCAGCGCGCGGTCGACGGCGATCATCAGGCGGTCGAACACCATCTCGGCGTCGGCGAGCACGCCCTCCTCGGAGTCGCCCCACGCGAGGCGGCGCGTGACCGAGTCGTGCAGCTGGAGGTCGAGGCCGGGCACCGATTCGCCGCCGACCGAGAGTGCGCGCAGCAGCGCCTGGAACACCTCGGCGCCCGGCGGATCGCGATCGCCGTGCTCGACGGTGTCGAGGACCTCGTCGCGGAGGACGGAGACGGCTTCGATCAGATCGACGTCGGACATCTACCACTCCGTCGTGCCGCGCTTGTCCCACGGCTGTGATTGGTCGATCGTCGTGGCGAACTTCTTCTCGAGCTCGGCGCGCTTGCGCTCGGCGCGGGCGACCTGATCGCGCAGCTCGCCGGTGACGCCCTGGACCTCGCGCAGGCGCTCGGAGAACGGCGCGACCGCCTCGAGCACGAGCCCGGTGACCGCGTTCACGAGCCGCTGGTGCGCGGACGAGATCGCGGAGAGCACCTTCGCGCGCAGCGCATCCGAGGCGCTGATCTGGTGCACGCTCGACGCGGTGATGATGCGGACCGAGTCGAGCGCGTCGTAGAGCGGCATCACGCCGGCATCGTCGACGGAGCGCACGCCGTAGAGGTCGCGCGCGGCGGTGACGGCGGAGGCGAAGTTGCCCGACGCATCCACGGCGATCGTCTCGAGCGCGGTGAGGATCTGCTTGACGAGCTCGGCGCGCGGCGAGGTGCGGGCGCGCGCGATCGTCAGCGTCTTGGTGATCGCGGTCACCAGCTCCTCGGTGAGTCCGGAATTCGTGACCGGGCGATCCGGGCGCAGGAACGGGACGGTCGGCTGATCCTGGAACGTGACCTCGGGCGGCGGCGTGTCGATCGTCTCGCCGATCGCGGCGTGGACGTGAATGAGGTCCGCATCGACCTGGCGCAACCGCTCCGCGAGCAAGCCGCCGAGTGCGAGCTCCGCGACGACGAGCGCGCGCGATACCGCGATGTCGAGCAGGAAGCCGAGGTTGTTGTCGGCGGCGCGGATCTCGTCGACGACGGTGCGCGCGCTCATGCCGAGGATATCGACGAGGTTGCGGACGGCCGCCCACTCGCCGCCGCGCTCGAACCACGGGCCGGCGAGGTTCTGCGCGAACGTCCACACGTTGACGCCCGTCGACTTCTCGAGGTCGTGGAAGATCGCCTGGCACAGCGAGAGCGCGACGAGGTCGAGCGCCTCGTCCGCCGACAGCCCGCGGCAGATCGGATTGCGCGTGATGCCGCGCTCCTTCGCGACCTGAAGGAAGCGCTGCCGCTTCTGCCACCACGCAACCGCGCCGTGCGTGCGGACGACTTGCGTCGACGTCGGAGCCGCGGAGGGCGTCTCGATCACGATCGTCGAGACGTTGTCGCCGCCGCCGCCGCGCAGCGCGAGATCGATCAGGTCGCGCGCGACGTGCTCCGGCGCATCGCCCGAGCCGAGCAGGTACTGGATCGCCTCCGCCGACGCGTAGCCGTAGAGGCCGTCCGAGCACAGCAGCAGGCGGTCGCCAGGCTTGAGCTCGAGGTCGAGGACGTCGACGCGGGTCTCCGGCTTCGCGCCGAGGTTGCGCGACAGCACGTTCTTGTACGGGTGGCGCTCGGCCTCCTCGGCGCTGAGCAGGCCGCGGTCGACGAGCTCCTCGACGATCGTGTGGTCGCGCGTCAGCGCCTGCAGGCGGCCCGCGCGCAGCAAGTAGCAGCGCGAGTCACCGACGTGCCCGACGATCGCGCGCTTGGCATCGACGACGAGACAGCCGACGACCGTCGTGCCCATGCCGTGCCGCTCCCGCGACTCCTGCGCCGCGTTGAACACGGTGAGGCACGCGTGCTGGATCGCGCCCTCGAGCAACGCACGGGGCTCCATGCTCGCGCGCCGCTGCACGACGAAGTCCTTGAGCGCATCGCGCGCGGTCTGCGAGGCGATGTCACCCGCGTTCGCGCCGCCCATGCCGTCGAACACGACGTACAGGCCGCGGACCGGATCGACGATCATCGCGTCCTCGTTGGTCGTGCGCACCTTGCCGACGTTGGTGTCGCCGGCGACGCGCAGCCCACCCGCCGCGGGCGCCGGGGCAGAGCTCTGGCTCACGCGGGCGGCAGCCCTTTCTGCTCCTTCGTCGACATGTCGCGCCACTGCGCGAGCCGCCGATCGAGCTCGTCGGCGATCAGGTCGTTGACGGCTCGTGCCGTCGAGGCCGTGACCCGCGTCAGCATCAGCGTCAGCTCCGCGCCGTCGGGCGTGCTCGCGGTCTCCTGCGCGACCTGCGCGGCCGTATCGCCGATCGCGACGAGCATCGCGAGCACGGCGGCCGGGCCCTGCGCCTCCGCGGCGCGCATCGCGAGGAACGTATGAAGGAACGCGCGGTGCAGCCCGACATCGCCGGTCGCGAGGAAGTTCCCGATGTGCTCGAGGACCGCGTCGATCTGCGCGCTGGCGGTCGGCTCGTCGAGGCGCCCGAGCGTCGGGTCCAGGGTGGCCCGGATCTCGAGCAGGCGCTGCAAAATCTTCGGGCGCAGGGCGTCGTAGGCACGTGCCACCGGTGGCGCCGTCGACATCTCAGCGATGGTATACGATCCCCGCAGCGAATGTCCGGAGCCACGACGGTCAAGGGCGGTCGCATCCTCGTCGTCGACGACGAGCCGATGTTGCGCGACACGCTTGCCCAGGTGCTGTCGGAAGAAGGCTACGTCGTCGATACGGCGACCGACGGCTCCGAGGCACTCGAGCGCGTCCACAGCGCGCGCCCCGACGTGATCCTGCTCGATCTGATGATGCCGGGCATGAACGGCCGGCAATTCCTCCAGACGGTGAAGGACGATCCGGAATACTCGGCGATTCCGGTGCTGATCATGACCGCCGTGCACGGCCTCGAGGTCAACCTCGCGGGCAGCGAGGTCGTCGAGAAGCCATTCCAGGTAGAGGACCTCCTGAACAAGGTCGCCCTCGCCGTCTATCGCGCGCGCGATGCTGACCGCGTCGTCGCGCTCCCGCCCGCACCCGCCGAGCCGCCGCCCGAGCCGAGCGGTGACCGCGGCGTGATCCTGATCGTCGAGCAGGATCGCCAGCGGCTGCAGCAGCTCGATGTCCACCTCAGCGGCCGCGGCTACACGGTCGTGTCGATGACCCGCGCACTCGGCCAGCTGTCGCGACTCGCCCGCGCGCTGCGCCCTCGCGCGATCTTGCTCGAGCTGACGAGCGAGGGCGTCGCCGACGTCGTGCGCGAGCTCCGCACCGAGCACATTCCGATCCTCGTCTACACGCGCGGCAATGCGCCGTCGCCGGCGGTGCCCGATGTGCTCGACCACGCGAGCGACGCCGACCTCGTCAGCTTCATCGATCGCCAGAGCAAGATCGCGCTCTGATCATTTCTTCTTCGGCGCGGCCGCCGCCGAGCCCGCGCCCGAGCCCGCGGCCGGCAGCACTTCCTTCTCGACGACCGCCTTCTTCGGCACGAGCACGATCTCGATGCGCCGGTTGAGCGCCTTGTTCGATCGCGACACCGGCCGGTACTGCCCGAACGCGAGCGCGGCGAGCCGCGACGGATCGATCTTCGCGCTGTCCTGCAGGTAGTGCACGACCGTCAGCGCGCGCGCCGCCGACAGCTCCCAGTTCGTCGCGAACCGCACGGCCGGCTCCGGCGCAGCGGGCGGCGGCGGCGCCTTCGCACCCTTCGGCAGCTTCTTCGGCGCCGGCTCGGCCTTCTTGGGCGCCGGCGGGATGTAGATCGGCTGGTCATCCGTGTGCCCCTGCACCCACACCTGCTTGTCGGGCAGAGCCTTCAGCGCGACCGCGATCTTGTCGAGCACGGCCTTGCCCTTGTCGGTCAGCTTGTCGTCGCCGACCGCGAAGAGCACCTTGTCGACGAGCTTCAGGTGGATCTCGTCACCCTCCGTCGACACCGAGCCCTGGCTCTTGTCGATCGTCGCCTGCAGCTTCGCCGCCGCCGATTCGCTGTCGGCCGCCTTCGTCGTCGCCGCCGCCGCCGTCTTCTCGGCCGCATCGCGCGCCGCCTTCTCGTCGTCGAGCTGCTTCGCGAGGCCGTCGGCGCGGTCCTTCTCGACCGACGCCGCCTTCTGCGCCGCGACGACATCCGCCTTCGCCTTGTCCGCCCCGCTGCCATCCGGCCGGTGCGCGACGTATCCGACGGTCGCGCCGATGAGGCCCATCACGACCGCTGCTCCGATGTACTTGCCCTCCACAGCGCCGCCTTTCTTCTTCGGAAGCTTCGGATCGCTTGGCTGCCGCGGCTTCGGCACGGGCAGCCGCGGATACACGCTGATGCCACTCGCGTCCGGATCGTCCGCCATATTCCGAGAATAGATCAATCGCCCATCGCCGCGCCTCCGTTGCGCGGGTCGGCTGCACCACGCCAGCCGTTTTGTGTACGCACGATCGCGTTCGCGGCGCCGTAGATGCGTTCCGGCGCGCCCTCGACCAGCATGTAGCCCGCCGCCCGCAGCGCGTTCGCGGTCGGCTGGCTCAGCGCGTCCTGCTCGACGACGACCTCGTCGGGCAGGTGCTGGTGATGCACGCGCGGTGCGCTGATCGCCGCCTCGACCGGCAAGCCGAAGTCGATCACGTTCGAGATCGTCTGCCAGACCTCGGTGATGATCCGCGACCCGCCCTGCCCGCCGACGACCATGAACACACCGTGGTCGTCCTCGATGATCGTCGGCGACATCGACGACAGCATCCGCTTGCCCGGCTCCGGCTGATTCGCCTTGCCCTGGATCAGGCCGTACGCGTTCGGCGTCCCCGGCAGCGTCGTGAAGTCATCCATCTCGTTGTTCATCAGGAAGCCCGCGACCCACACGCCGCTTCCGTAGCTCGTGTTCAGCGTGAACGTCAGCGCGATCGCCATGCCGCCGGCGTCGACGATGCTGACGTTCGTCGTGTGCGTGCCCTCGAGCAGCTGCGCGACCTGCTTCGACGGCGTCGCGCGCGGGCCGATCGTCGCGACCATCGCGTCGGCAAACTCCTTCGACATCAGGTGCGCGATCGGCATGTCCTGCACGAACCCGGGGTCGCCGAGCAGCTCGTTGCGCGCCGCGTACGCGCGCCGCCACACCTCGACGAGCCAGTGCACGTGCTCGGTCGAGTGCCAGCCGAGCTTCGCGAGGTCGGTGCCGGCGAGCATGTTCGCGGTCATCGCGATGACGATTCCGCCCGACGACGGCGGCGGCATCGTGATCAGGTGCTTGCCGCGATAGTCGAAGCGCAGCGGGTCGCGCCACAGCGCCTGATAGCCCTTGAGGTCGTTCAGCGTGATCAGGCCGCCATGCTGCTGCATCTCGGTCGCAATCGCCTCTGCGACCGGGCCCTGGTAGAAGCCGCTCGGCCCCTGATCCGAGATCCGCTGCAGCGTCTCGGCGAGCTCCGGCTGCTTCACGATCTCGCCGGCCGCGTGCTTCATCGACCACGGTCCCGCGTTGATCGGCGCGCGCGCGAGCCGCCGCTCGAGGCCCTTCGCGAGGATCGGATCGACGGCGAAGCCATCGCGGGCGAGCGCGATCGCCGGCGCGAGGTCCTCCTGCCACGTGCGCTTGCCCTTCCACACGTGCAGCTCCCACAAGCCGGCCACCGTTCCCGGCACCCCGCTCGCGAGATCGCCACGCAGCGACGCGCCGCTGCCCGCGTGCACGAACATGTCGGGCGTGGCGCCCTCCGGCGCTGTCTCGCGGAAGTCGAGCGCGCGCGCTTCGTCCTTCGTGCGCACGACCGCGAACCCGCCGCCGCCGAGGTTGCCCGCGCTCGGATGCACGACCGCGAGCGCGAAGCATGTCGCGACCGCCGCATCGGCCGCGTTGCCTCCGTGCGCGAGCACGTCGCGGCCGACCTGCGTCGCGATCGCCGCCTCGGAGGCGACCATGAACGTCTTGCCGGTGCCCGCGAGCGCCGGATCGACGTGATAGCTCGGCGTCCACACGGGCGCCGGCGGCGGCTTCGAGCTGCTCTTGCAGGCGACCGCGACGACGAGGAGGAAGGCGAGCCGGTTCACCGGCGCATCCTACGACATCGATGTCAGGGATCCCCGTCCGCGCGCCAACTCGCGACGCCTAACCACGCGCCACGCCACCGGAACCCGCGGCACGACGGGTGCTGAAAGCGGGCTGTATGAAGCGGCTCCTTTCGATCACATTCCTCGCGGCCTGCGGTGCCGGCGGCGCCTCGCAACCCGGTCACGGCGCGTCGAGCGCGGATGCCGGCGTCGGCGGCGTCAGCTTCGGCGGCCAGCAAGACATCGGCGAGTTCCGCGGCATCATCAACGCCGGCGGCATCCCAGGTCCCAACACGCTCGATGCCAACGGCTTCTTCAACGAGCACTACGCGCCGCCGCCCGCGAGCGGCTGCACGAACCCGCTGTGCCTGACGCCCGGCCTGTCGGTCGGCTACGACTGGGAGCAGCAGAACAAGCAGGCGACGCTCCAGATCGCGATCAACACGAACGTCGATCCCGCGAACTATCCGAAGCGGCCGCTCGACCTCGTCGTCGTCGTCGACCACTCGGGCTCGATGGCGATGGACGGCCGGCTCGTCAAGGTGAAGTCGGGCCTCGACACGCTGATCGACTCGCTCGCCAACACGGACCGTCTCGCGATCGTCGAGTTCGATGATCAAGTCCAGGTCGATGCCCCGCTCACCGCGGTCTCAACCACCGGGCGCACGCAGCTCCACCAGATCGTCGCCGGCCTCACGCCGCGCGGCGCGACCGACATCTTCGACGGCCTCAAGGCTGGCTTCGACCTCTCGGTCGCCGGCCTCGATCCGACGCGCGAGTCTCGCGTGATCTTCCTCTCCGACGGCAACGCGACGTTCGGCAACACGAGCGACCCCGCGATCCTCGCGATGGCGGATGGCTACGTGTCGCGCGGCATCGGCCTGACGACGATCGGCGTCGGCAGCGACTTCGACGTTTTGCTGATGCGCGGCCTCGCCGAGCACGGCGCCGGCAACTTCTACTTCCTGCAGGACGCGTCCGCGGCAACGGAGGTGTTCCAGCAGGAGCTCGCGTACTTCGCCTCGCCGATCGCGCTCGATATCCAGATCGATGCGGTCGCGGGCAGCGGCTTCAACTTCGGTCCGGTCGTCGGCTCGACGCTCTGGACCTCGTCGACAACCGCGGGATCGATGCACATCCCCGCCGCGTTCGTCGCGAGCCGCACCGACGCCAACCCGGATCCCAACACCGGCGGTCGGCGAGGCGGAGGCAGCATGCTGTTCATCGCGGTGCAGCCGACGGGCAACAACCCGACGAACAAGGTCGCCGACATCACGCTCAACTATCGCGAGCCCGGCACCGGCACGATCAAGACGCAGACGATCACGCTGCAGTATCCGACTGGCGGCGAGTCGCCCTCGGTCGACGCTCCGTATCTGTCGGCGCCCGAGATGGCGAAGCGCTACGCGATGTACAACCTGTTCCTCGGCCTGCGCGATGCGACGCAGCTCACCGGCCAGCCCGCCTGCGCGATCACGCCGCTCCAGCAGATCCGCAGCCACGCCGCGACGTGGAACGCGACGCGCGAGGATCCGGACATCGCCGACGACATCTCGCTGATCGATCACTTCATCGCGAACCTCCAGGCCGTCGGCGGCTACGGGCAGTGCGGCCAGGTTCCGACCGACTATCCCGACGGCGGCACCGATCAGTATCCGCACGACTACGAGTCGAACGCGGAATGCAACGCCGGTGGCTCCCCGGGCTGGCTCGCGCTGGTCGGGATCGCGCTCGTGGCGGTGCGGCGGCGCAAGCGGTAAAACCGCTGCATGTTCGATCCCGCGGTGTTTGCCGCGCGCCGCGATGCGTACATGAAGGCGATCGGCCCGACGAGCGTCGCGGTCGTTCGCTCGCTCCCCGAGCGGCTGCGCAACGGAGACGCGTTCTTCAAGTTCCGCCAGCTCAGCGACCTCCAGTACCTCACCGGCTTCGCGGAGCCCGACACGACGTTGATCCTGCGCCCGGGCGCCGAGGCCGAGCGCGTCGTCATGTTCGTGCGGCCGCGCGACCCGGAGATGGAGACGTGGGAAGGCCGGCGCGCGGGCGTCGAGGGTGCGAAGGCGACGTTCGGCGCGGACGCCGCGTATCCCGCGACCGAGCTGCCGGCGAAGCTCGCCGAGCTGATCGCGAACCACGAGGAGCTGCACTACGCGCTCGGGCTCGACGAGGAGATGGACAAGCTCGTCACGTCGACGATCGCGCGGCTGCGCAAGCTCGAGAAGCGCGGCAAGCGTCCGCCGCACGCGGTCGTCGATCCGCGCGATGCGCTGCACGAGCTGCGGCTGCACAAGCGGCCCGAGGAGCTCGCGCATCTACGCAAGGCGGCCGCGATCTCGACCGAGGCGCACATCGCGGCGATGCGCACGGGGCGTCCCGGCGTGTTCGAGTACGAGCTCGAGGCGCTGATCGACTATACGTTCCGGCGCCGCGGCGGTCAGGGGCCCGGCTACACGTCGATCGTCGGCGCCGGCGAGAACGCGACGATCCTCCACTACGTCGACAACCGGTGCGCGATCGCCGAAGGCGACCTCGTGCTCGTCGATGCGGGCTGCGAGTACGACCACTACACGGCCGACATCACGCGTACGTGGCCGGCAAGCGGCACGTTCACACCGGTGCAGAAGCGCGTCTACGACATCGTGCTGCGCTGCCAGGTCGAGGCGATCGAGATGGTCAAGCCCGGCATCACGATCGACGACATCCACAACCACTGCGTGCGCCGATTGACCGAAGGCATGATCGCGCTCGGCCTGCTCGGCGGCGCGGCCGACGATCGCATCGCCGATCAGAGCTACCGCCGGTTCTACATGCACGGCACGTCGCACTGGCTCGGCATGGATGTCCACGACGTCGGCGCGTACATCCGCGGCGGCAAGGCGCGGCCGCTCGAGCCGGGCATGGTGCTGACGGTCGAGCCCGGCCTCTACATCGCCCCGGACGCCGACGCGCCGCCCGAGCTCCGCGGCATCGGCATCCGGATCGAGGACGACGTGCTCGTCACCGAGGACGGTTGCCGGGTGCTCTCGGCTGACCTGCCGACCGACGCGGATGAGATCGAATCCTGGATGGCGCGCATCCAGGGGCGCTGAGCCCTCGGTCGGGGGCTCGCTGACGACCGTCAGAAGACTCTTTTTCGCAAACTAGGCCGACAACTCGGACAGATTTCGGCCTGAGATGCGAAATCAGGTCTGTTGATGTTGGAAGGACCGTTGCCGGGCAGCCGGCCTCGGCTCGGGAAACGGCTCAGA
>JAFAOG010000213.1 GCA_019237945.1 Deltaproteobacteria bacterium | reverse complement strand
GCAGCGACTCCTCGCCCTCGACAAAATCGCCGCGGATCAGGTCGACGACGCCGCGCGCACACCACACGACGGCCTGCGTCTTCGGATCGGTCTCCGCCTTCGCCCAGCCGGTGTACGCCTCGGACAGCTGATCCTCGTCGCCGCCGCGCAGCAGGCGCACGAGATGATCGTGCTCGGTGCCGAGGCCGCCGGCGATCGCGCGCCGCCACAGCTCGATCGCGCGCTCCGGCTGCCCCATCCGCTCCGCGATGATCGCGGCCCACCGCAGCGAGAGCCCGCCACGCTCCTCGAGGCGCGCGAGCATCGCCTGGCCGGGCGCCTTGAGGTCGAGCATGTCGACCCACCACTCCGCGACCGTGCTGTCGGCGACGTCGACGACGGCCTGCGCGAGCTGCGGCACCGCCGCGACATCGGCACCCGCCGCCGCGAGCTCGAGTGCGCGCCACGCATGACACGCCGCGATCTCGACGGACTCCGCATCCGCGAGTCGCCGCCGCGCCGCGAGCGCGAGCCCCGAATCCTTCGCCGCGGCGGCCGCGAACGCCGCGCCGAGCGTCGCGATGCGCTTGCCGGCGAGCGGGTGCGCGCTGACGGTGTCGTCGGCGAGCTGCGTCCACAGCTTCGCGGCCTCCGCGTGCTGCTCGTCGCGCGTCAACGTCGCCGCCACGTGATGGCGCGTTGCGAGCGTCTCGAGCCCGCCGCCGGGCAGCGTCGCGACAAGCTCGGCGCGCCGGTCCATCAATTCGATCAGCCGGGCATCGGCCGTGCGCTCCGCCGCATCGATCGCCACATCGATCACGCGCAGCACGCCGACGCGCGTCACCGCCGCCGCCGGCTGCGTCACGACATCATCGTCGATCCCGTCGAGCCGCTCGATCGCGGCCCAGCACGCATCGAGCGCCGCCGCCGGATCCGCCGCGCGATCGATCAGCAGCGCCGCGGTCGCCGCGACCTCTTCGGGCCCCGTCTTCGGGCCGAGCGCCGCCTTGCGAATAGCGACGACGCGCGACCACTCGCCCGCTGCCGCATGCGCGAGCGTCGCCAGCTCGACGACGTGCGCGCGCACGTGCGGCTTGAGCTCCTCGTCGAGCAACCGATCGCACAGCGCCGCCGCACGCTCCGCCTTGCCGTGACGGATCAGCCACGTCTCCGCGAGCTCGACCAGGATCGTGACGCTCTCGCCGAGCCGCGGCTCCGCCGCCGCCAGCGCCTGCTCGTCGAGCAGCGTCGCCATCAGGCGCAGTCGCGGCGCGAGCGGATGCGTCTCCGCGAGCTCGAGATACCGGATCGCCTCCGCGAGCTCGCGCAGCCCATCCCAGCTCGCGAATGCCGTCCTCACATTGAGGTCGGCCAACCTACCGTCGGCGTCGTCGCCCGCGAGCAGCGCCGCTGCCTCACTCGCGACTAACTCCAGCATGTGCTCGACGAGCATCCCCGCATCGGGAGCCTCGAGATTCTTCGTGTCCTCGAGGTCTTCGCGAGGCTCCGCCTGCGCCGCCACGACGTCGGTCTTGGCGGGTGCCGGCGCCACGGGGGCGCGCGGGATCGGCGGCGGCCGGGTCGCCGGCCGTCGGATCGGTGGAGGATCCGCCATTGCGAACGCCGATCGTACCGGTCTTCTCTAACCTTCGCCACACGCGGGCTTTTCGACGTTGACCCCTACCTCGGCACCCCGGTACGCTGGCCGGAGATGGGGTCGTCGCGAGCGTTTTGCATCAGCCGCGATCCATCCATCCGCGCCCAGGTCGAGACCGCCCTGGCCGCAACCGGCCTGATCGTCGAGCATTTCGACGCACTCCCCCCAGCCACCGACGGCGCGGCGCTGCTCGTCGTCGATCGAACGAGTCGCGAGCTGGCCGGCGTCGCACTTACAGAAGTGCCGATCCCAGTGGTCGTCGTAGGAGATGACCTGGACGACGACGCCCTGATCACCCTGATGATCGAAGCGCCGGTCTCCCACGTCGTCAGCGACCCGGCCTCTCGTGAGCTACGAATCACCTCGGAAAAGCTCGTCTCGGGTGACCTCTTCGGCCTCGAAAAATACCTCGCGACGCCCGCCCGCACGTTCGAGCGCGCCGTCTCCAACGACGCCGGAAAAAAAACCGCGATCGCCGAGGTCTCCGCCTGGGCCGAATCGGTCGGCGCACGCAAGCCGGTCATTCACCGCATCGCCTCGGTCGTCGACGAGCTCCTGATGAACGCGCTGATCGACGCGCCCCGCGAGTCGCAACCGATCATCGCCCTCGGCACGACCGCCCCGCCGATCCACCGCGCCCTCCTGCGCTGGGCGAGCGACGGCCACCAGATCGCGATCTCGGTCGACGATCGCTTCGGCGCGCTCCGCCAGCGAGACGTGATCGATCACGTGCGCCGAGCCCGCCACGATCACGGCCGCCCGAACCCCGACGACCCAGGCGCCGGCCTCGGCCTCTACCTCGTCCTCGCGAACGTCGCGAGCTTCATCGTCAACGTCGACCCGGGCAACCGCACGGAGGTCGTCTGTCTGTTCGACCTCGCGCGCCGCGGCCCCGCGGTTCGCACGCGAGCGCGCTCGCTGCACGTGTTCTCGTCGTAGCGTACGCTGCGCGCATGATCGCGATCCTTGGAACCGGCCTGCTTGGCTCGGGCTTCGCGCGCGCCCTGCGCAAGAAGGGCGAGACCGTTCACGTGTGGAACCGGACGTTCGCGCGCGCGCAGGCGTTGGAGGCCGAGGGCTGCCGCGCGTTTGCCGATGCGGCGGAGGCGGTGCGCGGCGCCGAGCGCGTGCACGTGATCGTCAGCGACGATCATGCGGTCGATGCGACGCTCGCGGCGGCGCGGCTCGAGAGCGGGGCGCGCGTGTACGACCACACGACGACGAGCGTCGAGGGCGCGCGGCGGCGGGCGGCCGAGTGGCGCGCGAAGGGCGTGCGGTACCTGCACGCGCCCGTGTTCATGGGACCGCAGAATGCGGCCGAGGGGACGGGGCTCATGCTCGTCTCCGGCGATCGCGCGATCGTCGACGAGGCGGCGCCGGTGCTGAAGGGGATGACCGGCAAGCTCGTCGACTTCGGCGGCGAGGAGGGACGCGCCAGCGCGATGAAGCTGCTCGGGAACTTGTTCCTGATGGCGCTCGCGGCGGGGTTCGCCGACATGATCGCGCTCGGCAAGGCGATGGGCGTGAGCCCCGAGGAGGTCGGGACGTTGTTCGAGCACTTCAACCCCGGCGCGAGCGTCGCCACCAGATACAAGCGGATGATCGAGGGCGATTACGATCATCCGAGCTGGGACCTCGCGATGGCGCGCAAGGATGCGCGGCTGATGGAGGGCGAGGCGCGCGGCGCGCCGCTGATGGTGTTGCCCGGGGTCGCGGCCGCGATGGACGCGATGATCGCGCGCGGGCATGGCGAGCAGGACTGGACGGTGATCGCGAAGGACCTGCTGGGGAGGTGAGCGCGGCGTGCACTGTGCGCGCGGGCGCGCGCTGGTGAGCGGCGGCGCGCAGGCTGCCGCGATCAGGCGGCGCGGGCGGTGTCGATCGGAGCGAGGAACCAGGCGTGGAGACGGTTGCCGAGGATCGTGATGTCGAGCGGCTGCAGCGACTCGGCGGCGTTCTCGAACAGCTCGTGGTCCTGGTAGGCGGCGTGGCCCTCGAGGAGGGTGCGGAGCTCGGCGATACGGCGGGGGGCGTCGGCGTCGTCGAGGCCGAACCAGAGCAAGTCCGCGAGCGCGCGCTTGATCTCGGCGTGCTCGGCGAGTAGCTCCTCGCGGACGGGTTGCGCGAGATACCCGGTCACGCACGGGTAGAGCAGCTCTTGCTCGGCCGCGAGGTGGTCGGGGAGCTCGTTGGCGAGGTTGTCGAGCGCGCGGGTGCGCTCGGCCTCGTTCGGGGACGACAGCGCGTCGAGGAGCGCGAACAGGTCGTCGTGCTGCTGGGTGAGGAGCTCGAGCGGGTCCGAGATGCGAGGCATGCGAGCGCCTGGTGCAGTGCGCGTGCCACGGCGGACGGCGGCTCAGGACGCGCGAAGTAGCGCGAACGCGAGCGGCGCGCCGACGAACACGAGCGACCACGACACGATCCAGGCGAGCTTTGCGCGGCGGCGCGCAGCGGCCGTGATCGGCAGCGTCGAGGACAGGCGCGGAAGCTCGATCGGCGGGTGGGATAGGCGGGACGCGAGTGTTGCGGCGTAGAGCGCGGCCGCACCGGCGACGACGACGAGCCACGGGCGCGCGGCGTGCGCGAGGCCCATGATCGCGAGCGTGATGAACGCGACGGCGCCGAGCGCGAACGCCATCGGGTAGCGGCGGCGCATCAGGCGCGCGTCCTTGCGGTAGGGCAGGGCGGCGTCGCCGAGCAGGGCGGCGACTGCGCGTTCGAGCGCGGTGGGAGGACGGACGTCGAGGTGGGCGAGGCGCTGGCGATCGAGCGCGGAGACGTCGCGCAGGATGCGGTCCATCACGCGCGGCGCGGCGTGGCGCGCGGCGACGACGGCGGCGATGCTCGCGAAGCTGACGCCGAACAGGAACGAGCCGGAGCGCTCGTCGATGAGGTCGCCCGTGAGCCACGAGCTGGCGAGGATCGCGCCGACGAAGATGAACGCGCCCGCCGCGCCGGGGATCGCGCCGAGGATCGTGCCGGCGGAGGTGCGATCGGCGACCGAGCCTCCGACGAGCAGCGACGCGGCCCACACGACGACGCCGGGGATGAGCAGGCCCGCGGCGAGCGCGAGCACGCCCGCGATCGCGACGTGGTGCAGGAAGAACATCAGCGGCGTCAGCGCGGGGACGTCGCCCGCGAATGGCGTGGCCGTGATCTGGCGCGTCGCCTCGTGGACCGCGTGCGCGTCGAGCAGCGCGAGCGGCACGGCCGCGATCGCCGTGGCGACGAACGTCGCGAGCGCCGCGCGTGCACAGCGCAGCAGGGCCGCATCGAACAGCGGGCCGCCGCCGATCGGCAGCTGGGCGAGCAGCGCGGCGTCGCTGCGCCAGTAGAGGTGGAACGGCACGCGCAGGAACGCGAACGCGAACGCGACGATCGCGACGGCGAGCCACGCCGTCGAGCCGGTCTCGACGGACGCCTGCGCGCGCCAGTACACGAACGCCGCGAGCGGCAGGCCCGCGAGCACGCCCACCAGCAGCGACGGCAACCCGCGCTGGCGCCGCTCGTTGACGCGCATCCAGCGCAGCAGCTGGCGCGTCGTCATTATTCGACCCCCGCGTCCGCGATCAGCGACACGTAGAGGTCCTCGATCGCGGAGGGTCCTTGCGCCAGCAGCGACTTGACGGCGTCGCCGCGGCGATCGTCGACGAGCTTGCCGCGATCCATGACGAGGATGCGATCGCACAGCCGCTCCGCGACGCCGAGCAGGTGCGTCGACATCAGCACGGCGGCGCCCGCATCGGCGGCCTCGCGCAGCGTCGTGCGGGCAGCGCGGGCCGCGTGCGGGTCGAGGCCGTTGAGCGTCTCGTCGAGCAGCACGAGCTTGACGTCGCCGACGAGCGCGGCCGCGAGCCCGACGCGCTGGCGCATGCCGAACGACAGCTCGCGACACGGGCGCTGCGCGATCTTCGACAGCCCGAGCTTGTCGAGCAGCGTCGCCGCCGCACCCGCCGCCGCGCCGCGCGCTTCCGCGACGAACCCGACGTGCTCCTCGACGGTGAAGAAGTCGTAGAGCTGCGGCGGCTGATCGGCGAACCCGACCTTGCCGCGCGCGGCCGCGACATCCGCGCCCTCGACGGTGATCGAGCCCGCCGTCGGCAGCAGCACGCCGGCCATCGCGGCGAGCGTCGTCGACTTGCCGGCGCCGTTCGGACCGAGCAGCAGCGCGATCTCGCCGCCGGCGAGCTCCAGCGAGAGCCCGTCGACCGCGGTGCGCTTGCCGTACTGGATCGTGAGCTCTCGAACCTGCGCGATCACGTGCCCCAGGTGTACACCACGACGTACATGATCTTCACCTGACCGCGCGCCGCGACGCGCGTGCGCATCGTGAACGCCTGCGCGCCGTCCTGGTGGACGTCGGGCACGGACTCGTAGGCGACGGCCCAGGTCAGGCCGCGGTAGAGGTGCTCGCGCACGACGACGTCGACCGGGCGCGCGCGTGTGTTGTCGATCGTGATCACGAACTCCTCGACGAGGCGGTGGCGCGTTTCCTCGTCGGTCAGCTCGCGCCGCTCGCGCTTGCCGGTGACGCCCTCGGCGGTGCCGATCGCGATCGTGTCGACGTCGGAGCGGCGCGTGGCGGCATCGAACAGGCGCGCCTCGCCGAGGATGCGCAGCGAGCCGTCGTCGTGCTCCTCGAGCAGCCGCACCGGGCCGGCGGGCAGGCCGCGCGTCTCGCGAGGGTCGCGGTCGACCTCGAAGCTCTCGCTGACCCGCGACGCGACCGGATCGGCGACGCCGAGCGACGCATCGCGCAGCGGCACCGGACTCGGATTGTCGAGCTTGGTGCCGATCGGATCGTAGACGAGCACGGCGTGCATCCGGCGCGGCGCGCCCGCGACCAGCGGCACGCGCGAGTCGCCCGACGGCAGCGTCAGCTCGCCGAGATCGCGCGGCGTGACGTCGGGGGTGGTTGCGGTCGCGAGCTCGGCATCGACGACGTGGGCGGCTCCGTGCAGCGGGATCCCGGTGGCGTTGCGGATCGCGAGCGCCCCCGCGAGCACGGCGCGATCGCGCGACGCGCGCGCGGTCAGCGTGTACGCGGCCTCCCAGTGGACGGCGGTCGTCGTGTAGCTGATGACGATCGAGTGGTGGCCGGGCCCCGCTTCGATGATGACGTCGCCGAGCACGCCGCTGACGACGCTACCCCCGCCCTCGAGCACGCGGACGTCCTTCGCGGTGACGCCCTCCGCGACGCGCACGTGGGTCGCGCCAGCGAGCTCGATCCGCTGACGCACGACGGTGACGTCGCGATAGAACGTCAGCTCGTCGCCGCTGACAGGTGCTGGCTTTCGCGGTTGGCCGTGCCCGCACGCGGCGAGCACGAACAGCGCGCGAAGAAGTCGCATGCGTTCGAGCATAGCCTCCCCCACCAGGGGCCCAACCTTGTTATTGTCACGCCGTGGCGGTCGCGACCTATCCAGGCACGGTATCGCCCCTGCGGGGACTGGATCCGTTCGGCGAGGCCGAGCGCGATGTGTGGCAAGGCCGGGAGGCCGAGCGCGACGAGCTCGCGCGCATGGTCACGGCCGACGGTTTCCGTGCGGGCCTTCTCTATGGCGAACCCGGCGTCGGCAAGACCTCGCTGGTGCGCGCGGGCTTGATCCCGCACCTGCGCGATCACGGCATCGTCGCGCTCGCGTGCGAGGACCTCGCCGCACCCGCGCAGAGCTTCGCGGCGGGGTTGTCCGCGTTCGGGATCCAGCCGAACTCCGGCGAGCTGCCGGTCGCGTTCATCACGCGCGCCGTGTCGAATGCGGTGCAGGGCCAGCAGTTCGTGTTCGTCGTCGACGACGTCGACCTTGCGTGCGCCGACGAGCGCGTCGTCCACGAGCTGTCGGATCTGTTCACGAAGGTCGTGTCGCGGTCCGCGGGCCGCGCGCGCTTCCTCTACGTGTGCGCGAGCGAGCGGATGGCCGGGCTGGCCGCGCTCGAACGGCGCACCGGCTCGCTGTTCCCGCCGAGCAATCGCTACGAGCTGCCGCGCGTTCCGGGGCCGGCGGCGGCGCAGATCCTCGATCGCGTGCTCTCGCTGTCGGGCATCGCGGCGGATCCGGCGCTCGCGGAGGCGGTCGTGCGCGGGCTCGATCGTGGCAGCGGGCTGCTCGCGGCCGACCTGCAGATCGCGGCGCTCGCGATGCGCGATCTGAAGATCACGTCGCAGGGCGCGCTGCAGTCCGCCGGCGGACCGACCGAGCTCGAGAGCGCGTGGCTGCACTCGGCGTGCGCGGCGACCGGCAACGAGCGCTCGGCGCTGCGCCTCTGCGCGGAGCTCGCGCAGGGAGCATACGTGCCGCGCCCGGCCGATGCCGTGATCCGCCGGATCAACCTCGACGCCGGCTTCGCGCAGACCGCGCTCGGCATCCTCGAGAGCCGCGGCGTGATCATGCGCGCCGACGGCAGCGGCACGAGCTGGATGCTGCGCCACGAGGTGCTGATGACGCGCGTGCGCGAGCACACGGCGGCGGCGCGGGCGGCGGCGAAGCGCGCGTTCGATCTGCTCGGCAGCAAGACGTCGACGAAGCAGCGGCTGACGCTGCGCGAGCTGCAGGCGCTCCGCACCGAGGGCATCGCGCCGGTGACCTCGGCCGAGGTCGACGTCGTCAACACGAGCAAGCGCTACTACATGCTGATCGCGGCCGGCATCGCCGCGGTGCCGATCATCATCTTGATCGCGATCTTCGTGTCGCTGCGCGGCCACGCGTTCTTCGATCTGGCACCGCGCGCCGGGGGCGATCACGTCCTCGTCCGCAGCGGCCGGTCGGGCCTGCGCGGGTTCTCGTGGCTGCCGGGCAGCGGCTACGGCAAGGTGCTCGCCGACACCGGGCTCACGCGGTCGATGGTGAAGCCCGAGGTGTGGAAGAAGATCGACAACCGCGACATCGTCACGCCGAAAGGCAGCTGGGACGACGAGCTGAGCTCGATGATGGCGCCGCAGCTCGCGGGCCTCGTCGATTACGCGACGACCGGCAACGATCAGACGCTGCAGGCGCTGCAGAAGGCGGCGAAGGATCCGGAGGATCTCGCGGAGCTGCTCGTCGCGCTGCGTCCGATCGCGCGCGGCACGCCGGAAGAAGTGAAGATGGTCGAGGCCGCGCTCGCGATGCCGTCGCCGACGGTCCAGCGCGCCGCGGTTGCCGCCGCCGGAGCCGCCGCGCAGCGCCGCGATGTCTACCAGGACACGCTCGTGCAGTCGCTGACGTCGCAGGATGCCGAGCTGCGCCGTATCGCATTCTCCGCGGTGCGCTCGCTGGGCGATCGCGGCCGCGCGTTGTTCCAGAGCGCACTCGCGCACGATCCCGATGCATCGGCGCGACGCGAGCTCCTCGTCGAGGTTGCGGTCGCGGCGTCGACGGACGAAGGCGGCCCGCCGATCAGCAACGCGGTGCAGGTGCTGCAGGACGGCGATGCGACCGCGCCGATGCGCGATCACGCGAAGGAGCAGATCAAGGGCGCGATGGCGAAGGACGGCGCGGCGGCGGTCGCGGCGCTGCTGCCGGTGATCTCGCAGGAGCGCGCGCCGGCCGATGCGCGGATCTTCGCGCTCGATCTGCTGCGCGAGATGGATCAGGTGCCCGGCAAGGCCGACGACGTGATGAACGCGGCGCGCGCCGCATTCCAATCGCACTCGGTCGCGGTGCGCGCAGCGGCGCTGCCGGTGTACGCGAAGCTCGAGCCGACGCGCGCCGGCGGCGACCTGACGACGATGCTCGACGACAAGAAGCTCGACAAGCCGCTCAAGGTCGCGGCGGCGCTCGCGTGGGGCGAGGTCGCGGGCGCAAACAAGGACGCGGCGACGGGCGCGCTCGACAAGCTGCTCAAGGATGACGACGGCGACGTGCGCGCGGCGGCCGCGGAGGCGGCGGGCAAGCTCGGCCGCGTCTACCAGGACAAGCTGATCAAGATGGCGAAGGCCGAGAACTACAACGTGCGCATCGGCGCCGCCGAGGGTCTCGCGAACACGGCGATCGCCGGCGCGAACGGACCGGTCGCCGTCGACGGCATCGCGCAGCTGTGGCGCGAGAAGGGCCGGCCGCGGCGTGACGCGGCGAAGGTGTTTGCGCACCTCGCGTCGAAGAAGCCGGGCTACGTGCTCGAGTACCTCGCGAATGCGGCGAAGAACACCGAGGACCCGGCGCTGCATCCGATCGGCGTCGAGGGTCTGTGCGCGGCGTCGTTCGTGGGATCGCCCGATGCGCGGCGCGCGCTCGCGCGGTCGACCGATGATCCAAGCGTCGAGGTGCGGCGCGCGGTGATGTCGTGTGTCGCCGATGGGCCTGACCCGGCCAAGAACGGCGCGGCGATCGCGGCGCGTCTCGTCCGCGATCCAGACGGCGAGATCCGCGCCGATGCGGCACGCGTGCTCGCGATGACGGTCGGCAAGGGCAAGGTCGCCGGCGGGATCGCCGATGCCCTCGTCGCGCTGCTCGACGACAGCGATCGCGACGTGCGACTGATCGGCATCCGCGCGATCGGCACGCTCGGCCCCGATGCGCCGAAAAGCGCGGCGACCGCGATGACGAAGCTGTTCGAGCGCGCCGACGAGGGCGAAAAGCTCGCACTGCTCCGCGCTGCCAAGCAGATCGGGGCCGCCGAGCTCCTCGGGATCGCGGTCGCCGACAGCTCGCCGCTCGTCCGCGTCGCAGCGGTCGATGCCGCGCTTGGCTCGGGCATGCGCGCGTCGGCCACGCTCAGCGCGGCGCTCGCCGATGCCGATCCATCGGTTCGCAAGGCCGCGCTCGAGCACCTCGCGAAGGACAAGGTCGATCCGCAGGTCCTCGATCGCGCGCTGTCGCTCGCGGTTCGCGATCCGGATCCCGAGCTGAGCCAGCTCGCACTGACGACGATCGCGCGCGTCGCGCCGAAGGAGGCGGTCGTCGCCCGGCTGCATCGGTCGCTCGCATCTCGGATCGAACGCGAGCGCGCCCAGGCCGCCGCCGCTGCGATCGGCCTCGTCGATCGCGATGCTGCCTTGAGCGTGCAGCTGCTCGAGCCGCTGCTCGACGATCCGTCGCACGACGTGCGCGTCGCGATGCTGCCCGCGCTCGCCGCGGCGTACGCGAAGACGAACACGCCGGAGAAGCTCGCCGACCTGCTCGAGGACAGCGAGACCCAGGCGATGCGCCGGCTCGCGGCGGCCGCCGCGTTCGTCACGCTCGCGAAGACCGATGCCGGCAGCGCCGCGTCGCTCGCCGCGCTCAAGAAGATCGCCGCCGACGGGCCGCCGATGGCGCGTCACAGCGCGAAGCTCGTCGCGGGTCTGATCGCGGGCAAGGCCGACGGCCTCGCGTTCCTGCAAGAGCTCGTGCCCTAGCCAGCCGTCTGCAGCCCGGCCGCGATGCCGCCGATCGTCGTGAACACGATCCGCGTCAGCCGCTCGGCATCGCCGTGGCCGCCGCGGCGGCGGCGCAGCGCCTCGATCTGGATGTGCGAGAGCACGTCGAGGTGCGGGTTGCGCCGCTCGACCGACGCGACGAGATACGCGCGGCTCGCCAGCGGCGGCGTCATCCCGAGAGTGTCGCGCAGCGCGTGCACGGTGCGGGCGTGCTCGGCCTCGATCAACGTGAACAGCTGCGCGGCGTCCGGATCGGCGAGGCGCGCGTATTCGCGGGCGACGTCGATGTCGCTGCGCACGAGCGACACCTCGCAGTTGCGCACGAGCGCGCGGAAGAACCGCGACTGCTCGCACAGATGCCGCGTCTGCTCCGCGCCGATCTGCGCGACGAGCGATTCGACCGCCGTGCCGACGCCGAACCAGCCGGGAATGCCGTGGCGACTCTGCGTCCACGAGAACACCCACGGGATCGCGCGCAGCGTCTCGAGCGACATCTTCTTCGCGCGCCAGGTCGGCCGCGAGCCGATCGGGAGGTGCGCGACGTCCTCGATCGGCGTCGCCGCGACGGTGTAGCGCGCGAGCAGATCCTCGTCGCGCGTGAGCGTCAGGTACGCGCCGCGCGCCGCATCCGCGGCCGTCGCGAGGTGCTGCTCGATCGCGGGATCGCCGTCGGGCAGGCGCTCTTCGGCGGCCGCTCCGAGGATCGCGGCGAGCGTCAGCTCCAGATCGCGCTCGGCGATCGCCGGCCTCGCGTAGCGCGCGGTGACCGTCTCGCCCTGCTCGGTGACGCGCATGCGCCCGCGGATCGCCTGCGCCGGCTGCGCGCGGATCGCATCGCTCGCGGGACCGCCGCCGCGGCCGAGCGCGCCACCGCGGCCGTGGAAGATCGTCAGCAGCACGTCGCGTTCGGTCGCCACGCGCGCAAGCGCCTGCTGCGCGTGCCGCAGCGCCATCGACGACGCGACGTATCCCACCTGCTTGCCGGAATCGCTGTAGCCGACCATCACCTCGAGCTCGCCACCGAGCTCCGTGCGCAGCACCGGGTTGCCGAGCATGCCGCGCGCGATCTCCTCGGCGCGATCGAGGTCCTCGAGCTGCTCGAGCAGCGGCACCGGCCGCAATTCGCCCGGCGCGAGACCGGCGGCGCGCGCGAGGAACACGACCTCGAGCAGGTCCGACACATCGCGCGTGAAGCTCGTGATGTAGCGCTCGCATGCGCGCGGCCCCAATTCGCGGCGCGCACGGCCGACGACATCCAGCGTCCACAACAGCTCGCGCGCATCCGCCGTCAGCGCCTCGCGGTCGCGCACCGGCGCGATCGGCTGCGCGAGCACCTCGCCGAGCACCGCGCGCCGCCGCGCCTCGTCGAGCTCGAGATACCCGGGCCGCCCGCCGCGCGCGAGCAGCTCGCCGACGACGCGATCGTGCACGCCCGAGTGCTGCCGCAGATCGAGCGACGCGAGGTGAAAGCCGAACACGTCGACGCGCCGCAACGCATCGCGCAGCTCCTGGTTCGCGATCTTCTCGAAGCCGGCTGCGCGCAGCGTGCGGTCGAGGACGGCGAGGTCCGCCCGATAGCGCGCCGCATCGACATACCCGTGCTCGCCATGATCGAGCGTCGCGCGCAGGCGCGCCTGCACGTACCACAGCTTCTCGCGCCACGGCTCGTGCACGGTGCGCGGCCGCGCGTGCGCCGCGACCTCGGGGAGCCGCTCGCGATCGTGCTCGACCGATGCGACCAGCTCGTCGAGCGAGCCCCCGCGCGCACGCAGCGCCGAGATCGAGAGCCCGCGCCCGAGCTCCTCGACGTCGTGCAGGTATCGCGTCAGCACGGTCTGCCGCTGGCGCTGCAGCGCCGCGCGCGTCACCGCCGCCGTGACGTTCGGGTTGCCGTCGCGATCGCCGCCGACCCACGTGCCCCAGCGCAAGAACGTCGGCAGCCGCCATGTCCCGCCGAGCCGCAGCTCGAGCCGATCCTCGAGCGTGCGATAGAGCCGCGGCGTCACCTCGAGCAGCGAGCGCCGGAACACCTCGAGCGCGGTCTCGACCTCGTCGAGCGGCGTCGGCCGGCGCACGCGCGCATCTTCCGTCGCATGCAGCGCGAGCACCTCGGCCTCCATCGCATCGCCACTCTCGTCGAGCCGCTGCGCGATCCGCGTCAGGTGATCGAGCGAGCTGCGCCGGCGCGACTCCGTCGGGTGCGCGGTGATCACCGGCATCACGAGCGCGCGGTCGAACAGCGCCCGGAAATCGCGATCGCGAAACCCCGCCTCGATCAGATGATCGATCGCGGCCGCCGCCCCATCCGCCGGATCGTCGCCGCGCGCATGCAGCGCCCGCAGTCGCTCGCGCTCCTCCGCGGTGTTCATCAGGTGGCACTCGAGCGCGTGCGCGCGCGCGGCCGCCTCGAGCTCGTCCTCGCTCAGCGTCTCGATCTCGGCTGCGAAGTCGCGCCGCGCGAGCTTGCCGGCTCGCAGCGCATGCGCCATGTCGCCGACGCGCCGGCACATCGCCTCGATGCGTCCGCCGCCGAGCGTCGCCACCGCGCTCCACAAGGCCCGGGTCAATCGCGCGAGGTCGGCACGCAGCAGCTCGGACTCCACGCCCGGGCTATACCTCAGTTCCCGCCGACGACGTACAGGTGTCCCGCGTTCAGCGCGTACACGCGGCCCTCCCGATCGATCGAGACCGGTGTGTACGCGGCGCCGAGCGCGGTATCGAGCAAGAAGTTGCCTCGCAGCTGACCGTCCTTGCCGATCGCGTAGAGATTGCCGTCCTCGCTGTTCGCGTACATCGTCCCCGCCGCATCGATCGCGGGAGCGTTGATGCACCACTCGAAGCCGTGCGGATGATCGTCCGTGCACGCGACGCTCCCATCGGGCTGGCGCGCGCAGCTCTGCGTGTTCGTGCTCGCGAACTGCCACTGCCATGCGAGACCTTCGTCGAGCATCGTCAGGAAGTACGGGCCGCGGTCGTTGCCGCTGTTGTCGATGCCGTAGTGGTTGTCCTTGACCGCGATGCGCATCTGGCCGTCGATCACGGCGACCGCCGGCGTCAGGTCCCACCCGAAGTCGTAGATGTGCTGGACCTTGCCCGCGCGCGAGAATTCGAACAGGTGACCGCGGTCGTCGTTGTAGAACGACCACGAGCCGTACAGCACGCGGCCGTCGGGCATGACGACCGGCGACGACGTCGAATCATCGACGACCTGCGCCGCCGGCGGCAGCCCGGTCTGCGGCTCGACGCCCTTCGGCGCGCCGTTCGCGCACTCGGTCGTGACGAAGCAGCCGTCGTCGAGCTGGTCGCGCAGCGACACGGCCCAGTTGACCTCGAACACGCCCGGGTTGATCGACACGACGTACGAGTAGCGCGACACGCCCTGCGCGTGCGTCGCGACGTAGAGCGTGCCGTCGGGCGCGAGCGCGGGGGCCTGGTTCATGCCCG
>JAFAOG010000196.1 GCA_019237945.1 Deltaproteobacteria bacterium | reverse complement strand
GGCTCCGGCGGCGGCTGCTGGCGCGAAGCCCGCGGCGGCGGCGGCTCCGGCCAAGAAGAAGTAACCGGCTCGCGTCATGTGGCTGGTCGTCGGGCTGGGCAATCCCGGCTCGAAGTACGAGCGCAACCGGCACAACGTCGGGTTTCGCGTCGTCGACGAGCTCGTCCGCAAGCACTCGCTGTCGTGGAAGACCGGCAGCGGGGGCGAGGTCGCGAGTGGCCTCGTCACGACCGAGCGCGGCCGCGAGCGCGCGATCGTGCTCAAGCCGATGGAGTTCATGAACCTGTCGGGGTTCGCCACGCAGCGCACGATGGCGTTCCATCACGTCGAGCTCGACCACGTGCTGGTCGTTCACGACGAGCTCGACCTCGACTTCGGCATCATCCGCCTCAAGCAGGGCGGCGGCCACGGCGGCCACAACGGCCTGCGCTCGATCATGGAGCAGTGCGGAGGCGGCGGGTTCGCCCGCCTGCGCGTCGGCATCGGCCGCGACCCGAACAAGCCGCCCGGCTCCAAGGACGCCGCGGCGTGGGTGCTCAGCGATTTCCCCTCGGCGGCGGCCGCCGCGGTCGACCGCGTGATCTCGGCCAGTTGCGAGGACATCGAGGCGACGCTCGCGCTCGGCATCACGGCCGCGATGAACAAGCACAACGCCCGTTCCAACCTGGCGACTTCGTGATATAGACCCCGCCTTCCCTCGCTCACCTAGCCACGGTGGGCTTCACACCCACGAGGAAACGAAATGGCACGTTTGCAATCGCTTCGGGACACCCCGAACACGTCTCGCGAGTACGAGACGATCTACATCCTCCGTCCCAACACGCCGAACGAAGGCGTCGCCGAGGTGAACACCCGCATCAAGGGAATCATCGAGGGCATGGGCGGCAAAATCCTCAAGGTCGACAACTGGGGCAAGCGCCGGCTCGCCTACGAAGTCGCCAAGGAGCGCAAGGGCATCTACCTCTACTGGCAGTACCTGGCCACGCCGGGCGTCGTCGAGGAGACCGAGCGTAACCTGCGCATGCTCGACAACGTGATCCGCTACCTCAGCGTCAAGGTCGACGAGGACATCGACGTCGCGGCGCGCCCGAGCGAGCTCGACGACACGTCGTTCGAGAAGGCGGCCCAGACCGCGGCCGACGAGGAAGACCTGTTCCTGTCGCGCGGCGGCGACGACATGCCGTCGGGCGATGACGACGACGAGTTCGGCGACGATGACTTCAATGACGAGCCGGGCTCCGCGCCGGGCGCCGAGATCCCCGAGACCAAGGACAAGGAGTAAGCCATGACCACCCGCATGGACGCTGGTTTGGATGAAGGCCTCGACCGCGATGGCGACGATCGCCGCGGCGGTAAGGGTGCGCGTGGCGCGACTCGCCGCAAGCTGCTCTCGGACGAGATCTTCCAGAAGGTCGATTACAAGAACCCCCAGGTGCTGCGCTCGTTCGTCACGGACCGCGGCAAGATGATCCCGCGCCGCATCTCCGGCGCGTCGGCGCGCCAGCAGCGCGTCATTTCCACCGCAGTTCGCCGCGCGCGCATGCTCGCGCTGCTGCCGTTCTCGGTCACGGGAGACTAAGTCATGGCGATGCAGGTCATCCTCACCCAGGACGTCGACAACCTCGGCAAGGCGGGCGAGCTCGTCTCGGTCCGCCCCGGCTACGGGCGCAACTACCTCGTGCCCCGCGGCCTCGCCGTCACGGCGACCGTCCGTAACAAGAACCGCCTCGACCACGAGAAGGCGCTGATCGAGAAGCGCGTTGCCAAGGAGCGCGCGGTCGCCAACGACCTCGCGACCCGCATCAACGGCATGACGCTCCAGTTCGAGCGCCAGACCGGCGAGGACGAGAAGCTGTTCGGCTCGGTGACGTCGCGTGACGTCGCGGAGCAGCTCAAGCGCGCGAACGTCGAGATCGACCACCGCTGGGTCCACCTCGACCAGCCGATCAAGGCCCTCGGCAAGTACGAAGTGCCGATCCGCCTCGCGGCCGGCGTCAACGCGACCCTGAAGTTCTGGGTCGTCGGCAAAGATAAGTAGCGTTCGTAGACCCGACGCCGTCGTCGCATCGCGAGGTGCACGACGGCGTTCGTGTATCCGGAGTGTCAGCGCGCTCTGGTAGTGTGCAGCCGAATGGCTCGTGACCGCCGCGTTCTGCCGCACAACGTCGACGCCGAGGCGTCGATCCTGGGCGGCGTCATCCTGCGCAACGAGGTGCTGCTGCAGCTCGAGACGCTGGAGACGAACGACTTCTACGACGCCAAGCACAAGGTCGTCTTCGAGGCGATCCGCAACCTCGAGGCCGCCGCCAAGCCGATCGACGTCGTCACGCTCGAGAACGAGATCGAGAAGGTCGGCAAGCTCGATGCGATCGGCGGCATCGCCTTCATCGGCGAGCTCGCGCTCCGCGTCCCGACGGTCGATAACGTCCTCGCCTACTCGAACATCGTCCGCGACCACTCGCAGGCCCGCAAGCTGATCCTCGCCGCCTCCGAAATCTCGGAGAAGGGCTACGAAGACGGCCTCGAGGTCCGCGACTACCTCGACGACGCCGAGGCCAAGATCTTCGAGGTCACCCAGCGCAAGGACAAGTCGGGTCCCGAGCCGCTCAAGGGCCTCGTCAAGCGCGTCTTCTCGTCGCTCGACGAGCGCTTCAAGTCCAGCGACGGCATCACCGGCCTGCCGACCGGCTTCGCCGACCTCGACACCAAGACCGCCGGTCTCCAGCCGACCGAGCTCATCATCCTCGCGGCCCGCCCTGCGATGGGCAAGACCTCGTTCGCGCTCTCGCTCGCCCAGAACGCCGCGACCTCCGGCGCCTGGCCGTGCCTCGTGTTCTCGCTCGAGATGTCGTCGACCCAGCTCGCCGAGCGCATGCTCTGCTCGGAAGCGCGCGTCGACTCGTCCGCCCTCCGCCGCGGCCAGCTCCAGCGCCAGGACATGACGAACCTGACGTACGCCGCCGCCACCCTCTCGAAGGCGCCGATCCTGATCGACGACTCGCCCGCGCTCTCGCTGCGCGAGGTCCGCGCGCGCGCCCGCCGCTGGCGCACCGACCCGACGATGTTCCCGCGCGACGGCACGGCCAAGAAGTGCGGCCTGATCCTCGTCGACTACCTCCAGCTGATGCGCGGCTCGCCGCAAGCCGCCAAAGCCTCGCGCGAGCAGGAGATCAGCGAGATCTCGCGCGGCCTCAAGTCGCTCGCGAAGGAGCTCGACTGCCCGGTCCTCGCGCTCTCCCAGCTCAACCGCTCGCTCGAGCAGCGCACCGACAAGCGCCCGCAGCTCTCCGACCTCCGCGAGTGCGTGACCGGCGATACGCTGGTCGCGCTCGCCGACGGCCGTCACGTGGCAATCGCGTCGCTGGTTGGCACAGAGCCCGACGTGATCGCAATGGCGCCGGATGGCCGGCTCATCACCGCGAAGAGCGACAAGGTCTGGCTGGTCGGCAAGAAGCCCGTGTTCGACGTGAAGCTCGCGAGCGGTCGCAGCATCCGCTGCACCGCCAAGCATCGGCTCTACGGGGCCGACGGCTGGAAGCGCCTCGAGGAGCTCGCGATCGGTGATCGCCTCGCGATCGCGCGGCGACTGCCAGAGCCTGCGGCGCCGCTGCGCTGGCCGGACGAGCTCGTCGCGCTGCTCGGCCAGATGATCGGCGACGGCAGTTATCTCAACCAGCAGCCGATTTACACGACCGAGTCCGAGGACAACGCGCAGGCAGTCTCGGCAGGCGCGCGTGCGCTTGGTGCCGAAGTGAAGCGCTATGCCGGGCGCCGCAACTGGTTTCAGCTGCTGATCAGCGGCAATGGCAATCGCTGTGCGCCGGCCGGCGTCAACAAGTGGTTCCGCGAGCTCGGCATCTTCAACCAGCGCTCGCACGAGAAGCGTGTGCCCGAAGAAGTGTTCCGACTGTCGAATAATCAGATCGCACTGTTCCTGCGCCACCTGTGGGCAACGGACGGATGCATCTGGACCGCAAAGACGGGCGCTCCCCGTTCACGTGTGTTCCTCAGTACGAACAGCGCGATGTTGGCGCGCGACGTCGCTGAGCTTCTATTGCGTCTCGACATCGTTGGGCGCGTTCACACCATCGCGCAAGGCAAGTACAGGTCGCAGTGGAGTGTCGATGTTCGCGGCATCGACAACCAACGGCGGTTCCTCGACACCGTCGGCGCATATGGACCGCGCGTTTCACAGGCTCATGATCTCGAGGAGTTCATGGCTCCTCGTGCCGCGAACACAAACGTCGACACTCTTCCGATCACCGTCTTCGAGCGCGTCAAAGCGCTCATGCATGAACGCGGCATGACACAGTACGGATTGGCGAAGGCCCATGGGCTTGCGAGCGGAAGTGCGATCTTTTCCTTCGCACCATCGCGAAAGACGGTTGCCCGATACGCTGACTTCTTCCGCGACGACGAGCTCCGCCGCCAGGTCGACGCTGACTGCTTCTGGGATTCGATCGTGGAAATCAAGCCGGCGGGCGATGAGGAAGTGTTTGACCTGACGGTGCCTGGACCGGCATCGTGGATCGCGAACGGCTCCATAATCTCCCATAATTCCGGAGCCATAGAGCAGGACGCCGACGTCATCATGTTCATCTACCGAGACGTCGTCTACAACAAGGAGTGCGAGAACCCGCACATCGCCGAAGTGATCCTCGGCAAGAACCGCCACGGCGCGACAGGCACGGTCGAGACGCACTTCGAGGGCCGGTTCACGCGCTTCGAGAACCTGTCGCAGCGCACCGACGGCCCGCCGCGCAGCTACGAGTAGGCGGCGATGGAGGGTGGCGGCGACGGGATTGCCAGTGCACGCGCACTGACCGCACCGCCGCGCGCCGCGCTGCTCGCGCTCGTGCCGCTGCTCGTGATCGTGCTCGGCTTCATCACGCCGCCGATCCTGCCGCACGCGCTCTATCACTACCCGGCGCGCGTCATTCCTATCTCGCCGTGGAGCGACGGCGCATCGTGGATGTGGTCGATCCAGGTCGTCGCGCTCGCCCTGGCGTTGATCACGCTCGCCGATGCGCAGCGGCGCAGCGTGCCGGGCATCGCAGCGCGCGTCGTCGCGGTCGTCGGCATTCTCGCCGTGCTGCACCTTCCGGCGGTGATGCTCTACGTCGTGCGCGGCGAGCTGCTGTCGCTGTCCGCGGCAAGCGCGCTCGTGATCGTCGCGACGGCCGCGCTCGTCGTCACCAGCTTCCGCCGCGACGGCTGGGCCGGCTGGCTCGCGATGCTCGCGGCGTACGCGGTCGCGGCCCTGCCCTACGCCTGCCCGCTGTTCGCCGGCATCTTCAACGAATTCTGCGGTGGCATCACGTTCGACGCGGCGGATGTCACGCTTCTCGCGCTGTGCGCGCTCGCGCTGCGCCGCCGCTAGCGCTTGCGCCAGCGCGCCCACGCGATGCCGAAGCAGCCGGCCGCGCCGATGCCGAGGATGATCGATAGCGGCATGGCGTCGTCGTCGTACGAATGCCCCACCGGTACGTCGCCGATTCGCAGCACCCACGTGAGCGCGGCGATCACGAGCAGCACGACGCCGGCGAGCGCGAGCCACTTCGCGCGCGGCATGCCGGCGTGGACGTCCGGCGGCGGCGCGAGCGCGGTGCACGTCGCGCACTGCACGCCTCCGGGTACGAGGTCGGCGCGACCCGCATCGACCGTGGCGCCGCAGGTCACACAGCGCGCTACTGCCACGTGCGATGCCTCGCCAGTGCGAGCGCGAAGCAACCGATGCTCGCGATGCCGACGTACATGAACAACGACCGCTTGTAGTGATAGCCCCACGACAGATCGAAGCCGGTCACCCACATCAGCACGGCGATCGCGAGCAGCACGACGCCCGCGATCGCGAACCGCCGTGGCGGAGGCACCTCGGGTACGAGCGCCTTCTCCGACGGCTTGAGGCTCGCATCGACGTCGTCTTCCGGCGTCGCGAGCGCGGAGCAGCGCGCGCAGCGGTAGCCCTTGCCGACGATGTCGGCATCGCCGACCGGCACGCGGCGGTCGCACGCGACGCACTGGATCGTGCCGTCGGGAGCGATGTCGGCGCCGCAAGGGCGAGAGAGGTCGGGCACGTAGAGCGGGCGCGGCCTGTTCTGCACGCCTCTAGCGTAAGGCGTCCAATCGCCGGCGGAAGGCCTGATCGGACGCAACCATTGGCCCGGTCACGGCATCGCCGAACGTCACGCGGGCTCGATGTCGACCCACAGCGCGAAGCTCTCGCGCCGCGCGAGCGCACGCGCCTGCTCGACGAACGCGACGGCTTCGGCTGTCGGATAACGCGCGATCACGCCCTTGCCGGTCTGGTCGACGGTCTTCGCGAGCTCAGTGGCACGATCCGCCGACAGCCCGAACACCTCGCGCAGCATCGCGATCACGAACTCGAAGGTCGTCGAGTGGTCGTTGTGGATCACGACCGCCTGCTGATCGCCGCGCGGTGCGAGGACCGGCTCGCGGCGGCCGTGCACGAGCACGAACGACAGCGCATGGGCATCGACCGGGCCGACCTCGACAAGCGGGGCGGCGTTGGTTCGCGCGATCCGCACCCAGAGATCCGCGACCGTGACCGCCCGCTTCTGATGCTGGCCGTACGCCATCGCCATGCGAAGCGGCTGGAGCGTCGGCGGTCCGAGCGTCGGATGGGCGACCTCCTCGTCGACGCGCTTCTTGATCGCCGCCGGCGAGCCCCCGAGCGTCTCGATGGCAACCGCGAACGCCTCGGTGTCGATCAGTGCGGAAATCAAGTGAGCCGGGCGCAACAGCCGCTTGCCGTCGGAGGCCGGCGCGCTGCGCGCGAGCGCCATCGCGTGCTCGACGACCTTGCGGACCGTCGGATCGAAGTAGCCGAGGAATGCCTCGTGCGCGGCGATCCGGCGGCGACGGCGCCGTTCGACCAGCCAGCCGACTGCCCCACCCGTCAGCACCGCGGGGACGAGGATCTCGATCAGGCCCGGGACCGCCACGCGCGCTCCGTCACCACGGCTCGAGCTCGAGCCACAGCGGATAGCCCGACTCGCGGGCCTTCGCGCGCGCCGCCGTCACGAGCTCGATCGCGCGCGGCGTCGGAAAGCGGCCGACGATCGCGCGGCCCTGCTCGTGCGCGGCGCGCATGACGGCAACCGCGTCTTCCGGCGTGCGCTCGAAGATCGCGTGCACGACGTACGAGACGAAGCGCATCGGCGTGTAATCGTCGTTGCGGATCACGACGTGGACTTCGGGGTCGGCGTGCGCGGCGGGAGGCTCGGGCAGCTTGTGGACCAGCGTGAACAGCACCGCGCTCGGATCGGGAATGAATTCGGCCGCGGTGGTACGCGCGAGGCGGAACCAGAGATCGGCGACCGTCGCCTGGCGATGCTCGTGCTGCGCGGCGACCGAGGTGTGGGCTTCGATCTCGACGCCGAGCGCGAAGTCGACCGGTCGCTCGCCCAGCGCAGCAAGCACGCGCTCCTCGATCGCGGCGGCGCGGTCGCCGAGGGCGGCGGCGAAGGCGTCGGTCTGGAGCAGCCCGTAGAGCAGATGCGTCGGCGTGACCGGGAGCCGGCGCTCGGTCGCCTCGCGATGCGCGACGTGAACCGCGACCGCGGCGTCGACGTCGAAGTTGTCGAGCACGCCGATGCCGGCGGCGAGGCGCGGCGTGCGGCGGTGGCGGCGCCACGTGAGGTACATGAGGCCGACGAACGTCGCGAGGAACGGAACGGCCTCCACGGCCGCGAGCGTACCTCGAAAGAAAGGGACTTGACGGCGAGCGCGGGCGTTGCTATTTTACCATCAGGTTACTTAACCAAGTGGTTCACATGACCGACCTCGACGCAACGTTTGCTGCCCTCGCCGATCCGACCCGGCGCGCGATCGTCGCGCGGCTGGCCCGCGGGGAGGCGACCGTGGGTGAGCTGGCCGAGCCGTTCGACATGAGCTTGCCCGCGATCTCGAAGCACCTGCGCGTGCTCGAGCGCGCGGGGCTGATCACGCGCGGGCGGGAGGCGCAGACCCGGCCGTGCAAGCTCAGTCCGAAGCCGCTCGACGAGGCGATCGCGTGGATCGAGAAACACAAGGCGACGTGGGAGGGCCGGCTCGATCGGCTCGACGCGTACGTCCAGAAGCTGAAAGAGAGTCGCAAATGACCAACGAAGTGAATCTGTCGCGCGAGCTCGATGCACCGCGCGAGCTGGTGTGGGAAGCGTTCAGCAACGGCGCGCACGTCGCGAAGTGGATCGCGCCCGAGCAGTTTCGCGCGGAGTGCAGCGTCGAGCTGCGTCCGGGCGGGCGGTTCGACGTGCGGATGATCGGGATGGGGATGGATCACACGGCGCGCGGGCTCGTTCGCGAGGTCGTGCACCTGGAGCGGATCGTGTGGGCGTTCGGCTTCGATGACATTCCAGGGCGCGAGATCGTCACGACGGTGACGTTCGCGGCGCGCGGCGCGAAGACGGCGCTCACGGTGCGCCAGGTGTTCCCGGCGTGGGAGTCGCTGACTCCCGCGGAGCAGGCACTGATGGGGCCTCGCATGAATGGCGCACCGATCGGCTGGGGCCAGTCGCTCGATCACCTGGCCGCGCTCGTGAAGCGGTGATATGTCCCGCCATATGAAGACCTGTCTTGTCCTGGTTGCCGCCCTCGCGGCGTGTGGATCGAAGAAGCCCGCGCCCGCGACGCCTCCCGCGCCCGCGCCGAGCGAGCCGGCGACGCCGGTTGCGGTCGGTAGCGCGGCTGGCAGCGATGCGGGCAGTGCGGCGCCGGCCGCCGGCAGCGACGCGAGCGCGTCGGGCGGCACGCAGCAGCAGACGGAGCCGCCGCTCGAGGTCGCAAAGATCGACGGCAAGACGTACAAGGACCTCGACAAGAAGGGCCGCGCCGAGCTGATGAAGAAGTTCGTGCTGCCGAAGGCGAAGGAGCTGTTCGCCGCGTTCGATCCGACGTTCCCCGAGGTGACGTGCAAGACGTGTCACGGCGATGGCGTCGCGGATCACTCGTTCAAGATGCCGAACCCGAAGATCAAGCAGCTGCCCGGCACCGAGAAGGGCTTCGTGATCTGGGTCCACCAGCATCCCGAGGAAGCGAAGTGGGCCGGTTTCATGGGCGAGAAGCTCGAGCCGGCGATGGGCCAGCTGATGGGCATGACGGTCTTCAACCCGAAGACCGGCCAGGGCGAGCTGTCGTGCAACACGTGCCACGTCCTGACGAAGTAGCGCGAACAGCTGTCGTATGATGGCGGTGTGCCGAACCCCACGCCGGGAACGATCCTTGGTGCGTATCGCATCGAGGGGCAGCTCGGCGCGGGATCGATGGGCGAGGTCTATCGCGCCGTCGACACCGGCCTGAACCGCAAGGTCGCGGTCAAGATCCTCAGCGAGAAGCATCGCGACAGCCCCGAGCTGCGCCAGCGCTTCGTGCGCGAGGGCCGCGCGGTCGCCGCGATCAGCCATCCCAACGTCGTGCAGGTGTTCGCGACCGGCAGCTTCGACGAGCGGCCGTACATCGCGATGGAGCTGCTCGACGGCAAGGACCTCGGCGGTCAGGTCGAGAAGCACGGGCCGCTGACGTCGATCGAGGCCGCGCACGCGATCCTCGATGCCGCGCAAGGGCTCGCCGCGGCCGCGAAGGCGGGCCTGATCCATCGCGACGTCAAGCCGTCGAACCTCGTGCGCCTCTCCGATGGCAAGGTGAAGGTCACCGACTTCGGCCTCGCCAAGCCCGTCGATCCGGGGAGCGAGCCGGCGCTGACCGCGATGGGCGTCGTCGTCGGCACGCCCGATTACATCGCGCCCGAGCAGGCGCGCGGCGAGACGATCGACGAGCGCGTCGACATCTATGCCCTCGGCGGCACGCTCTACTTCCTGCTCACCGGTGTGCCGCCGTTCCGCACCGGTAAACCCGCCGAGGACAAGTACCTCAAGGTCGTCGCGCGCCACCTGCGCAACCCCGCGCCCGATGCGAGCGAGCGCAACCCCGCTGTCGATCGCGAGCTCTCCGAGCTGACGAAGCAGATGATGGCGAAGAAGCCCGGCGAGCGGCCGAGCTACCAGGAGCTGATCAATCGGCTAAGCGGCGTGCTCGCGCGGCTCGATCCGGGCAGCGTGCCGGAGATCATCGCCAGCTCGCGCGAGCGCAGCCGCCCGAACCTCGCGATCCCGACCGGGCCGAGCGCCAGCCTCGCCGCGCAGCCGGATGACTCGCTCGACGTGCCGCCACGCAGCGGCCTGCCGGTGTGGCTGATCGTGTTCTCCGCGGTGTGCGTCGCGCTGTTCGTCGCGGGGCTCGTCGTGTACCTGCAGCGCGACACGACTCCGCCGGCCACGCAGACCGGCAGCGCCACGCCCGTGCCGCCCGCCGGCATGCTGCTCGTCAACAAGCCCGACGGCACGCCGTGGCTGTTCGTCGATCAGAAGCCGGTGTCGGCGGCGGCGTTTCGCACGGTGTTCGCCGACCATGCGGGCTCGGGCGACGAGCCGGTGACGATGATCAGCTACGACCAGGCGCGCAGCTACGCCGGCACGCGCGGAGGGCGGCTCCTGCGCGGCGACGAATGGGACGCCGCGGCCACCCTGCCCGGCTTCGTCATCGCCGACGGTCTCGCCGAGTGGGTCGAGAGCCCCGAGGGCAAGCGCGAGGCCCGCAAGAAGGGCGGTGGCGGGGTCCGGCCCGACGGCCCTCAGAAGGACGTCACGTTCCGGATGGCCAAGGACATCTGAGGCTATAGTCCGCCCCATGTCCGACGTCGACCGCCTGGTCGAGCTGATCACCCAGCGCGTGAAGGACCGCCTGAACCAGACTCCGGCGGCGAAGCTCAACGTGTTGCCGCGCGACCGCGGCGAGTGCAATGACGACACGGCCCCCGGCGAGGACTGCGCCGAGTGCGGCTCGTGTGTGGTGCGCCGGCCGTGGTCGGTGCGCGCGATGGAAGAGGTCGGCGCGATGCGCGTCGGCGCGATGCCGGGCGTCGGCGAGGTGCCCGCGGATCTCGCGAAGCTGATCGATCACACGCTGCTCAAGGCCGAGGCGACCCGCGAGGAAGTCGTCAAGCTGTGCGAGGAAGCGCGCAAGTACAAGTTCGCCAGCGTGTGCGTCAACACGACATGGGTGCCGCTGTGCAAGGCGATGCTCGCGGGCTCGGGCGTCATGGTGTGCACGGTCGTCGGGTTTCCCCTCGGTGCGATGTCGCCGACCGCGAAGGCCTACGAGGCGCGCGAGGCGGTGCGTCAGGGCGCCAAAGAGATCGACATGGTGATCAACATCGGCGCCTTGAAGTCGAAGGACTACGAGACGGTGTTCGAGGACATCTGTCGCGTCGTCAAGTCGAGCGCCCCCGCGGGCGTCAAGGTGATCCTCGAGACGAGCGCCTTGAATACCGAGGAGAAGATCATCGGCTGCACGCTGAGCAAGCTCGCGGGTGCCGCGTTCGTCAAGACGTCGACCGGCTTTGGCAAGGGCGGCGCGACCGTCGAGGACATCCAGCTGATGCGCTCGATCGTCGGCGGCGAGCTCGGCGTGAAGGCGTCGGGCGGTGTGCGCACCGTCGAGGACGCGATCAAGATGGCGCAGGCCGGTGCGAACCGGATCGGCGCGTCGGCGTCGGTGGCGATCGTGACGGGGAAGACGGACGGCAAGTCCAAGGGCTACTGAGTGCTCCCCGTTCAGCTGATCCGCAAGAAGCGCGACGGTGGCGCGCTCGACGATGCCGAGCTTCGCGCGTTCATCGCCGGCGTCACCGACGGCTCGATCCCCGACTACCAGATCGCGTCGATGCTGATGGCGATCTTCTGGCGCGGCCTTGACGACCGCGAGCTCGCGACGTGGGCCGACGCGATGACGCGCTCGGGAGACGTGATCGATCTGTCGAGCATCCCGCGCGCGAAGGTCGACAAGCACTCGACGGGCGGCGTCGGCGACAAGATCTCGATCCCGCTCGCGCCCGCAGTCGCCGCGTGTGGAGTCGCGGTGCCGATGGTGTCGGGGCGCGGCCTCGGCCATACCGGTGGCACGCTCGACAAGCTCGAGTCGATTCCGGGGTTCCGCGTCGATCTGCCCGTCGAGCACTTCGCGAAGCTGACCGGCGAGCTCGGCGTGTGCCTGATCGGCCAGACCGCGCGGATCGCGCCCGCCGACAAGAAGCTGTACGCGCTGCGCGACGTGACGGCGACGGTCGAGTGTCTGCCGCTGATCGCGTCGTCGATCATGAGCAAGAAGCTCGCGGAGGGCATCGACGCGCTCGTGATCGACTGCAAGGTCGGCAAGGGCGCGTTCATGAAGACGATCGAGAACGCGCGGGCCCTGTGCGCGCTGATGCGGACGATCGCGACGCGCGCCGGCAAGCGGATCACGTGCGTGCTCACCGACATGGAGGCGCCGATCGGCCGCACGATCGGCAATGCGCTCGAGATCCGCGAGTCGATCGAGGTGCTGCGCGGCGGCGGGCCCGTCGACACGCGTGAGCTGACCAGCGTCCTCGGCGGCGAGATGCTCGTGCTCGGCGGCGCCGCGAAGGACATCACCGAGGGCCGCGCGAAGATCGACAAGGCGCTCGGCGACGGCAGCGCGCTGGAAGTCTTCCGCCGCGTCGTCCAGGCGCAGGGCGGCGATCCGCGCGTGTGCGACTCGCCCGGAAGCGTGCTGCCGAAGCCGAAGTCGCGCGACGAGCTGCACCTGAAGCCGGGCAAGGTCGTCGCGATCGACTCGGAGGCGCTCGGCATCGCGGCGTTGATCCTCGGCGCGGGCCGGCGCACGAAGGAAGACGCGATCGATCCGTCGGCCGGGCTCGTCGTCGATGCGTATCTCGGCGAGGTGATCGCGGAGGGCGGTCCGCCGAGCGTCATGCTGCACCACTCGCTCCCCGCCGGTGATTCCCGCGTTGGCGAGGCCCGTGCGATGATCGAGAAGGCCTTCGTGATCGCACCTGCCGATACTCCGCTCGATGTCCGCGCCTCGCGCGTGCTCGAGGTGCTGCGATGACGGCTCTCTACGACGAGGTCCAGGGGAGCGCGGCCGCGATCAAGGCCAAGCTCGGCGTCGCGCCGAAGGTCGGCCTGATCCTCGGCTCGGGGCTCGGTGGCTACGCCGACAAGCTCGGCGATGCGCGCGCGCTCGACTACGCGGAGATTCCGGGATTCCCGCGCTCGCACGTCGTCGGGCACAAGGGCCGGCTCGTCGCCGGCACGCGCGGCGGCACTTCGTGCATCGCGATGCAGGGCCGCGTTCACATGTACGAGGGCCACAGCGCGGCGACCGTCGCGTTCCCTGCGCGCGTGCTGATCGCGCTCGGCGCGAAGACGCTGATCATCACGAACGCGGCGGGCGGTCTCAACCCGGCCTGGCAGCCGGGCACGCTGATGCTGATCCGCGATCACATCGATCTGCTGCGCGATCACCCGCTGCGCGGCCCCAATGACGATCGCCTCGGCCCGCGCTTCCCCGACATGACGCACGCGTATCCGCGCGAGCTGCGCACGCTCGTCAAGGAGGCCGCGCGCTCCAAGGGCATCCCGCTCGAGGAAGGCGTGTACGTCGCGATGCCCGGCCCGACGTACGAGACGCCGGCCGAGGTCAAGATGCTGCAGGGCCTCGGCGCCGACGCGACAGGCATGTCGACGGTGCCCGAGGTGATCGTCGCGCGGCACATGGGCGCGCGTGTGATCGGCATCTCGTGCATCACGAACCAGGCCGCCGGCATCACCGGCGAGGAGCTCTCGCACGCCGAGGTCACGGAGACCGCGAACCGCGTGCGCACGACGTTCGAGTCGCTGCTCGACACGATCCTCGAGACGCTCGTCACCAAGGGCGAAGCATGAGCCTCGAGAAAGCAGCGATCGCGGTCCAGGCGAATGCCTACGCGCCGTACTCGAAGTTCAAGGTCGGCGCGGCCGCGCGCATGGACGGCGCCGTCTACAGCGGCTGCAACGTCGAGAACGCGAGCTACCCGCTGAGCGTGTGCGCCGAGCGCAACGCGATCGCGGCGGGCGTCGCGGCGGGCGCGCGCCATCTCGAGGAGATCGTCGTCGTCACCGATGCCTCGCCGCCGTCATCGCCGTGCGGTGGCTGCCGCCAGGTGCTGCGCGAGTTCTGCCGCGACCCGAAGGCCGTGAAGGTCATCGCGATCAACGCCAAGGGCGAGCACCGCGAGTGGACGGTCGCCGAGCTGCTCCCCGATTCGTTCAGCGGAGCCGAGCTGCCGTGAGGAGAGCAAACGAAGTTTGCGGGGTGTTGGGGTTGGGTGGGCTTGCATCACGGGACGAGCGGAGCGAGTACCCGGGATGAGCGAGACGATCTTTCGCGGCGGGACGATCCTGACGATCGACCCGCAGCACCGAGTGCTGGCCGGCGATGTCGCCACGCGCGACGGCGCGATCGTCCAGGTCGGCGGCAGCTACACGCCGCAGACCGCCGACTACACCGTGCTCGACTGCGCGGGCTGCGTCGTGATGCCCGGCCTCGTGCAGGCGCACGTCCACACGTGCCAGACGCTCGCGCGCGGCCGCGCCGACGACCTCGAGCTGCTCGACTGGCTGCGGAAAGTCATCTGGCCGTACGAGGCCGCGCTCGACGAGAAGGCCGCGCGCGCCGCCGGCGACCTCGCGTGCGCCGAGCTGCTGCTCGGTGGCACGACCGCCATCCTCGACATGGCGACCGTCCATCACACCGACCAGATCTTCGCGGCCGCCGAGCAGAGCGGGCTGCGCGCGGTGATCGGCAAGGCGATGATGGACGCCGACGATCCGCTGATCCCGCCCGGCCTTCGCGAGTCGACGCGCGCCTCGCTCGACGAGAGCGCCGCCCTGATCGGCCGCTGGCACGGTGCGGCGGGCGATCGCCTGCGCTACGCGTATGCGCCGCGGTTCGTGCTGAGCTGCACCGACGAGCTGCTGCGCGAGGTCGGCGAGCAGGCCAAGGCGCGCGGCGTGCGCATCCATACCCACGCGAGCGAGAACCGCGGCGAGGTCGCGCTCGTGCGCGAGCGGTTCGCGAAGGACAACATCGTCGTGCTCGACGAGCTCGGCATGCTCGGCGCCCACACGTGCATCGCGCACGGCATCCACCTCACCGCCGAGGAGAAGCAGCTGCTCGCCGCGCGCGGCGCGCACATCTGCACGTGCCCGTCGTCGAACCTCAAGCTCGCGAGCGGCATCGCGCAGGTGCCGGAGCTGATCGCGGCCGGCGTCAGCGTCGCGCTCGGTGCCGACGGCGCGCCGTGCAACAACAACCTCGACGGCTTCGAGGAGCTGCGCCTGCTCGCGCTCCTGCACAAGCCGCGCGTCGGGCCGCGCGCCCTGCCCGCTCCCGAGTGCGTCAAGATCGCGACGCTCGCCGGCGCCGCCGCGATCGGCCAGGCCGACCGGATCGGCTCGCTCGAGGTCGGCAAGCGCGGCGACGTGATCGCGGTCGACGTGACCCCGCTCCACACCGTCCCCGCGACCAGCCCGTGGTCGCAGATCGCCTATGCCGCCAAGTCCTGCGACGTGAAGCACGTTGCGGTCGACGGGAGCGTCATCGTGCGCGATCGCGCCCTGCAGACGCTCGATATCCATGAGGTTCGGGCTCACGCGAACGAGGCCGCAGCCCGGTTGTTCCGCTAGCGGCCGCGTGCTACACCCCGGCTGCGTTCTCGTAGAGGGCGATCACGACTTCGCCTTCCGAACGGCTGGTGGGCGTTTGTCTAATTTTCGAATGCCGATCAGAGAGAGTGTTCCGAAATGTCGAATCGTTTGTACGTGGGTAACCTTCCGTTTCACGCCACCGAGGATCTGATCACGCAGAAGTTTGCGTCGTGCGGTGAGGTTCGCGAGGTCGCGCTGATGCTCGACCGGATGACGGGCCAGTCGCGTGGTTTCTGCTTCGTCGAGATGGCCACGCCGGAGGGCGCCGAGAAGGCGCTCCAGCAGCTCAATGGCCAGGACTTCGAAGGTCGCGCGCTGCGCGTCGATGTCGCTCAGGAGCGTCCGGCTCGTGGCGGCGGCGGCGGTGGCGGCGGTGGTGGTCGCGGCCGTGACGGCGGCGGCTTCCGCGGCGGCGGCGGTGGCGATCGCGGTGATCGCGGCGGCCGCGGCGGTCGCTACTAGTGGCGACGCCTCGCATGAAGGGCCGACCGGAGCGCGTGTTTGTCTCGGTAGACGAGAGCACCGGCCGGTCGACCATCTCGTTCCACCCCGCGGATGCCGGTGACCCGGTCATGCACGAGGGTGACAAGACGGGGCAACTTGCCATGGGCGAGGCGCGCACGATTGTCGAGAAGTATCCGGGGTGCACGATCTCCGGTCCGCATTTCCACGCGGCGCGTCCTGCGGGACGCACGCGGATGCGCAAGCGCCCCCAAGCTGAATGAGGAAAGCGAGCGCAGCTCGCGGGGTGTAGGGGTTGGGTGGGCTTGTCCCACGGGCCTCGTGCAGCGAGGACCCGTTGGGATACAACAGCGCGCATGAAGCTCATGCGCATGTTCTGCATCGCCGCCGTGCTCGCGCTCGGCGGCTCTGTCGCGTCCGCGGACAAGGTGGCTGCGCCGCCGGCCGCGCCGACCGACGCCGATCTTCAGGCGTTCCTGAAGTTCTTCGATGGACTCGCCGACATCGTCGTCGCCGACAAGGCCGACTGCGGCAAGATGGCGACCGACGTCAACAAGGCGATCGACGACAACAAGGCGTTGCTCGACAAGGCGAAGGCGATGCAGGGCTCGGGCAAGCAGATGCCCGCGGAAGCCAAGCAGCACGTGATGGAGACCAGCAAGCGAATGACGGGCGCGATGATGGAGAAGTGCAGCAACGACGCGGGCGTCAAGGCCGCGTTCGAGCGCCTGCCGCGCCACGCGCCGCCCAAGCACTAATTCGCCCGTCTCGCGGCCCCTGCCCCCTGCTAAGCTGCGGGCAGGACGATGCTACTGACGCGCGAGGAGATGACGTTCGATTTCGGTGGGGCGAAGCTCGATCCTGCGCGCGATCGCGACCTGCTCGAGTGGATGTTCAACCAGTTCCTCTACGGCGAGGTGACCGGCATCCAGTGCGGTCACTGGCTGTACGACGCGCCCGATCTCGAGGCCGCCAAGTTCCTCGCGCGCCAGTCGCTCGAGGAGATGCAGCACGTCGACAACTTCCTCCGCATCATGACGATGATCGGCCTGCGCCCGCAGCCGGCCCACCCGGCCGTCCGCTTCCTCGCGACAGGCATGATGGGCAGCTCGTGGGCCGAGCACGTCGCGCTCGAGATGGCGCAAGGCGAAGGCTTCGTGCTCCAGGCCTTCTACGCCGTGATCGACACGCTCGATCACAAGCCGAGCGTCGACATCCTCAAACGCGCGGTCAAACAGGAAGAGCGCCACGTCGAGTTCGGCGAGCAGCAGACGATGAAGGCGATCGAGAACCGCCCGTGGCTGCGCCGCCGCCTGCTCGGCCTCTCGCTCGTCTCGATGTGGGGCGTGCGCCGCCTCGCCAGCTACATCCACAAAAAAGTGCCGGCCGACCACGTCGTGCTCAAGCACCTGCCCGCCTTCCTCGAGCATGCGAACCGCTGCGCCGAGCTCCGCCTGCGCCGCATCGGCGTCCTCGACCGCCCGCTCGCCGAGGTCTCCGGTGCGAAGCGCGCGGCGCTCGTCGCCGAGGCCTACGGCGGCAAGCTCGTCGGTGGGCTCGGCTCGCTGCTCGCGCTACCGCTGAAGCTGCTGCCGTGGTTCAAGCGCAAGCGCGTGACGGATACGTACCTCGCCGACCCGCACGTCACCGGCTACCAGCTGCCGGCTGGGGAGCCGGCGCAGTCAGAGCTGTAGGGCGCGAGCCGTCGTCGCACGTCACGCGCAGCGCCTCGCCTCGCTCGAGGTTGACGCTCTCGAGCGCCGTGCCGAACACGCGGTTCGCGAGCGCGTAGTCCGTCGTCGGCTGGCTGACGTGGCCTTGCACCATCAGCCACGCGTCCTTGCGCTTCTCGAACACGAACGTGCCGCGCAGCAGGACCTGGCTCGCCGGCGAGCCGGGATGCGTGCGCAGATCGACGACGAGGTTCGCGACCATGTACGCGACCGTGGCCTTGGCGACGCTGCGGCCGATCACGCCGACGCGGCGGTCCTGGATCTTGACGAGCCGGCCGTCGACGAGCTGGAGGCGCGCGAGGTCGTCGTCGCCGTGCCACTCGCTGTCCGGATCGGGCGCGAGCAGGAACGACGGCGCCGGCTGGCGCGGATCGTCCTCGGTGCGGTGGTCCGGATCGAGCGCGACGAGCGGGCGCACGCGATCGGACTGGCCGGAGAACAGCGCGACGATCTCGCGGCCGAGCTCGTCGGAGAGCGAGGTGTCGATCAGCGCGTCCGTCATCGGGCGGCCGAGGAGCGCACCGTCGGGGCTCGGCTGCGGCGTGCGGCCGAACGAGAGGTGCTCGAGCACCTGGACCCAGCGATCGCCGTCGTGCGCGTAGAGCGCGGTGATGCGGAGCGGGATCACGGCGGTGCGGCCGCAGAACGAGATGCGCCAGGAGAGCTCGTCCGACATCCAGGCCGCGGAGACGGCCTTGTCGGCGGAGAGGTGGATGTCGAGGCGCTTGCTGCGCACCGCGGTCTTCGTCGTTTGATCGACGCGGATCGGCCAGCGCGAGGACGCGCGCTCGCGGACCTCGGGGCCGAACAGCACGTCGCCGGGGCCGACGCCGACGCGCGCCGGCCCGACGCGCGGATCGACGAGATCCGTGTCGAGATCGGGAAGCTCGTCGCGCTCGTAGGAGCTGAGGATGTCGTCCTGCAGCTCGGTCTCCATGCGCTGGCGGCGCTCGACCTCGGTGTCGCTGACGTTCGCGGTGACGTCGGTGATCGCGGTCGGCTTCGCCGGCGGATGGCCGCACGCGGCGAGCACGACGAGAAACCGTCTCACACCTTCTCCAGATCGATCGCGGTGTCGACGTCGCGGACGCAGCCGTCGTCGTTGACCTCGACATCGAGCATGTCGGACTCGACGAGCACGCTGCGCGCGCCCTGCGGGGCGTCGCCGCACGCGGCGAGCTGCGGCCACAATTCGCGCGTGATCAGCGGCGGGTGACCGCCACGGCCGCCGACGGTCGGGCGCACCGCCGAGTGCTTGCCGAGCTGGCGCTCGAGCTCCCGCAGCGTGACCGCGGCGACGTCGGGATGATCGACCGGCCACAGCCAGGCCGCATCGCACGCGGTGCCCGCGATCGCCGCGAAGCCGAGCGCGACCGAGCTCGCCATCCCGCGCTCCGGCTGCGGATTGATCACGACCTCGGCGCCGAGATCGACGGCGTGCGCGGCGACCTGCTCGCCGAACGGCGGCCCGACGACGACGATCGCGCGATCGAGCCCGACCTCGCGCGCGGTCGCGAGGATCTGCGACAGGAACGTGCGCCCGCCGCCCGCGTTGAGCAGCGCCTTCGCGACGCCGCCGAGCCGCATGCCGGCGCCCGCGGCGAGGATGACGGCGCCCTTACGCATGCGAGCGCTCCGCGAGTGAATGGCGCGTGCTCATGCGATCGACCAGTCCCCCGCGACGGCCTCGCCGCGCCGGCGATGGGCGATCAGCTCCGCCGCGATCGCGATCGCGATCTCTTCCGGCGTCTCCGCGCCGATGTCGAGGCCGATCGGCGCGCGCAGCCGGCGCCACGTCGTCTCGTCGAAGAGGCCCTTCGCCTCGAGCCGCTTGCGGAAGCGGCCGATCTTCCCGCGCGAGCCGATCATGCCGAGGTAGCCGAGCTGCGCGTGGCCGATCAGCTGCTCGAGCAGCGCCTGATCGATCGAGTGATCGCGCGTGATGATGAGGACGTGGTCGTCGGGGCCGAAGCCGCCGACCGCCTCTTCCACCTCGCGCGCGTCGAACGACTCGATCAACTGCTCGGCCCATGGCGGTGCCGCCTCCGCCGCGCCGGTCTCGTTGTCGTCACACGCGATCACGTGGAAGCCGAGCTGCGCGAGGTGCGGCCCCAGCGTCTTCGCGACGTGCCCGAGCCCGAACACGATCACGCGCTCGCCGCGCCCGAGCCGCTCGACCAGCGCGCCGTCGACGACGACCGGATGGTGCGGCCTCGGATCGCCCTCGCGCGGCGGCCGCACGGTCAAGGCGCCGCCATCGAGCGGCGTCACCAGCACCAGCCGCTCGGAGGCATCGGCGAGCTGCTCGAGCACCGCGCGCGACGGCGCCGCCGGCGTGATCGCGACCTCCATCGATCCGCCGCAACACATCGCGAGGTCGCGCACGAGATGCTGGCGCACGACGCGCGGCTCGCCGCCTGCCGCGACCTGCTTCGCCGCCTCGACGGTCAGCTGCTCGATCTTGCCGCCGCCGACCGTGCCCCACTGCTCGCCGTCGGCCGCGACCGCCATGCGCGCGCCGAGATGCCGCGGCGTCGAGCCGCTCGCGCCGGTGACCGCTGCGATCGCCACGCCCCGGCCCGCGTCCAGCGCGCGCAGCGCGGCAGCGAACACGTTCGGGCGAGGCATCCGCGGACGTTACCGCAGCGACAGCAGATGTGCGACCAGCTCGCGCAGACCGGCGCCTTCGGGGCGCTCCGTCAGGTAGGCCGGCTTGAACGCGAGCTCGTCCCACCACGTCTTGATGTTCGCGACGCCCACGCTCGTCGGGAAGCCCGAGAACATCGGCGCGTCATTCAAGGCGTCGCCGACGTAGACGTACTGCGAGAGGTCGTTGCCGTCGCCGCCGAGGACCTGGCGCACGACCGCCATGCACGCGCTGAGCTTGTCGAAGTGCGGCGGCCCGAAGTTGACGTGCACGCTCGAGCGCACGGCGGTGAACCCGGCCTTGCGCAGGATGTCGACGCACGCCTCGGCGTCTTCCTTCGTCAGCGAGACTTCTTCGTTCCAGTCGACTGCGAGATCGACTTCGCGATACTTCGAGTCGCTCGAGAGGCGCGCGCCCGGCACCTTGTGCTTGCACTCGAGGACGGCCTCGTTCATCCGCCGCCGCCACTCGGGCAGCGACGCCGCCGGCACGCCGTAGTGCTTGACCAGCTTGCGCCCGTCGCGAATGAACGTGACGCCGCCGTTCTCCGTGACGCACGCGAGCACAGGCAACATCTTCATGAATGCCTGGCCCCAACCTGCGGGGCGCCCGGTGACCATGATCACCGGGATTCCCGCCTCGCCGAGTCGCTCGAGCGCCTCGTACGTGGAGGCCTCGATGCGCTCGCCGGTGGTCATCGTGCCATCGACGTCGGAGAACAGCGCGCGGACCGGGCCGCGCAACTCGGACAGAGGGCGTGTCATACGGCGCGCGCGTTGTAGCACGCGCAGGGACCTACGCGATCAAGCGCAGGGAGACATCACTCGGCTGCTCCGTGGTGGGCGCCGGGACGCGCAGCGAGCTCTGGCGCTGACGGGCCAGCCAGTCCTCGAGGTCGTTGCTGTTGAGGCGAACGATGCCACCGACCTTGAACACCGGAAGCGGGTCCGCCCCGCGCCGCGCCATGTACCGGCACCAACGCTCCGAGCGGCCAAGAGCGGTCGCAATTCCCTTCCAGGTCTCGACGAAATTCGACATGGACATCCTCCGTTGGTCGGGCCTTTCTTCAAGGCCCGTGCCGCTACCCGAAAGACGAGGAGATCCGAGTGTCGTCGCACACTTAGGTCCGGAGCCCCGGTGTCAACGGCTCGACACTAGTCGATGAATACCGACGCAAGAGCTGACACAGTTGTCGCGAATTTTCCGCAGTCCTCCCACCATGGCAGAAGCCATCGCGGCCGGTATCATTGACGGCACATGCGTGGAGAAGTGCGGCTGGGCGCCGCGGTCCTCGGGCTATGCGTCGCTGCGTCGGCGTATGCGTCCCCCGCGACCTATCCGTTGGAGAACGTTCGGCGAGGCCAGACCGGCTACGGGATGACGACCTTGGCGGGCACCAAGCCAGAACGGTTCACGTTCGAGGTCGTGTCGGTCGTCCATAACTTCCTCCCGAAGCAGGACATCATCCTCGTCAAGTCCGACGACCCCAAGATGCAGGTGTCGGGCTTCTGGCAGGGCATGAGTGGCTCGCCGCTCTACATCGAGGACAAGCTCGTCTGCGCGTTCTCGTATGGCTTCCGCTTCAACAAGGTCGCGCTCGGTGGATGCACGCCGATCGACTACATGAAGAAGGAAGGCCTCGACACGTATCGGCGCGCGACCGTGACGACCGCGCGAGGCGGCATGAAGACGGTCGCCGCGCAGCCCGCCGCAACGATGGCGGACTGGCGCAGGCTCGTGCCGGGCGGCGCCGTCGATCCGCAGGCCGCGCTCGATGCGCTCGGCCCGTCGCGCAAGAACTGGCTGCTCGGCGCGCCGCTGCCCGAGGCGGTGAAGCCCGCCGCGAACGACGACGGCCAGGTGATGCAGGCGAGCGTGCCTCTTTCGGTCGCCGGCTTCTCGGCGCCCGCGTTCGGTCAGCTCGAGAAGATGTTCGGCGATTCGAACATCGTGCCGGTGCGCAGCGGCGGTGCCGGCGGCACGGTCTCCGAAGGCGGCCCGACGAAGTTCGAGATGGGCGGCGCGATCGCCGTCGAGCTGATCCGCGGCGACATGAGCGCGGCGGCCGTCGGCACCGTCTCGTACATCGACGGCGAGAAGGTGCTCGCGTTCGGGCACCCGATGTTCCAGACCGGCGAGACCTACGCGCCGGTCGCGACCGCGAACGTGCACACGGTGATTCCGTCGTCGCAGAGCGCGTTCGTGATGGCGTCGCCGGCGAACGAGATCGGCTCGCTGACGCAGGACCGTCAGGCGGCGATCGCCGCGGACACCGGGCTGCGCACGCCGGTGATCCCGATGGACATCACGATCACGACCGCGAGCGGCACGCACACCGACAAGGGCAACTTCCACGTCGAGCTGCTCGACAACAAGTTCCTGACGCCGGCGATCGCGGGCGCGGCGCTGATGAACGCGATCAACTACTACCTGCCCGACCGCGACGACGTGACGGCGAAGGTCGACTCGGTCGTGCGCATCAAGGGCGCCGAGCCGATCACGTTCACCGACTACCTCTACGCGAACGACGGCGCCGGCAGCGTGATGGGCGCGGTGCGCGGTCTGCGCGTGCTCGTGCCGCTGCTGATGAACCCGTACGCGCCGGTGACGATCGAGAAGGTCGACATCAAGGTCGATCTGAAGTTCGAGGCGAACTTCGGCGACCTCAAGGAGCTCCGGCTGCCGGGCGGCGACCTCGTCCCCGGCACGCGCAACACGGTGCAGGTGCTGATGAGCACGTGGGACGGCAAGGACATCCTCGAGGATGTGCCCGTCGACGTGCCCGCGACGCTCGCCGGCAGCATCGTCAACATGGAGGTCACGGCCGGCGACTCCGCGAAGCTCGATGCGGCGCCGCCGGTCGACCTGCCGTCGCTCGAGAACGCGTTCCGTCACCTGCTGCCCGGCACGGTGTGGGCGGTGACGATCTATCCGGCGGACGAAGGCGTCGCGCTCGACGGCAAGCTCGTCCGCGACCTCCCCGCGAGCGCGCTCGACAAGCTGCACCCGCAGAGCCACACGCAACGCGCCGCGGCCTACAAGCCGATCGCGCGTACCCTCGCGCCCGCCAAGCGCGTCGTCAACGGTCAGACGTCGATGCTCGTGCGCGTCCGCGCCGCAGCGAAATAAGGAAAGCCTATGAAGAAGATCTGGATGGCGGCGCCCGTGGCGCTGTTCGCGATGCGCGCCGAAGCGGTGGTGACGGCGCAGTGGACCGTCGAGACGTATCAACAGTTCGATGCGGGTGACGCGACGAGCGCGTTCATCACGTCGTCGGGCGAGGTGCGGCCCGGCTGGGATACCAAGCGCGTCGCGCTCGAAGGCGATGCGGTGTGGTCGGCGCTGCACCTGAGCGACGGCAGCGTGCTGCTCGGCAGCGATGCGAACGGCGCGATCGTCAAGGTCAGCGGGGACAAGGCCAGCAAGCTCGCGACGGTGCCGGGCGCGATCGC
>JAFAOG010000625.1 GCA_019237945.1 Deltaproteobacteria bacterium | reverse complement strand
CGGCGGGCTTCCCCGGTGCCGACGGCGTGTCGACGCGCGCGATAGGCTGCAGCTTCTTCTAGCGCTAGGTACGTGCGCTACAGCCAGCCGCGCTTCTTGAACACGTAGAGCTGCACGGCGACAAACACGCCGAACGCTCCGAGCAGGCCCCAGAACGCGTGGTCGTTGTTCTTGAGCGGCACGCCGCCGATCCCGACGGAGAACAGCGCGCACACGAAGCCGAGCGGCAGGAACACGGCCGTGATCAGCGACAGCACGTAGAGCCGCTGGTTCGTCGCCTCCGCGCTGCGTGCACCGAGCTCCTCCTGCGTGACGGCGGCGCGATCGCGCGCGGCATCGAGCTCCTCGACGGTGCGGGTCATCCGATCCCCGACCTCGCCGATGCGCGCCTTGTGCTGCGGATCGAGCCACGGCAGGTGGATCGCGGCGAGCTTGCCGAGGGCCTCGCGTTGCGGGGCGAGAAACCGGCGCATCGCGATCGCGCGGCGGCGCAGATCGGCGAGCTTGCTGCGCAGGTCGCCTTCGTGCTGCGCGAGCACCTGATCCTCGCTCGCCGCCACGTCGTCGCCGAGCTCGTCGACGCGCGTGACGACATGCTCGACGATGCGCTCGACGAGCGTCACCGTGAAGTCGGCGGCGCCCTTCGGGCCACGGCGCGTCTCGAGGTCGGTCTGCAGCGTCTTGAGCGAGCGCGACACGCGATGGCGGAGCGTGACGATCCGGCGCGGCTCGACGAACGCGCGCACGCTCAGCATGTCCTCCGGCGAGAAGCCCTCGTTGAGGTTGATGCCGCGAACGATCAGCAGCAGATCCTCGCCGTGCGCGACGGCGCGCGGACGCGGATCGGGATCGAGGAGCGCATCGCGCACGAGCGGATCGATCGTCTTCTCGATCCAGGCCTTCGCGTCGTCGGCGGTGTAGTCGAGGTTGATCCACAGCACGCCGTCGTTCGGGCTCCACGCGGCCACGGCGTCCCAGTCGAGCGCGCGTGCGCCGCCCGCGCCATCCAGCAGCAATGCGTGCAACAGCCCCGACACGTCCGGGGCAGTTGTATCACCGCGCGCGCTATCGCCGAGCCTTGTAGGCGCGGTAATCGGTCAGCAGCGACGTCACGATCGTCATCGCGCCGGTCATCACATGCGTCATCGCGACGCGCGGCGCTTTCTTCCAGTAGCCGAACACGAACGGCGCCGCGATGCATGACAGGCCCCACACGTGATCGATGACCTCGTGCGTGCGGATCGGGATCAGCTTCATCGCGCTGAGCCGGTAGTCGGTCATCAGCGCCGTCGCGACCGCCGACGCGCCGAGCGCGATGCTCGCGGTGCACGCGGCCGCGTTGTCATCGAACAGCATGCCGCTCGCGACCGTGAGGCCGTCGACGTAGTCCATCACCGAATGGATGTCCTGCGGGATCAGCCGCGCGATCGGCAAGACCCCGAGCAGCTTCGGCGCGGGCTGACCTTTGCTGAGCGGGCGCGCCTCGATCCGAGCATGGCGATGCCCGTTCGATCGCGCCTTGCTCTTTCCGTTCGTCGTCGACTGCGTGTTCATCTGGTAGCTCCTTTCTCACGACCAAGCGCTGCGAACCGCATGCCGCCCGGTGCTAGCCTGCGGCTGTCGTGGATCGTCCGTCCGTTCGTCAGCTCGAGTGCCTCGTCGCGGTCGCCGACCACGGGAGCTTTCGCAAGGCGGCCGCCGCGCTCGGCATCTCGCAGCCCGCGCTGTCCGCGCAGGTGCAGGCGGCCGAAGATCTGCTCGCCGTGCAGGTGTTCGAGCGCGATCGCCGCGCCGTGCTCGTGACGCCCGCGGGCGAGGATGTTGTCGGACGCGCGCGCCTCGCACTCGAAGCGATCGATGGCGTCGCGGATGCTGCCCGCCGGCGTGCCGAGCCGCTCGTCGGCGCGCTGCGCCTCGGTGTGATCCCGACGATCGCGCCGTACTGGCTGCCCGCGCTGCTGCCGCCCGTGCGCAAGCGGTTCCCGCGCCTCGAGCTGATCCTGCGCGAGGAGCAGACGGCGCGCCTGCTCGCGCAGCTGACGACCGGCCAGATCGATGCGGCGCTGCTCGCGCTGCCGGTCCCTGGCGATGTCACGTGTGCGCAGATCGCGCGCGAGGAATTCGTGCTCGCCGCTCCGCGCGGCGCCGCGATCCTCAAGAAGCGCAACCGGCTCAGCGAGCGCGACCTCGAGGATCAGACCGTGCTGCTGCTCGAGGACGGCCACTGCCTGCGCGATCAGGCCCTCGCCGTGTGCGAGCGGGGCGGCGGCATCGAGTCGATGGAGGTCCGCGCGACATCGCTGCCGACGCTCGTACAGATGGTCGCCGGCGGCATGGGCATCACGCTGCTGCCCGAAGCGGCCGCCGATGCGCTCGTGCAGCCGCGCGGACCGGTCGAGACGGCGGCGCTCGGCAAGCCTCCTCCCGGTCGCACGATCGGACTGGCGTGGCGGACGTCGTCGGCGCGCCTGCGCGAGTTCCGCCTGCTCGCCGAGACGATGGCCGAGGAGGCCGAGCGCTTCCTCGCGAAGCTGCGCGCCTAGCTGACGATCTGATCGAGACGCGCGATCATGTGGACCGCCTCCGACGAGAACGGCGCGATCCACAGCACGACCTTGCCGATCCGGATCTCCTGCGCGACCTGGTCGTGCTGCACGGTCTTGATCACGCGCAGCAGGTCGGGCACGCACGCGAACAGCGCGAGCTCCGTGACGTCGAAGCCCTCGACGTTGCCGCGGTCGCCGACGAGCCGGGCGAACGCGCGATTCGCGACGCTGATGAGCCCGCTCGACGCGATCACGGCCTGCGCGAGCCCGGTGTGCTCGAACAGCATGTGCACGGCGGCCTCGCGCGCGTTGATCGGCTCGATCATGTCGCTCGTGTGCATGCGGCGGTGCATGACGAGCAGCTCGAGGACGGCGTTGAGGTCGTGGCGGAAGGCGGCCGCGCTGCGGTGGCGCTCGTCCGGATCCTTGGCGAGCGCGCGCGCGATGAACGACTCGATCGCATCATCCATCGGCTCGCGGCGCGCGGAAGCGATCGTCGGCGGGCGCTCGTAGACCTGCGCCATCAGCACGTCCGCGACCGAGCCGTTGAACGGCAGCTGGCCGGTGAGCAGCAGGAATCCGAGCACGCCGAGCGCATACACGTCGCTCGCCACCGTCGGCGGACCGCCGGCAATGCGCTCGGGAGCGAGATACGCGGGCGCCGGATTGCTCGACATGTAGCGCTGCGCGATGCCGAGATCGAGCAGGCGTGCGATCTGGCGGCGGCCGCCGGGCGTGGTCTCGGGGACCATGATGATCGCGTCGGCGCGCAGATCGCCGTGCACGAGGCCGCGGCGGTGCACGTGCTCGACGACGTCCGCGAGCTGACCGAGGATATCGAGGGCGCGCCGCACCGACAGCGGCAGCGGCTGGTTCGCGAGCGACAGGCCCTCGACGAGCTCGCTGACCATGTACGCGCCGACTCCCGGGTCCTCGCCGAAATCGACGACCGGCACGAGACCGGGATGCGAGAGCTCGCTCGCCGTGCGCGCTTCCGCCTGGAACCGACGCCGCGCCTCCTCGTTGCCGGCGAACGTTGGAGCGACAACCTCGAGCGCGAACATCTTGCCGAGCTGCAGATGACGCGCCCGGAACACGCGGCCTACGCGGACGAGCGATTGCTCGAGTGCGTACCGCCCTCCGACGGTTTGCATACTCCTGGTGTACGCCGAATCCGGGTTCATGGGGCGGTAACGATGGTGAGGGGATGGTAACGGCTCGTTACCTTGCCAGACGCGGTAACTGCGCGAAAGCGTTGCGCATGCCGGCGGCACGCGCCGTGCTGAACAACGCTGCGCATGTGGACGCTCGCGAGGAAATTGCTGCTTCACGATCGGCTGCGATTTGCAGTCGCGATCGCAGGTGTGTCGGTGTCGGTGATGCTGGTGCTCGTCCAGGTCGGCCTCTATTTCGGCTTCATGGACACCGCGTCGTCGCTGATCGACGCGAGCTCCGCGGATCTGTGGGTCGGCAAGGCGGGCAACGAGTCGTTCGAGTTCGCGTCGCCGTTCGACGAGCGCACGTACTACAAGGTCGCGAGCACGCCGGGCGTCGAGCACGCCGAGCGCGTGCTGATGAACTTCGCGCAGTTCAAGCTCGCCGACGGCGGCGACCTCGGCGTGCAGATCGTCGGCATCGAGACAACCGGGCTGCCGATGCTCGCGCCGTGGCACGTGATCGCCGGCGACGTGAAGCGGCTCGCCGAGCCGGGCGCGATCGTCGTCGACCGCACCGAGTATTCGAAGCTGAAGATCGACCACGTCGGTCACACGACCGAGGTCTCCGGCGTGCGCGCCGAGGTCGTCGCGATGACGAAGGGCATCCGCTCGTTCACCACGTCGCCGATCGTGTTCACCGACCTGCGCACCGCGCGCAGCTACATGCCGACGCTCGGCAGCGACGCCGTCACGTACGTGCTCGTCAAGGTGAAGCCGGGCGTGTCGCCGCTCGTCGTCAAGGCGCAGATCGATCAGCTGCCGCACCTCGCCGCGTACACGACGCACGAGATGAGCGAGCGCACGCGCAACTACTGGTCGACGCGCACCGGCGTCGGCGCGGGCTTCTTCACGACGGCGATTCTCGGCGTGATCGTCGGGTTCGTCGTCGTCGGCCAGATCCTCTACAGCGGCACGCTGCAGTACATCCGCGAGTACGGAACGCTCAAGGCGATGGGCGCGCGCAACTCGATGGTCGTCCGCGTGATCCTCGCGCAGGCGATGATCAGCGCCGCGCTCGGTTTCGTCGTCGGTGGCGTGCTCGCGTTCGGCATGCAGGCCGCGATGGCGAAGGCGAACCTGACCGTCGCGCTGTTCCCGTCGCTGTACGGCGTGACGCTCGTCGTGACGATCGCGATGTGCTCGTTCGCCGCGCTGCTCTCGATCGTCAAGGTCCTCCGCCTCGACCCCGCCTCCGTCTTCAAGGGTTAACCCATGAACGCACTCGCACTCTCCGACACGCTGCCCGGCATCGCGCCGGCGTCGGCCCCGCTCGCGCGCCTCGTCGAGACCGGAAAGGTCTACGGCACGGGCGAGAACGCGGTGACCGCGCTCGCGGGCGCCTCGCTCGACATCCTGCCTGGCCAGGTAACGTTGATCGAAGGCCCCTCGGGCTCGGGCAAGACGACGCTGATCTCGATCCTCGGCCTGCTGCTTCGTCCGACCTCCGGACAGGTGTGGATTGAAGGTCGCGATGTGTCGCGGCTCGGCGAGCGCGATCTGCCGGGGCTGCGCGCGCGCAACTTCGGCTTCGTGTTCCAGGGTTTCAACCTGTTTCCCGCGCTGACCGCGCTCGACAATGTCGCGATGGCGATCCAGATGAAGGATCCGACGGCGAAGAACCCGCGCGGCGAGGCGCGCCGGCTGCTCGAGATGGTCGATCTCGGCTCGCGCGTCGATCACCTGCCGGCGGATCTCTCCGGCGGGCAGAAGCAACGCGTCGCGATCGCGCGGGCGCTGGGTGGCAACCCGCCGATCCTCGTCGGTGACGAGCCGACCGCCGCGCTCGATACCAAGACTGCCCTCTCGGTCATGGAGCTGCTCCGTGACCTCGCGACGAACCGTGGCCGCGCCGTCGTCGTCGTCACCCACGATCCACGTCTCGAGAAGTACGCCGACCGCGTCGTCAAGGTCGAGGACGGCCGCGTCGTTTCCATTTCCGGGGAGAACGTATGACCAACCTTCGCAAGATCCTGCTCGCTTCGGTCCCGCTCGCGCTCGTCGGCGCGCTGTGGGCCGGCCATCAGACGTCGTCGGCCTCGGCCTCGACATCGCCCGCGGTCCAGCGTGCCGCCGTGATCACGGCGCCCGCTCGCGTCGAGCCACTGCGCGATCCGGTCGCGCTCGCGTTCGAGACGACGGGCCGCATCGTCGAGGTCGACGTCGACGAAGGGCAGGCCGTCCATGCCGGCGACGTGCTCGCGCGCCTCGACGATCGCCTCCCGAAGGCGCGCGTTGCATCGGCGCAGGCGCAGGTCGCGGCCGCCGAGGCGCGCTACTCGCTCGCTCGCCGCGGTCCGCGCCACGAGGATGTCGAGGCCGCGCGCGCGGAAGCCGATGCGGCGGCGGCCGAGGCGCAGCACCGCGGCGCCGAACGCACGCGCTCCGAGAAGCTCGGCGAGGCCGGTGCGCTCGCATCGTCCGCTGTCGATGCCGATGATGCGGCCGCGCGCGTCGCGAGCTCGAATGCGACCGCCGCGACCGCACGCTACCAGTCGCTCGCGAAGGGCACGCGCACCGAGCAGATCGCGGAAGCCTCCGCCGCACTCGACGCCGCGCGCGCCGAGCTCGATGCCGCGAAGATCGCGCTCGACCAGACCGTGCTGCGCTCGCCCCACGATGGCGTCGTGCTGCGCCGGCTCGCCGAGGTCGGCACGCTCGTCACGACGATGGCGCCGGCGCCGGTGGTCACGGTCGCCGACCTGTCGAAGCTCGAGGTGCGCGCCGAGATCGACGAGGCGGATGTCGCCGCGATCGCGGTCGGCAAGTCGGCCTACGCGACCGCCGATGCATTCGGCGACCGCCACTTCCCGGTCCGCATCTCGCGCATCACGCACGAGCTCGGCCGCAAGACCGTGCGTGACGACGACCCGCGCGCGCGCGTCGACACCCGCGTGCTCGAAGTCATCGCGCAGTTCGACGGTGCGCCGACCACGGACCTGCCGCTCGGCCTCCGGATGTACGTCCACGTCGATCGCTAACGCAGCCCGCGCTGCTACGCTGAGGCCATGACCCGCGGCGCCCCCGGGCGCGAAGCATTCATCGGCGGCCTCGCGCTGTTCATTCTCGGCACCGCGTTCCTCGTCGGCTGGTCGTTGATCCTGCGGCGGCTCGGCCCGGCGGATGCCCGCGCGTACCTCGTGCTGCGCGGCCTGGTCAACCTCGCGGGCGCGCTCGTCCCGGTGACCAGCGTGCGGTGGGTGCAGGCGCATCCCGCGCTGGTCGCGTCGTTCGCGAAGCGCATGGCGATCGCGATCGAGCTGTGCATCGCGGCCGCGATGACGGTGCTGCTCGTCGCGACGTCGCGGTGGTGGGCAGCGCGCGCCGGCATCGCGGCGCCCGCTCCGTGGGTGATCGCGGCGGCGGCGCTGCATCAAGGCGCGATGCGCGTCAACCGCGCGATCATCAAGCTCGGCGTCTTGCCTGTGCAGGCCGTCGTCACGTCGCTCGGCTCGGTCGCGCAGCTGTCGGCGTCGCTGCTGTTTGCGCTCGCCTACGGCCACCTCGGCTTCGTCGTGATCGGCGCCGCGCTCGCGAGCATGGCGATCACCGCCGTCGCGCTGCGCGTGCCGCCGCGCCCGGCCGATGCGACCACGCTGCCGCGCCCGCTCGTGTCGTTCCCGGCATGGATCGCGGACGTCTCGCAGGCCGTGCCGCGCGTCGCCGTCGCGATCGGCATCGCGGGCGTCATGCTGCTGCCGTACGAGTCGGCGGGGATGCTCGCGTGGTTGCTGTTCATGCCGTTCATGGCGATGGCGCTGCCCGATGTCACCGGCGTCGCGCCGAAGCTGACGCGCGGCGTGCTCCTCGCGGCCGGCTGCTTCTTCGCGATCTCGTTCGCGGGCCCGTCGATCTACGCGCTGATCTTTCCGCGCTGGTTCGGCGGCGCGGCGCTCGTGCGCAGCTTCGCACCATATGCGTTCGCGCTGATCCCGCTGTCGCACCTGCGCAAGCGCAAGGGCGAGCCGGACTGGCGCACGAGCGTGGCGGCGGCGACGGCGCTGCTCGCGCTGGCGGTGCTCGTGCCGCAGCACGGCGTCGTCGGCGTGATCGAGGCGGGCGCGCTCAAGCTGTTCGTCGGCGCGGTGCTCGGCATCGCGGATCCGACGCGTCGCGAAGAGCAGCTGCTCGGCTAGGGCGCATCTCCGCGGCCTAGCTCTCGAGGCGAGCGGCGCGGGCGACCAGGTAGTTGCGCTCGGGAACGCTCGTCGTGCGGGCGGCTGCGGCCACGTAGTGTCGGATCGCGGCGACTCGATCGCCGGCTCGCTCGTGGAGATGGCCGCGGACGGCGTCGAGGCGGTAGTGGCCGCGGACGCGTTCGTCGCCGTCGAGCTCGTCGATCAGCGCGAGGCCGCGCTCCGGGCCTTCGAGCATCGCGATCGCGATCGCGCGGCTCAGGCGCACCATCGGATTGTCGGTCAGCTGCAGCAGCACGCCGTAGAGGCCGGCGATCTCGGCCCAGTCGGTCTCGTCCGTCGACGGGGCCGCATCGTGGACGGCGGCGATCGCGGCCTGCAGCTGATACGGCCCGGGGGCGCCGCCCGCGAAGGCGTGCTCGATCAGCTGCGTGCCTTCGGCGATCAGCGCGCGATCCCAGAGCGAGCGGTCCTGATCGTCGAGCGTGACGAGCTCGCCGCCGGGGCCCGTGCGTGCCGCGCGCCGCGCATCGGTCAGCAGCATCAGCGCGAGCAGGCCCGTGACCTCGCGATCGCCGGGGACCTGACGCCTCACCTCGCGCGCGAGCCGGATCGCCTCGCTCGACAGATCGACACGCGCGAGCTGCGGGCCCGAGCTCGCCGCGTAGCCCTCGTTGAAGATCAGGTACAGCACGTGCAGCACGGCGGTGAGGCGCGCGCCGCGCTCGGCATCGCTCGGCATCTCGAAGCCGACGCCGGATTTCTTCACCGTCTGTTTCGCGCGGCTGATCCGCTGCGCCATCGTCGACTCCGGCACGAGGAACGCGTTCGCGATCTCGAGCGTCGTCAGGCCGCCGACCGCGCGCAGCGTCAGCGCGATCGCCGACGGCTGCGTCAGCGCGGGATGGCAGCACATGTACAGCAGCGTCAACATGTCGTCCTCGTGGGCGGTCGTCTCGACGGGATCGACGCGATCGACCGCGTCGGCGATCGTGTCCTGCTCGCGGCGGCGGCGCGCGGTCTCGCTGCGCACGTGATCGAGCATCCGCCGTGACGCGACGTGGATCAGCCACGCGCGCGGATCGTCGGGCAGGCCGCTCGCGGGCCATTGCTGCGCCGCCGCGACGAGCGCCTCTTGCACGGCGTCCTCGGCGGCCGCGAAGTCGCCGTAGCGGCGCGTGACCGCCGCGACGACCTGCGGCGTCAGCTCGCGGAGCAGCGGACCGAGCACTAGACTTCCGGTGCGGCCATCACCTGGCGGATCTCGATCGGCAGGTGCAGCGGCTGGCCATCCTTGCCGGGCGCCATCGAAGCGCGCGCCGCGATCGCGTACGCCTCGTCCTTCGATGCGACGTCGACGATCCAGTATCCCGCGAGGAACTCCTTCGCCTCCGCAAACGGGCCGTCGGTGACCTCGGGCTTGCCGCTGTCGTTCGCGCGGACGATGCGTGCATCCGCGGGCGGCGCGAGGCCCTGCGCATCGACGAGCTGACCCGCCGACTTGAGGTCGTTGTAGAGCGTCTTCATGTACGCGATGTGGCCCTGGATCGCCTTCGGCGGCCAGCTCATCACGGCCCAGTCCCCAGAACCGCGCGGCGCTTGCATCATCAGCATGAACTTCATCGGTGTTCTCCTTTGATGCTACGTCGGAGCCACCGCGACGTTCTCGACATCGGCCGGTCGATTTTTTTTCAGGCCGCCGGGAGCAGGACCGTGAACGTCGAGCCTTCTCCTGGCACGGAGCGGACTTGGATGTCTCCGCCGTGGGCGCGCACGACCTTGTGACAGATCGCGAGGCCCAGGCCCGTGCCATCGGGGCGCGTCGTGAAGAACGGCTCGAAGATGCGGGGCAGGTCGGCGGCGCCGATGCCGCGGCCATGGTCTTCGACCTCGATCGCGACGCGCGCCGCATCGGCGGCCTTCGCGCGGATCGTGACGTGCGCGCCGGGCTTCGACGCATCGGCGGCGTTGCCGACGAGGTTGACGAGCACCTGGCGCAGCCGCTGCGGATCGCCCTGGACGACGGGCAGCGCGCCCCCGGGCTCGCAGTGCAGCTCGACGCCCTTCTCGGAGAGCACCGGCGAGAGCCCGCGCGTCGTCGTCTCGAGCAGCTCCGCGACGTCGACCGGCTGCGGCGCGAGCTTCACCGGCTTGGCGAAGTCGAGGATCTCGGCGACGGATTTGTCGAGGCGGGCAAGCTCTTCGAGCGCGATGTCGAGGTGCTCGCGATCGTCGTCGGGAAGCTGGAGCTTGCGGCGCAGGATCTGGACGTTGAGCGAGATGCTCGTCAGCGGCGTGCGGATGTCGTGGGCGATCGCGGCGGCGAACTGGCCGAGCGCGGCGAGCCGGCGCGCATCCTCGAGCTCGTGCACGGCCTCCTCGCGCTCGACGGCCAGTGCGACGCGGGCCGCGAGGTCGCGCGCGACGACGTACGTATCGCGATCGATCAGGCCGCCCTCGAGGATGAACGCGCCGACGAGCTGCTTCTCGGCGCCGAGCGCGGGCACCATCAGGCATGCGGGAAGGTCGGGCGTGAGGTCCTTGCGCTGCGGCTCGCCGGTGCGGAGGCGGGTCGCGATCGGCGCCTCGAGCTGCGCGGCGGTCTCCCAGCGCACGCGGCCGCCGTCGCTGATCGAACCGATGCGGCGGAGCGACTCCGCGATCGCATTACCGGGCAGCGCGGGAAGCGGCTCGTCCTGGATGCCGAGGCGCTTCGCGCGTCGATCATCGAGCGGCGCGAGCACGCGCTTCTCGAGCCGCGGATACAGGCATTGCATGCCGTACGACAGCGCGAGCGGGATCAGCGTCGCGCCGCCGAGCAGCGCCTTCTGGAGGTTGCCGGGCTCGACGTATGCGAGCGTGCCGAGCACCGCCGCGCCGCCCGCGAGCGTGACGATCAGGCCGATCGTCGCGACGAGCAGCGCCTCGGCGGCGGAGCCACGGATCGAGAACAGGTCGCTGCGCAGCACGGCGGTGCCGATCACGACGTAGCTGATCAGCGTCGCGGCGGTCGCCTCGGTCCACACGAGCTGCTCGAAGATGCCGAGCCGCGGGCCGAGGAAGTATGCGGCGAAGCCGAACACCCAGCGGAACCACAGCATCGCGATCACGGTGCGCGCGTCGCGGTCGGTCGTCAGGCGCCACGCGCGCACGCCGAGCAGCACGATCAGCAGTGTCGCGGGCGCGTAGTACACCCACTCCGACACCGTGTGGTTCCAGTCGGCGTGCCAGTCGACGCCAACGACGACCGCGGCCCCGACGAGCCCCCACACGATCAGCGCGGTGCGCCAGCGCCACGACATCCCAGGGCGCCGCGGGAAGCTCGCGATGAAGTCGATCGTGAACGTCGCCAGCAGGATCGTCGCGAGCGAGCAGGGCAGGGTGACGGTCGCCGAGACGATCGACTGTCCCGACGCGACGCTGATCCCGCGCCACGCCGTCATCGCCGCATCGGTCAGCGCGAGCGCGCCGAACATCACGTTGTCGCGCCGGTCGGGCGCAGCGCGGATCACGAGGCCGGCGTACGCGGCGCCGAGCGACGCACACGCGAGCGTGATGATCGCGCCGATCACGCGTGCACCTCGCGCGTCTTCGCGACGCCGGCGAGCGTCATGCCTCCTCCTTGCGGAGGCCGAACTCCTCGATCTTGCGGTCGAGCGTCGGGCGGCTGATGTCGAGGATCGCGCACGCACGGCGCTTGTTCCAGTCGGTGTGCGCGAGCACGCGGATGATGTGGCGACGCTCGAGCTCGCGCAGCGTCGGCAGCTCGCCGCCCTCGCTGGCCTCGACGGGCGTCGTCGTCGCGCCGAGCGGCAGCAGCGTCTCGTCGAGCACGTCGGACTTCGCGAGCACGACGGCGCGGGTCAGCGTGTTCTCGAGCTCGCGGACGTTGCCGGGCCACGCATACGCGGTCAGCTTCGCGAGCGCGGCCGGCGTGACGAACCGGACGTCCTTGCCGAGGTCGCGGTTGATCTTCGCGAGCAAGCCGTCGACGAGGATCGCGATGTCACCTGGGCGCTCGCGCAGTGCGGGCAGATGGATCTCGACGACGCGCAGCCGGTAGTACAGGTCCTCGCGGAACGTGCCCTTCGCGACCATCGCCGCGAGGTCCCGGTGCGTCGCCGCGATCACGCGCGCCTCGAGCTGCAGCGTCTTGGCGTCGCCGACGCGCTCGAACGTGCGCTCCTGCAGCACGCGCAGCAGCTTCGCCTGCAGGTCGAGCGGGATCTCGGCGATCTCGTCGAGGAACAGCGTGCCCTTGCCGGCGAGCTCGAAGCGGCCGGGCCGATCGGCGACCGCGCCGGTGTACGCGCCCTTGACGTGACCGAACAGCTCGCTCTCGAGCACACCGGGCGCGAGCGCGGTGCAGTTGACCGCGACGAACGGCAGCTCGCGCGCCGCACTGGCGCCGTGGATCGCGCGTGCGACGAGCTCCTTGCCCGTGCCCGACTCGCCGGAGATCAGGACGGGCGCGCGCGTCGTCGACACCGCGCCGATCTGCTTCCACACGTCGCGGATCGGCGCGCTCTTGCCGAGGATCTCGCCGACCTCACCGCCCTTGCCGGCGAGCTGCACCAGCTGCGTGCGCGCGGCGCGGCTTTCGAGCGCGGTCTTCATGACATCGCGCAGGCGATCGATGTCGACCGGCTTGACGAGGTACTCGTACGCGCCGAGCTGGATCGCCTTGACCGTCGACTGCATGTCGTCGCGCGCGGTGACGACGACGATCGTCGGCGCATCCGGCGTGTCCTTGAGCGCGGCGAGCACGTCGAAGCCGGAGCCGCCCGGCAGTCCGAGATCGAGCAGCATCAGATCGATCGGCCCGCCCTCGGCGTGCGTCGCCGACGTGATCGCTCCGGGCGCATCCTGCGCGGTCGCGACGACGTAGCCCTCGCCGCCGAGGAACTTCTCGAGCGTGCGCCGGATCGACCGGTCGTCGTCGACGATGAGGATGCGAGCCACAGCGAACGTCCCTTCTGCGGCCGGCATGCCACCGCAACCTGCCGAGATCACGACACGCGTCGCCCTCCCAGGGTAACGAAAAGTGACTCCCGGATCACCCTACTTGACAGTGTCATATGACAGTGTTACATTGAGCCCATGAGCGATTCGTGGACCCTGGCCGAGCTCGTCGCGGAGGCGGCGTCGTGGATCGCGACCCTGCCGCCGCCGAAGAACGGCCAGGTCCGCGCGGTCCCGGACGAGCGCACCGTTCGCTACTACGCAGCGCTCGGCCTGCTCGATCGCCCTGCCGCGATGCGCGGCCGCACCGCGATCTACGGCAAGCGTCACCTCGCGCAGGTGATCGCGATCAAGCGCCTGCAGAGCGCGGGTCACAGCCTCGCCGACATCCAGGCGATGTGGCCCACCCTCGACGACCTCACGCTCGGCCGGCTGACCGGCGTCACGCTGCCGGCGCGCGCGCGCGCTCCACGCCAGGAGTTCTGGAAGAAAGCGCCCGCGTCGAGCGTCGAAGCGACGCGCGCCCAGGTGATCGATGCGCCCAAGGCGGGCACGGGCTCGCGCGTCCAAGCCCACACGCCGACCGCTCCCGTCGAGGTGCGGATCGAGCTCGCGCCCGGCGCCGTCGTCACCATCGCGCTGCCCGAGGGCGCATCTCTCACATCCGCCGACGTTCACGCGCTCCGCGTGGCCGCGGCACCGTTCGTTGCCGAGCTCGCAAAACGCGGGCTCACCGCCCCGGACCGGGGCACCCTGGAGGAGCTATGAGTGCACTGCCGATCGTGTTGATGACCGAGGAGGAGGTGGCGGCGCTGGGCCGCGACAGCGACGCTGGTTTCGGCGCGCTGAGGACGGAGCGAGGGCTGTTGCCGCTCGCCGCGATGGATGTCGATGCGCGCGTTGCCGGCGTGGTCGCATCGATCGATGTCGCGCAGACGTTCGTCAACACGACCGGGCAGGCGATCGAGGCGACGTACATCTTTCCGTTGCCCGATCGCGCGGCCGTGCATCGGTTCCGCATGGAAGTCGCGGGGCGCGTGATCGAGGGCGTCGTCGACGAGCGCGGCGCCGCGCGCGAGCGCTACGACGAGGCGATCGCGAAGGGCCATCGCGCCGCGATCACCGAAGAGGAGCGCGCGGGCGTGTTCACGCTGCGCGTCGGTAACCTGATGCCGGGCGAGGCCGCGACCGTGCGGCTGTCGCTGGTCGGCGCGCTTCCCGTCGACGATGGCGAGGTCACGTTCCGGTTCCCGCTCGTCGTCGCGCCGCGCTACATGCCCGGCTCGGCGCTCGGTGGCGACCAGGCCGGCCTCGGCACGGCCGCCGATACGGATCTCGTGCCCGACGCATCGCGGATCTCGCCGCCGGTCCTCCTCCCCGGCTGCCCGAACCCGGTCCGTCTCGGCCTGCGCGTGTCGCTCGAGGATGCGCTGATCAGTGACGTGGCGTCGAGCCTCCACGCCGTGACGTCGAGGAATCGCGATGCGCGGATCATCGAGGTGCAGCCGGGCGAGCGCCTCGATCGCGACTTCATCCTGCGCTGGCGCGTGGGCGGGCGCGAGCTCGCCAGCTCGCTGGTGTGCGTCGACGATGGCGACGGCAAGGCCGGCACGTTCATGCTGACGTTCGTGCCGCCGACGACGGTCGCGGTCGCCGCGAAGCCGCGCGACGTCGTGTTCCTGCTCGATCGCTCGGGCTCGATGGAAGGCTGGAAGATGGTCGCCGCGCGGCGCGCGCTCGGTCGCATGATCGACACGTTGACGTCGCGCGATCGATTCAGCGTGATCGCGTTCGACGACCGCGTCGAGAACATCCCCGCATCGCTCCCCGGCGCTGGGCTCGGCTCGCTCGCGTCGGCCACGGACCGCACGCGGTTCCGCGCCGTCGAGGCGATCGCGAAGATCGACTCGCGCGGCGGCACCGAGCTCGCCGAGCCGCTCGAGCTGGCGATGCGCGCGTTCGGCAACACGTACGACGACCGCGAGCGCGTGATCGTGCTCGTCACCGACGGCCAGGTCGGCAACGAAGATCACCTGCTGCGCAGCGCCGCGAACGGGCTCAAGAACATCCGCATGTTCACGCTCGGCATCGACCAGGCCGTCAACGCCGCGTTCCTGAAGCGGCTCGCGAGCGCGGGCGGCGGGTTGTGCGAGCTTGTCGAGAGCGAGGATCGCCTCGATCAGGTGATGGCGAAGGTGCATCGCCGTATCGGCGTGCCGGTCGCGACCGAGCTCGCGATCAGCGCGTCGGGGCTCGACCTCGCGCGCGCGACGATCACGCCGAAGAAGCTGCCCGACGTCTACGCCGGATCGCCCGTCGTGATCTTCGGCCGCTACGGCGGCACCGCGCCGACGGATGCGACGATCGCCGTCGAGGGTACGAGCTTCGGCGATCCGCTGAAGCTGACGATCGCGCGGGATCCGATCGCGCGCGGACCGGCGGGTTGGCTCGGCGCGAGCTGGGCGCGCGCGTACATCCGCGACCTCGAGGATCGCTACGCGGCGGGTGACCACTCCGTCGAGCCGACGATCATCAGCACGTCGAAGCAGTTCACGGTGCTGTCGCGCTTCACCGCGTTCCTCGCGGTCGACACGAGCGAGATCGTCAACAAGGGCGGCCGCGTCAACCAGGTCGTGCAGCCCGTCGACGCGCCTGCCGGCTGGGACATGAAGACCGATGGCTATGCGAACGCCATCGGTGGCGCCGGCTACGGCCAGGCGCAGACGCGTGCCCCCGGCGGCGCGATGAAGACGCTCGCGGCTGCGATGCCACGAAGCCTCGCGCAGCCTCAGCTCGAGGCAGACTTCGATGACGAGGCCGCGGACGTCGGCGAATCGCTCGCCGAGGCCGGCATGGCGTTCGATGACCTCGACGCCGCGCGCTCCGTGCCGCCGCCCGCCCAGGCCGCACTGCCGCGCCGCCAGACCGCGACGCGCTCCGCGCCGATGGCGCCGCCACCGCCGGCCGCGGCGAGGCCGATGGGACCGCCGGGTGCGTTCTCGCCGCCTCCCGCACCGTCGGCACCGCCGATGATGCCGAAGATGCCCGCACCGAAGCCCGCCAAGAAGGCCGAGGCCGAGGAGCGCGCGCGCGAGGTCGCCGACAAGGACACGAGCAAGGTCGCCGGCAACGCGTACCTCGTGCAGCTCGCGCAGCTCGCGCGTGAGCTCGCGGCCCACGCGGGTGGCCCGAACGCCTCCGCGATCCGGCTGCTGCGCCAGCGGCTGACCGAGTGGGTCGAGGATCTGCGCTCGGTCGGTGGGCAGGCGGCGCTCGCCGATGCGGTCGAGAAGCTCGTCCAGCGGCTCGCGGCGGCGCTCGCCAGCACGGACCTCGGCCGCGAAGCGAAGGCGATCGCCGACGAGCTCGCGCAGCTTGCGGGCGGTGCCCCTCCGCCGGAGCCGGCGAAGAAGAGCCGCCTGGCATTCTGGAAGTAGGACTGCTAGCACCAAGGGGTGCAGTGGATCGTGTGGCTCCTGACGGCGCTGTCGTCGCCGCCGCCAGGGCCCACGATCGTCGACGCACCGATCGCATGGAGCGCCGAGCGCGAGCGCCTGACGCTCGAGTACCGGCAGCGCCACAGCGATCCCGATGCGAAGGACCTGACGATCACGCCGCACGCGATCGTGCTGCACTACACCGGAGGCGACTCCGCGAAGTCGACGCGTGCGTACTTCGACAACGTACGCATCGAGGCGGCGCGCAAGGACCTCGCGAAGGCGGGGGCCGTCAACGTGTCGTCGCACTTCCTCGTCGACCGCGACGGCACGATCTATCGCCTGCAGCCCGAGACGCGGTTCGCCCGCCACTGCATCGGCCTCAACCACGTCGCGATCGGCATCGAGAACGTCGGCACGAACGAGGCCGCGCTGACCGACGCGCAGGTCGCCGCCGATGCCGCGCTCGTTCGCGACCTCGCCGCGCGCTATCCGATCACGCACCTGCTCGGCCACTCCGAGGTGATGAAGTTTCGCGACGACCCGCTCTACATCGAGCGCGATCCGACCTACAAGAACGACAAGCCGGACCCCGGCCCGCACTTCATGGCGCGCGTCCGCGAGCGCGTCGCCGACCTGAAACTCAGATCCCTTTGAGGCCGTGCGCGTCCGACGACGCGTGCTTCGCGCCGCCCTTCTTGAGCGTGACGTGATGCGACTGGCCGTTCGCCTTGATCACGACGTTCTGCGTGTCGGAGACGTAGCCCTCCTTGGACACGGTGATCTTCACCGTCTGGAATGCCGGTAGCTGCACCGCCGTCGGCGTGACGCCCTTCGACTTGCCGCCGACGCTGATCGACGCGCCGGCCGGCGTCGACGTGATCTTCACCGAGAACGTCGCGACGCCCAGCGCGACCGCGACCTTCACGCCCTCCGACGTCGGCGTCACGGTGCGGATCACGGCGAGGAACTTCGGCTTCTTGATGTTGAGCTTCGTCGCCTGACCGCACGGCAGGGAAATCGTCGCCGGGGTCGTGCCGAGCACGGTCTTGTCGTCGAGCGAGACCTCGGCGCCGGGCGGCGTCGTCGCGACCTCGACGTTGCACGTATCGCTCTTCGGCGGCGCGACGACCTGCTGCGTTGCCGCGTCGGGCGCGGGCGCCTCGACGACCGCTGCATCCGGCACGACGACCGCCTCCTGCGCGCTGCCCGAACCGGCCATGATCACGACCGCCGCCGAGCCCGCCGTCCCGCTGTGCTTCTCGACGAGCGGCTGCTTCTTGCCGTGGCGCATCGTCAGCGCGAGCACGATCGCGACGCCGACGAGGAGCACCGCCGATGCCGCGATCACGAGCAGCTTCTTGTTCGAGCGCGCCGGCACCGCCGGCATCGCGTCGCTGCGATACAGGTCGCCGGGTTGCGCGACCGCGTACTGGAGCGGCGCCATCGGCGGCGCAGGCGGCGGCAGCGGAGGCGCGGTCATCTGCCCGGGCAGCAGCGTCGGCGCGTAGCCGATCGGGACCTCCTGCGGCAGCGGCGGCGGCACCGTCATCGGGGGAGGCGGCAACGGCAGCGGCGGCGCGAGCCCGTCGGGGCCGGTCGCGTGCGGCAGCTCGAACGGCGACGGCATCGCCATCCCGGGCGTCGAGCCCGCCGGGCCGTACGCGTTCATGCCGCCCGACGACGCCGCGGCCAGCCCATCCACCGACGCGGCCGCCATCTGCTCGGTCATCGCGCCAAACGATCCGCTGCCGTTTCCGCGCACGTCGTCGACGTCGAGGCCGCCGACCGGCTCCGCCGGCTCCATCAGCGTCGCGTCGATCTCGATCTTCTCGCCGATGCTCGTCGGCTTGTCTTCCCACGCCTGGACCTCGATCGGCTTGTCGCTCGACACCGCCTTGACCGGATTGCCCGTCGCCGGCGTCTGCACTGCGGGCTTGGGCCGCTCGATCCGCGTCGGCTTGTCCTGCGGCGGCGTCGCGACCTCGGGCTTGCTCCACCCAGCCGCCGGATCGAGCGACATCGTCCAGTCGCCGGTGGGCGTCGGGCCGGGCGTCGGCTCTTCGATCGCGGGCGCGCGCTTGTCGCTGGCCAGCACCGTCGGCGCCGGCGCATCGGGCGTCATCGTCCAGTCATCCGACGTCACCGCCGCCATGATCTCCGACGCACGCATTCCGCCCGATCGCTGCGGCCGCGCCTCGGGCGCCGGATCGTCCGCCGGCGGCTTGCTCTCGATCACGAAGCGGCCGCTATCACCGCCGCTCGGCTCGAGCGGCGTCGACGTCAGGTCCGTCTTCTCGTCGATCCCATCATCGGCCAGCATCGGAGCCGGCTTCGCAGGCAGCTTCGCGATGGGCAACGGCACGTGCGGCGTCGGATTGCGCGGCGGCGCGGTCGGCGACTTCGAGCGCGTCGGCGTCGGCTGCGGCAGCGGCGGCTTCTTCTCGGGCAGCTTCGGCGCCGCGGGCGTCGGCGGCGGGACGCCGGCCGCGGTCGGCTCGTCCGCATGCAGCGGCACGACGCCGAGCGACGTCGCCTTGGGCGCGGCATCCGCGGGCAGCTTGACGACCGGAAACCCGATCTGCGTCATCTTGCCCTTCGGCGGAGGCTTGGGCGGAGCGACGCCACCGTTGTCCGCGGCGGTCGCGCCGCTCGGCGCGCTGCCGGTCTTCGCGATCGGAGCGGCGGGCGTGCCCCCGACGCTCGTCGGGGCGGAGCCGGTTTTCGTCATCGGCACGGCCGGCGCGCTCGTCGCCGCGGAGCCCCCGCTCGTGGGCGCGGAGCCGGTCTTGGACATTGGCGCGGCAGGCGCGGGCGCCTCCTCGTCGCCCCACGCCGCATCGAACGCGGCGGTCCTGGACGGCGGTGCGGCCGGCGCGCTCGTGGGCGCCGGCGCGGACCCGACGCTCGTCGGCGCGGAGCCGGTCTTCGCCATCGGCGCGGCGGGCGCGCTCGTCGGCGCGGGCGCAGACCCCGCGCTCGTGGGCGCGGAGCCGGTCTTCGCCATCGGTGCGGCGGGCGCGGACCCGACGCTCGTCGGCGCGGAACCGGTCTTCGCCATCGGCGCGGCGGGCGCGGAGCCCGTGCTCGTCGGCGCGGACCCGACGCTCGTCGGTGCGGAGCCGGTCTTCGCCATCGGCGCGGCCGGCGCGGAGCCTGTGCTCGTCGGCGCGGAGCCGGTCTTCGCCATCGGCGCGGCGGGCGCGGTCGTCGGCGCGGGAGCAGACCCCGCGCTCGTGGGCGCGGAGCCGGTCTTCGTCATCGGCGCGGCGGGCGCGCTCGTCGGCGCGGCAGCGGACCCAGCGCTCGTCGGCGCGGAGCCGGTCTTCGCCATCGGCGCCGGCGTCGCGGCAGGCGGCTGCGCCGGATCGCGGAGCGTCGTCGTGCGCGCGGCAATCGGCAGGTCATCGTTGGTGTCGGGGCGCGGTGCCGGCAGCGGCGTCGGGTCGGCGCGCTGCTCAGCCGACTTGATCGGCGCCGCGTCCGCGGGCGGCCGGATCGCCGGCAACCCCATCGTCGTCATCTTGGTCGCGCTCGGTGACGCGGGCGCGGGCGCAGCCGGCGTTGCCGGCGCAGCGGGCGTCGTCGGCACGGCGGGCACAGCGGGCGCTGCGGGTGCGGCGGTGGCGGCGGCCGGCGCGGCGGGTGTCGTCGGCGCCGCTGGTGTCGCGAGGCCCTCGCCTGGCGTCGACGGCGTCTTCGGGCGCGGCGGCGCGCCAAACGACGGGATCGCCGGCACGACGAACTTCGCACCGGCCTTCGGCGGGCCGGCGTCCTCGAGCTTGCTCGCGTCTCCGATCGCGACGCACTCGGCGAGCGCGTTCGCGGCATCGATGCGGCCGCCGACGGGGGGCGGGGTCGGGCGCGGCGAGGCGGGGACGTCGGCAGGGCGGGGCGCGACCGTCGGGGCCGGCGGCTTCATCGCGAGCCGGGCTTTCTCCAGCTCGGCCAGCATCGTCTTGCTCGGCTCGTCGAGGTCGGTGAACTTGAGCTGGATGCCGGCGCGGCCGTGGAGCGGGGACTTCGCGGAGCTCTGGACGATCTCGGCGTCGCCCTCGAGCATCACGCCGCCGTCGGCGAGCGCGATCGCGAAGCGGCCCTTCTTGCCCTGCGGGAGTGGGGACGCGATCGGGACGAACAGACCCGTCTTGTCGGCGTAGCGGCGAAATGCCGCGACGAACTCCTCCGCGGAGCCACACGCCGAGACCAGGTAGATCCCCGCTGTCACCTGGCTACTAGTGTAGGCCAAAACGCGGGTCGCCGAAACGAACGACGGGCGCCCCGTAGAGCGCCCGTGGTCCTAATTTCCCTGGGATCAGGGGATATGGAAGTCGTGCGCGCGAACGGTCTTGCGGCCGTTCTCGGAAGCGCGACGCGCCGCCTGCGACACGAGCCACGCGACGTAGCCGTTGAGGCCGTCGAGCGCATCACCCGCGGTGTTGCAGCCGGCGTCCTTGATCATCTGGCGAACCTTCGACGCGACAAGCAGCATCTCCTTCGGACCACCGCCGCCGCCGCCCGACTTACCCTTCGCTTTTGCCTTGGCCATTGCTTTGCTCCTGAAAAAATTTGAGACGTGCTTCTTTTACACCGCGCCGAGGCTGCGGAAAGCCTCGATGGCCAGAAAACGGCAGCTAGGGGCTGATCCGTGCGTTTCTAGCGGGAGAGCTTGACGACGAATACGTCTGGCTTGGGCGCTTTCGACAGCACGGGGTCCTTTTCGTCGCGCACGGACTGGAGCGGCGGATTCATGAGCGCGAGCGAGAACCGGAACAGCCCGACGACGATCGCGTTGCCTTTGTCGTCGAGCGCGACGCCACGGCCCTGGTCGTGATCGTGGTCTCCCCACGTCTGGGCCCACAGCGTGTTGCCCTTGGGATCGAGCTTGAGCGCGAACACGTCCTTGTTGCCCTTGCTCGTCAGCGCGCCCTTGCCGAAATCGACGGTGCCCTGGAACCACCCGGTCGTGATCGTGTTGCCGCTGGCGTCGCTGGCGATCCCCCAGGCGATGTCCTCGCGCTCGGCGCCGAACGTCTTGGCCCACTCGAGCTTGCCGTCGGTGGTCAGGCGCGCGACGAACGCGTCCGCCTCGCCGAGCGAGGTGTGATCGTCGCCCGAGCCGAAGCTGACCGACTTGTCGAACGAGCCGACCATCGTGATGTGACCCGCGGGATCGACGGCGAGGCCGCCGGCCGCGTCGTTGAACGCGTTGCCGAAGCGCTGCGACCAGATGTGATCGCCGTTGGTGTCGTACTTCGCGAGCACGACGTCGTTGTCGCTGCCGCCGCCCGCCTTGAGCGGCTGCTTGCCGCCGAAGTCGGCGATGTCCTTGAAGTGGCCCTGGACGTAGTTGTTGCCGTTCGCGTCGACGGCGACGTGCAGGATCGTGTCGTCGTAGCGGCCGCCGAAGCCCTTGACCCACTCGAGGTCGCCGGTCGCCGCGAGCTTGGCGAGGAACGCGTCGGTGCGGCCGCGGCTCTTGAGATGCGCGCTGCCGATGTCGATCGTGTCGCTGTACGAGCCGCCGATGATCCAGCCGCCGTCGGACGCGGCCGCGACCGCGTTCGCACCGTCGCTGTCGATGCCGCCCATGTTCCACGCCCACTTCTCGTGGCCATCGGTATCGAGCTCGATCACGAACGCGTCGTCGCTGCCGACCGACTTCTTTACGAACTCGCCGACCTTGAGATCGTCGAGGAAGTTGCCGACGACGACGACCTTGTCGCCCTTGACCGTGATCCCGTTCGCGGCGTCGTCGCGCGGGCCGCCCCACGTCTGCGCCCACACGAGCTTGCCGTCGGGCGATAGCTTCGCGACGAACGCGTCGCTGCCACCCGCGCTCGGCTTCTTGCCGATCGTGCCGCCGAAATCGATGTCGCCGTCGAAGTAGCCGCACACGTAGACGCTGCCATCGGCCCCGACCGCCACGCCGCGCGGCGCATCGATGCCGAGCCCGCCGAACGCGGTCTGCCAGATCGGCTTGCCGCTCGCGCCGCCGGGATCCGCGGCGAGCTCGGGCAGCGGCGCCGTCGGCACCGGCTTCTTCGGCGCGGGCGCCGTTTCGGTGACCTTGTTCTCGGTCTTCGGAGGTTCTTTCTTCGACGAGCACGCCGCCACCGCGACGAGCACCCAGGCCTTGCGCATGGGATCACGATGTCACGCGCGCTCGTCGCCATCAATGTAGGATGCGGACGTGCTGCGTACGATCGCGCTCGCTGCAACCATGCTGTCGTTCGCGTGTCCCTCTTCACGCCCGGCGCGCCCGACCGAGCCGCCGCCAGCACAAGCCGATGATCGCGAGCTGCGCATTCGCGTCGCGCGCGCGGAGGCTCGCCGCGCGGGCGGTGTCGCCGAGCTCATCGAGCTCGCGAAGTCGCCCGATGTCCACACGCGCGTGCTTGCGCTCCGTGGGTTGGGCCGGATCGATACGAGTGAGGCAATGTCCGCGCTCATGGATGCGCTGTATGATCCGAATGGTGATGTTCAGGTCGCAGCCGTCGATGCGATCGGCGTTGCTGGCTCGCTCGACGATCCGCCGTACTTCTCGCTGTTCAAACCGCACGCGCAGATCAGCATGTGGCGGGGGCCGGTGTTCAAGGGGCATATGCAGGGCGGGGTCCTCGTACAGGACAACGCGCACGTCCTTGACGCCCACGACATCACGACCGCCGGTCGAATCGCTACTCCGGGCGCCGAGTCCGATCTCGTCGACGCGCTGCGAGCGCCAGAGCTGGCCGAATCCGCCGCGATCGCGCTCGCGCGCATGGGCCGCCGCAAGATCGCGTGGACCGCCGATGTGCGCGCCGCCGTCGTGGCCGCCACGCGCGACAAGGATCCGCGCGTCCGCTACGCCGCCACGTATGCGCTGATGCGCGAGCACGAGCCGCCCGCCGACGAATCCGCGAACGCGGCGCTGCGCGATCGGCTGAAGGACGACGACGCGGAGACGCGCGCGCAGGCGATCGCCGGGCTCACGAAGCGCAAGGCGGCCAAGATCGACGAGGTGATCGGGTTTCTGCGCGATCGCGACTGGCGCGTCGCCGTCGAGGCCGTGCGCGCCGTCGCCGCCGATCCGGTCGGTCAGCGCGCGCTCGCCGTGCTCGTCGCCGTTGCGCCCGATCCGGTCGCCGACGAGGCGCTGCGCCAGCTCGCCGCGCAGCAGGTCGACGAGTACGCGCGCACGCTGCTCGCGAAGACCGAGCCGACGCTCAGCGGCTGGCGCCAGTGCTTCGCTCGCGCGATCCTGCGCGTGCCGTTCGCGGATCTCCACTGCGATGGGATCGACCTCGCGATCCTCGCCGACATCGCGAAGATCTCGCCCGACGTCACGTGGAAGCGCGGCGCGATCCGCGCGTTGCTCGAGAGCACGGACGCGCGGCTGAAGATGGCGGCGTTCCCGCTGATCGAGGCGCCGCAGCTGATCGCCGCGCTCGCGTCGAAGGACGTCGCGGTTGCCGGCGCTGCGCTCGATGCGATCGGTGATCGGTTCGCGGGCGACGCGGCGGTCGAGGCCGCGATCGTGCAGCGCGCGAAGACCGAGACCGACGTCGAGCTCGGCACCGATCTGTTCACGCAGATCGGCCAGCGCAAGCTCGCGGCCGGTGCCGATGCGTGCCGCGGCGGGCTCGCCGGTCATCCGGTGCGTGCGCGCGCCGCTGCCGACTGCCTGCGCCAGCTCGGCGAGGCCGTTCCGCCGCCCGCGCTCGCGGAGGCGACGCCGCCGCCCGTCGATGTCGCCTCGGTCATCGGCAAGCACGTGCTGTGGCACCTCGAGACGACGCGCGGTGGCATCGACATCGAGCTCGCGCCCGACGATGCGCCGTGGAACGTCGCGACGATCGTCGCGCTGACGCAGAAGGGCTTCTACGACGGGCTCGCGTTCCATCGCGTCGTGCATGACTTCGTCGTGCAGGGCGGCGATCCGACGCAGTCGGGCTGGGGCGGTCCCGGCTTCACGACGCCCGCCGAGCCCAGCGCCGGCGCTCGGTTCGTGGAGGGCGGTGTAGGTATCGCCGATGCCGGGCGCGACTCCGGCGGCTCGCAGTACTTCATCATGCACTCGCGCGCCGCTCATCTCGACGGGCGCTACACCTGGATCGGCCACGTGATTTCGGGACAGGAAGTCGCCGACGAGCTGCGGGTCGGCGATCGCGTCGTCAAGGCGACCGTCGAAGTCAGGTAATTCCTTAGACGAATTCGCCGGAACCGCGGCGGAAAGCATGTTGTCCTGATCGCTATGGAAAATAGATCGGGGACGGTCGCCGTTCGTTTTCATGCCCACATGCGCCGCCCGATCCTCGCCGCCGGTCTGCTCACTGCCGCCGTGTCGACTCCTGCGCTCGCGAAGGTCGTCATGCCGATGGACGTCGCGCCGCCGACGTTCCAGCTCGCCGGTCGCCCGCTCGGCGGTGCGAAGCCCGCGGCGACAACCGCGCCGTACCTGACGTCGTCGCGCATCGCGGCCGTCGGCGACGGCGCGCTCGTGATCGACGCCGACAGCGGCAACTTGATGCTCACCGACAAGACCGGCAAGGCCGTCGCGCAGCTCGCGATCGGCGGCAACGCCGGTCTGCTCGCGTATGACCCCGTCGGCAAGCTCGCGTTCGTCGCGGATCGCGCCGGCAATCGCGTCGCGGTCGTCGAGGTCGGCGACGCGCTGACCGTGAAGCGCTCGCTGCCGACGCCGAGCGAGCCGTATGGCGTCGCGCTGTCTCCGGATCGCACGACCGTGATGGTCACGACGATCGCGGACCGCACGCTCGTCGCGTTCGACGCGGCAACCGGGAAGGAGCGCTGGCGCACCGCGCTCGGGCGCGAGCCGCGCGGCCTCGCCGTGTCGCCCGACGGCACGCGCGCGCTCGTCGCGTATCTCGCGACCGGTACCGTCGATCAGATCGACCTCGTCGAGACGCACGCCGCGGAGCACGTCGCGCTCGCAACGCAGACCTCGCATCCCGGCGCCGCCGGCGCTTCGTTCGCGCGCGGCTCGTTCAGCGTGCTGTTCATGGGCGAGCACCAGGCCGTCGTGCCGTTCCAGCGCGAGACGCCGGTGCAGATCAGCGACGGCGCCGAGCGCAGCGGCAGCTACGGCGGCGGGTTCGATCCGCCGGTCACGCACCAGCTCGCGTTCCTCGGCTTCGAGCGCGCGGGCACGAGGCAGACGGTCGCGCAGATCGCGCAGCACCAGCCGCGCGCGATGGCGTGGGATGGCGCGCACGACGCGCTCTACGTCGCCGGCATGGGCAACGACACGCTGCTACAGCTCAAGAACGCGTCGCAGATGTCGATCGCCGCCGGCCCGACCGCGATGCTCGACACCAAGGGCGCATGCGGTCCCGACGGCCTCGCGGTCGCCAGCGACGGCAAGGTCCTCGTGTGGTGCTCGTTCACGCGCAGCATCGCGCGCGTCGAGTTCGGCTCGGCCGCGAAGGTCGAGGCGGGTCCATCGCTCGTCGCATCGACGCTCTCCGCGAAGCAGCACGACGGCCTCGTGCTGTTCCATCAGGCGAGCAAGCAGGTCTCGCAGAACGGCGCGATGGCGTGCGCGTCCTGCCATCCCGATGGCCGCGCCGATGGCCTGTCGTGGCGCATCGACAAGCACGAGCTGCAGACGCCGCTGCTCGACGGCCGCCTCGTCGGCACGCATCCGTTCAAGTGGGACGGCGGCGACCCGACGCTGCGCGACTCGCTCTCGTCGACGATGAAGCGCCTCGGCGGCATGGGCCTGAGCCCCACGCAGACCGATGCGCTCGCGTCGTACCTCGAGGCGCTGCCCGCTCCGAAGGCGCCGACGCGCGATGTCGCGATGGTGTCGCGCGGCAAGCAGCTGTTCGATTCCGCCGAGCTCGGCTGCGCGAGCTGCCACGACGGCAAGGCGTACACCGATCGCGAGAAGCACAAGCTCGCGAGCGTGACGCTTCCCGAAGCCGACACGCCGAGCCTGATCGGTCTCGCGGCGAGCGCGCCGTACTTCCACGACGGCAGCGCGGTCACGATC
>JAFAOG010000623.1 GCA_019237945.1 Deltaproteobacteria bacterium | reverse complement strand
TCAGCGAGAAAGTTCGTGATCGGTAGATCCCGTCTGTCGATGTGCCACATTGGCGGGCAGTAATTCGTTGGGCACGTCGCCTTGAGCTCATCTTCGTACGCGTGAACGAATCCGCGCATACCTGCCTCGAGAGACGTCGAAATACGGTCGCGTCCATGAGGTAGGTCCGTGTCGATCCACTGATCTCGTACCTGCTGAGGGTTGAAGGTTCGAGTTGCGTCGCGCGACGACGTGTTCGTGATCGCGGGGATGCCATAGCGGTCGCCGAGCACGTGGTCGAATGACCGGTTCTCGAGCATGACAACAAAGATCGTGTCGATGCTTTGCCGGAGAGTTTGAAGATCCATTGGGTCAGCTCTTCCTGTGGGGGACCTTGTCGCAGTCGATGTCGAACTTCACCGTCGCCATCCCTGGCACAGCACCGTCGCAGCTCTCGTCGCTAGTGAGCGGGATCTGGATCTTCCATGCACCATCAACGACCGCGCCGATAGGCGTGCCCGTGCCGCCAGGGTCGACGCAGTACTGAACGTTCCCCGGGTCGAGAAGACATACGCGGCGTGTTTGATTTTCGACCTGGTCGCCGACGGTCTTTTGAACACTGGGATCGTGCATTCGCGCAACCGGGGCGCCGCAAGATGAAACAGTGGGCATCGGACCAGAAACCATGTGGACAGCGCCCTTGTCGTCGCACGTGGGCGCGTTAGCAGAGGCCGCAGCGTCCTTGACGATGACGTTGACGGACTGCTGCCGTCGGCCGTCTCCGTTCGCTTGATTCGCGCCGGGTACGGTAAGGACAAAGTTCGCGTTCTCCTGCACGTGATACTTCCGCGTCTCGCACGACTTGAACGGTTGATCGCCCGGCCAGTCATCTGGAGGGTGGTCAACCTCGATGTGCGGCGTGCCGTGGGCGACGGTCCAGCTCACGGTGATTTCGCTTCCCTTACAAACGCAGGGTGGGTCGACGTTGAATGCCTTGATGCCTGGCTTGCAACTCGCCGCAACGAACAGAAGCCCCGAGAGTGCTGCGCGATGGCCCATATTTCGCACAGCTCGAGAGTGCTGGTCGCCGCCACTGCCGTAACGTGCGTCTCGTTCCTGCCCCATATTCGAAACATAGGACGCGGGACGCGATCGGTGTGGCGGTCTCCTGCTGCAATTTGCAACACAGTTGTTGAAGCGGATGGCTGTGCTGGCGGGCGCTACGTCCAACTTGCTAATGAGCACCAAACGCCCTAGCGCACTGCTCACGCGCCGCATCGCGAACGGATGCGTCCGCGCCGTCATCACGCACGAATCTGCAGATTCGGCAGCGCGAGCGGCATGTAGACGAGCCCGAGCGGGTTGAGCTTCATCAACATCTGTAGGCGTGTACTGCGCAGAGCGCCACCGAGCGGCTCCCGCCCGTCGATGAAGCGCCTCAGGAACTCCTCGCCGAATGCGCGCGCGAGCGACTCGAAGATCGTGATCTCGGTTCCGATCACGCCGGAAGCGCGCGCGAACGCGAGAAAGCCCGTTGCGAGCTCGAACACCTGCTCGGGAGACACGTCCGTTGTGTGGCATCCGTTGAGGATGATCAGGGGCCTCGGGTCCTTCCATTCGATGTCGACGAGACTCTGCGATGTGATTACGTCGCTGCCCGGTGCGCCGACTTGCAGAAATGCCGTCCCCCCTTCGGTCGTCCCGCCATGGCAGTAGAAATACTCGACGTGCGCGTGGCCGCGTTTGAGCTCGAGCAAGCAGGCGATGCGGTCGTCAAATGTCTTCGTGGCCGCCAGCTTCGCGAGCGCCTGAATATGTGCCTCGCGCCCGACGAACGCCTCGTCGGTCGAGACCAGAGCAGCGATCGCGGCCTCATCCGGCCCTCCGACATCGGCGGTCGCCTCGACGTTCTGCAGATCCGGGGGCATGCCGATCTGGTGGCGGAACCCCCAGAAACCGCCCGGGCAGACGACAAGGTCGTTCTCGTAGTGGGGACACTGGCCCGCAAGACATGGCGTGCCCGCGAGGTCCGCGCCGGCCTGAACATTCGCCAGAAACGCGCCACAGACGGAGAGTTTCGAACTGTCCGGATCGAGCGGGAAGTCGTAGACGAGCGAGATCGGGAAAACGAACGCGGTTCCCTGCTTGAGTCCGAGCTGGATGACCCCCGGCGCACGTAGCGCAGCACGGAAGGCGGCGACCGACATCGCCCCCTGACGAAACTTAAGGAGCGCCTGCGTGAAGAGACGGCAGCCGTGCACAGCGAACATAATCAGGTCCCGCTGCAGCCGCGTGAGATCGGGCGTCCCGTACTGATATGGGTCGAGCTCGATCGTGCGCCACGGATTCCGGGTACCCCACGCTGCGAGCCGCAGCGCACCGCGTGCGAAGTTGATCATTGAGGTCAGCTGCGTGCCGTCGATCGTCGCATCAGCCGCTACCTTGTCAGCGCCGCGGAAGAACCGAAAGCTGTGCGTGCCGGTCCCGGGGTCGTCGTTGAGCAGAATGCTGAGGTCGGCGCGAGCGAACGCCTTCAGATCGAAGCTGCGCGTCAGTGAGAAGTCCGTCGCGAGTCTGAGCGCATCTACATCGGCCGAGCCATCGCGGACGATCGTCGTAAGGACGTGCGACTGTACCAAGCAGCCGTTGTGATAGAGCGAGATCCTGACGGCGTGGTTGCCGGGCGTGGAGGGGGTCCGAATCGGGAAGAACAGGCGCGCCTCGGACACCGCCGGCGTGGCAGCCGGAGTCACGACGCGGCTACGCGAGGCGATCACGCGCACCGTCCCACGCCGGTACGTCTCGTCGACCTCGAGCTGGTCGGCGAAGGCGAATAGAACGACGTCGATGTCTGTGTCCTCGAGGTCGCGCGGCAGCTCTGGATTGCCTCCTGGAGCGGCGCCGGCGATCGTGTCGGGGGCGATCTCGAACCATAGCCAGTATCGCGTATCGGGTGCGAGCGTCGTGTTCTGCACAGGCTGCGCTGCACTGTCATCGAGAGCGACGCCGATCGACACGCGCGGCCGCTGCACCGTCGCCGGCTCGAGACCCCGATCGTCCCCTCGCAGGTCACCGAGCTCGATGCGCGTCGTAGGTAGCTTCGGCTTGGCGTGCGTCCAGCCGCCACCAAGGCTTCCGAGCCTGGCAAGCGCCTGGTCGATCGCCCGTGCGAGCTTGGTGGCGGCGTCAGGATCACCGCGCGTCGTCCGGCGGACGTTCTCGAGCAGCGCCGCGGTCTCTGACGTCTCCCACCATTCGAGGTTCGGGAACAGCGATGCAGATGTGCCCAGCGCCTTGCGAAACTCCGACGGGGGATTGCCGGTGTCGATCGCGATCACGACAGCCTTCCGTATCGCCGGATCTGTGAGTTCCATCGAGCGTTGCCGCACGAGCTCAAGGGAACGCCCCTTGACGAACGGTGACACGGATGCGAGTCGGTCCGCGAGCTCGCGCTGCCCGGCGAACGGCTTGCCGATCACGCGGCGTACGACCTGCTTGGGTACCAACGGCATCGTTGCCGGTAGTAAGGTCACGTCGACGCGCTCCCAGTCCTTCGTATCGAGCGCTGGGGCGGCAAGGATCAGCGAGGCAACCTGGAGATCGGGGCGGACCTTCGCCGAAAGCACCGTATCTACGGAGGCGGCGACTCGCTGGGCTCTTATCACCGCGGCAGCGCGTAACGTCTCCGGCAGCCGAAGCGACTGAACGATCGCGACCGGGACTACGCGTTTCATGTCGATCAACGCGCTGACTACCGTCGCGAGCTGCTTTAGTGGAACAGCTAGCGCTGCAGCGAGCGCCTCGTCGAGCGCCCCCATGCCTCAGCCTTGGGGGGGCTGCTGCTTGCCCGGATTGCCCATCGGCGCGTTGACCGCAGCCGCCTGCTCGTCGCGTGTCGGGACGTAAAAGCCGTCGGCGGGCTTCTTACGGCGGCCGTCGAGAAACCAATCGATCGTGAAGTTCTTCGAGACGCTGACCATGATCACGAGCGTTAGGAAGTACAGGACGAAGCCGATAGCGAGGCCGATGCCGTATGCACCGAACAGATCGGTGCGCGCCGGAAACAGCGCGAGCACGGCGGTGCCTGCGATCGCGCCAAGGATCGTGACGATATCCCCGAGCGTCGGTTGTTCCTTGCGCTGGCGGTTGAAGCTGTAGAGCAGCCAGCCGATGAGGCCGCCGAAGCAACCGGCACCGACCATCTGGAGTGTGGATGCTTCGACAACGGTCTGTGGGTCAGCCATTCAGCGTCATTATCGCGCTGCGGCCGAGGATTGGAAACCTTCCGTTCGCACTCGGGGTGCTGCATTTCGCAGCAGGTAGCCGCGCCGTTCCCCTGGGCGCCTTGTTTGTCGTGCGACCAGGCGGCTAGGATGAGTGAATGGCGGGGGTCCACGTCTACATGCCCGAGTCGGCCGGAGACCCGGTGGTGCTCGAGTGCGGCGGCGAGCGGCCGATCGCGTTCCCGCGCCAGGATCCACCAACATCGCTGCGTGCCGACCGGATCTGGGCAGAGCTCGCGACGTCGCCGGATCCTGGATCGTTGCTTGATGCCTACGGCACGGCGCTTGGGCAATGGCTGCTAGGCTCCGACGGGGTCGCACTGTTGAACCGTACGCGAGGCCGCGACGGGACATGCCGCATCTCGCTGCATCTGAAAAATGACCGCCTCAGCGGATGGCCTTGGGAGCTCGCGCACGCGCCGGAGCTGCGTGCAGCGATCGGGATCGACGACGACTTCTCAGTTGTCCGCGTCCTTCGAGGGGACCCGCCGTCACCGCGTGCCCGTGAGGTGATGCTCGTCGGAATCGATTATGACGAGACGAGCGGCTACCAGGCGATCCAGACGGGCGACGAGGTGGAGGCGATCCGACAGACGCTGCTCGCGCTCGAGCCAGACCGCATAGACCCTGAGATGATCTCGACGGGCCGCTGGAGCAGTGTGGTCGCGAGGATCACGTCGTCCGGACCGCCGGCGGTGTTTCACTTTGCGGGCCATGCCGCCGCGCGCGAAAACGCCCTCGTGTTTCGCAATGACAGCAACGGCTACGCACAGATCACTTCGGCGATGCTGTGCGATCTACTGACCAGACATTCCGCACCATGCCGGCTTGTCGTGCTCAACGCGTGTAGCACCAGCGCCTCCCGCGGGTCGCCGCTTGAGCCATTCGGTCCCATGGCGTGGCGTCTCGTCGAGCGTGGTGTTGGTGCTGTCGTAGGCCATCAGGCGCCGGTCGCGGGACGTGCAGCGCGATGTTTCGCCGCGACGTTCTATGCGCAGCTCGTTAGCGGCGCCACCGTCGACGTCGCGGCACAGACTGCACGGCGCGCTATGTTCGATGATCCGGAGACGCACGTCGCGTGGCCGTTTGTCACGTGCATGACGCGCGGCGTGCCGCAGGATGTCCTCGCAGCGGCGCCGCGTTTCGACCGCAACCAGGCGGACACGCAGTACTTCAGGGCCGCCTTCCGGGAACAGCGCGCAGAGCTCGCCGAGCTCATCGAAGACAAGCGCTCGTTCATAGCGGTCGTTCGCGGCCCGGAGCGCAGCGGGCACCGCTACGTGATCGACCGCATCCAGAAAGATCTGCGGCAAAACAACCACGTCGTCGATCAGCCCATTCCGGCGATGACGTGGTGTATCGGCGGTGACGCACGACTGAATTCGAAAGCCCTTCTCGGCGCGATCGCGGAGGCAGGGAGGATCCCGTCGCGCGGGACTGACGAGGAGCTAAAGAAGCGAATTGCTGAGTGGGTGACGCGCAAGTGCGTGTCGGGGGCGACCCTGGTGCTCGACGTCGTCGATGTGTGCTCGGCGAGCAGCGAGGCGGAGGCGGACGCGATCGTCGCACTTGTCCAGCCGGTCTGGCACGACATCGTCAGGCGTGCAGGCGTCCAACCTACTGTGCTGCTACTTGCGGTGGGTTACCCGCCGGGGTCGGTGCGGCAGAAGGCGCGGATCGACAGCGCGCTTGCGCTCATGAGAACGACGCCGCTAGAGAATACCGAGCTGCACCTGCTCGAAGAGCTCGGCCCGTTCAGGCCCGAATTGCTGACGAAGTTCTTCACCGACCAGCAAATCGCAGAGCCTCGCGCGCGCGAGCTCGCGGAGGAGCTGTGTGAGTACGACAACGAGAGAGCGCTCGAACGATTGCACCGCATGCTTTACGGAACCGCCGCATGACAACACCGATCTTCGACGTCTATGGAGGCGACGGCGGACAATACGCCGAACGTCTGAAACAGCTTCCCGCACAGCCCGTGCTGACGCGGGAACATGGCAAGTACCTAGCGAGCGATACGCTGAAGGAGGCAGTCAACCTCGCGATCGCCGTCGGTCAACCGCTGCTGGTCACCGGCGACCCTGGTTGCGGCAAGACGCGGCTCGCATGGAGCATCGCTGACGAGCTCGGGCTTGAGGAGCCGCTGGTCTTCAACACGCGATCGACGTCGCGTGCGCAGGACCTGCTGTATCGCTACGACGCCGTCCGCCGGTTCCACGACATACAGGCGTCGACAAAGACGGAGCAAGGAACGCCGCGTGCTGAGGACGCGAGCGTGTACGTGACGTATGAGGCGCTTGGCAAGGCAATCCGCGCGAAGGCGCGAAGAGTGGTCCTGATCGACGAGATCGACAAAGCTCCGCGTGACTTTCCGAACGACCTTCTGCATGAGCTCGATCGCATGAGCTTCCGGGTACCCGAGGTCGGCAATGAAGAGCAGGCCTCCAGCCTGCGCCCAATCGTGTTGATAACGAGTAACAGCGAGCGCCAGCTGCCGCGTCCTTTCCTTCGGCGCTGTGTGTTCCACTACATCGAGTTTCCAACGACCACGGACCTCGTCAAGATCGTCAAGCAGCGCCTCGGCCCGCTCGGGCTCGCGGATGATCTCGTCGGCGCTGCAGTCTCGCGGTTCGAGCAAGTTCGGGCGCTCCCAAATCTGTTCAAGCAGCCCGCCACGAGCGAGCTACTCGCGTGGGTGCAGGCGCTGGCGGTGACGAAGATGTCAGCGGAGAAGCTGCTGTCGAAGCCGCTGCGCGAGCTGCCCCTGTGGCAGACGCTGATTAAGTCGAAAGACGACCGTAAGATTCTTCTCGCCGCCGGATGAAGCTGACGGCCGAAGATCTCGCGACTCTAATGTCGATGCTGCACAGGCATGGGGTCGGCGTCGAGGTCGGAGACGCGGCGCGGATCGCGCGCGCGTTCGCGCACGCTGAGACGTGGGACACCGCGCGCAAGCTACGGATCCTGAAGATGCTCGTCGCTCGCACCCCTGAGGAGCGCCAGCGCGTCGACGATCTCGGCTCGCTGCTGCTACCGCCTTATGCGCGTGAGCGCAGTACATGGACGACATCCCGCGACGGGACGAATGTCGTGACCTCATGGCCTGCGCGGCTCCTGTTGGTCGTCGCGGTTGCGTCCCTCCTCGCGGCCGCGGTGATCGCGTACTTCACGACGAAGTCGATCGTCATCCTTCCGCCGCGGGATGCGGACGTAGACGTCGCAGCCGTGGATGTTTCCAGCGATTCGAACGACGGTGCCCCGCAGCAGTTCGCGCGCGTCGATGGCACTGTCGTGACGCCGTCAGCGCTCCCGGTTCTGCTCGGGCGCGCTGCCGCGGGAACCGGGATGGCGACGCTCCTCGTCTTCGGCGTGCTCCTAATCTGGCGCCGCCGCAGCGTGCTCACTAACGTCGCTGTGCCGCGGCTCGCGCAGTCGGTCGGTAGGCGTGTGCTCGTGTTGCCGATACCCGCGGCGGAGGACGTGCACCCAATCGCGCACTCGACGATCCGCGCGCACGCCGACTCCGTGGGAACACCAAGCGCTGTAGAAGACGCCTGGATCCTTGACGCGCGTGAGACTGTCGAGCAGACGACACGCAACGCCGGTCGGATCACGCTGTGCTTCGTGCAGCCCGTAAGCTACCGCCCGATCGTGCTTATCGAGGATCTCGGCCGCTCGATGGAACGCTGGCCCGCTCACGCGGAGCAACTCGCACGTGCTCTCTCGGCGCAAGGACATCACGTCGTCCGCCGCTTTATGTCGACCGATCCGGGCGCGATCACCGTCGAACGCACGTTCGATGTGCCACGCCTTCGCCTCGAGGAGATCCGCGAAGAGCAGCGTGGCGAGATTCTCATCGTTTCAGATGCACAACACTTCGATCCTCCCGCCACCCGCACGCCTGCGATGTCCGAGTCGCTCGCGGAGACCACTTGGTTTCACCCAGGACCCGAGGAACTCTGGGGCCCGGGGGCACGTTGGGTTGCGTCCGTCGCGACGATGAAGGCGCTCGGCGCGCAGCCCCATCGCGGCACGAACTTCGCGAAGCTGCCGGCACGCTGGTTCGCCCCGCGTCCGATGGTCGACCCGGAAGAAGTGATTGCCGGGTGGCGCCGCGCGATGGGGAACAACGCATTCGACGCGTTCGCCACCACAGCGCTCCTCGATGCCTCACGGTCGTGGACGACGCTCGCGGTCTACGCGCTCGTGTCCGAGGGCGTGATCGCACCGCCGTGGCGCGAGCTCGAACGCGCGTGGGAGCTTCCGGGCGTGCAGCTGCTGCCCGGCGGGCGTATTCGCGTCGAGCCGGCGCTACTCGAGAGGCTGCTTGCAGAGGCTCGCCGTCGCGATCCCGAGCAGGTCGCCCGGGTTGCCAAGTGGATCAAGGAGCGGCTCGAGGTCGCGATCGCCGATGCGGATGTCGATTCGATGGCGGCGAGCGTCGGTGCGCTGTACCTCGACCGGACCGAGTTGGGAGCCGGCATCGACACGTCCGGGAGACGCGCGAAGAAGCTCGCGCGCAGCGGGCTCGCCGGTCTCGTCGCCGCCAACGTCAGTGAGACCGAGCGTGCGCGCTGGAGGATCGGGCCGCCGGCTTGGGAGCGCACGCTCCGAGTCGCGTTCCCCGTGCTACTGCTGGTGACGGGTGGTCTCACGGCCGGACACTATCTCGCGCCGGACACGTACCCCGAGACAGTGAGCAGCCTCGTCCCGATCGACGGCGGTGTGGCGCCGCATCAGGTCAAGGACATCTCGCCGGCGTCCGGCCCCGCGAAGGGCGGCACGCGTGTCACGATCACAGGGACAGGACTTGCCGGGGCCCGAAGCGTCGAGTTCACGCCCTCCGGACCGGAACAGCAGCCACCACGCCCAGCGGCGATCACGTCCAATACAGAGTCTCAACTTACGATCGAGACACCCGACGGAGATCCTGGGCAAACGATGGATGTCGTTCTCAAGTTCGCCGATGGTCCGATCGACCTTAACGGCGCATTCAGCTACGACCCTGACCCGCTACCGGCAGCTTTTGACGTCAGCGCTCTGTCACCAACAAAAGGCCGCGCCGGCACGCTCGTGACGATTCGTGGAACGTTCCCTGACGAGAAGTCCATCAAGGTTGTGTTCGGTTCGCGAACCGCGACCGGCGACGCGACCCCGACGGAGATCAAGGTCACGGCGCCGCCGCCGAAGGCCGCCGGACCTGTGAACGTCGACGTGATGCTCGCCCCGAAGCCCGTCCGCGCCAAGCAGCGTTTCACTTACTTGGCGGACCACGAGATCACGACGGTCTTGCCGAGCACCGGGCCCTCGGGCGGGGGCACACTCCTGACGATTGGAGGGAAAGGGCTCCTCGGCGCGAAACTGGTCGAGGTTGGGACGCGCAAGGCGCCGATCACGGCGAATACGGACTCGCAGATCCAGGTATTGACGCCGCCAGGTACGGCGAAGGAGATCGCTGATGTCGTCGTGACGTTCGCGGATGGCGAGACTGCGGTGAAGAAGGCGCCGTTCCTTTACGACGACTCGAACGGTACTCCTCTGGCACCCGGCGCGGCGAGGATCGTAAGTTTCACGGTCGATCCCGTCGCGACGTGCCCGGGTACGTCCGTCAAGGCCACTTGGATATACCAAGGAACCAAGGGGGAGCTGATCTCGAGCTCGACGGGCCAGTCGACGCCTACGGGGATCGGGCCCGCGGGCGTGCAAAGTGTCCTGGTGACCGGGACAGAGACGATCACGTTGCGAGTGACGGGCGCCGACGGCAGTTCTGCGAGCAGAGGGGTCCCTGTCACCGCGACGAATCACTTCACGGTGATAGGGACGACCCAGGCATGCAAGGATAACGTGGTGTCGTACGTTTCCTCGACCGACTTTCTCCCGAGCCTCACCATAGCATCGGTCCATTTCACTTCTGAGGACGGGGACGGGATGACATACAAGGTCACGCACAATGGAGACACGGTCGAGGTTGGCCCGCAGGGTGCGGTGATGAAGGGTCCTGCAAACGGCCCGTGGTCCTTTCAGGGAACATTGCCGGCGGGCATCACCTGCAAGGACCTCGACAAGCTCAAGCCGCCGATGCTCCAGGTGGCGCTCGACTGTCCGCATAGCGCCTCAAACTGAGGTCCGGATCTTGTCAGCGCCTCATCATGGGGTGACACCACTCCTCGAAGCGACAACGGAAGCCCGCTACGCCGCAGACGTTAGGCCATTTTCAGAAGCGTCGTGTCTGGTGGAGACTTCGTTCTGTCGGAACTCAGCTTCAGGCGCCGCTGTAGGCATCGCGCGACGAAGCACGAGCGACGAGTATCCCTCGGACCACTGCTGCGTTTTGCGGCAGGCTGCGAGGCAACGAACGACGCTCGATCGCTGGTGGTCGTGACCACCGCGCTCGTATCATGCGCCGATGAACGGGGACGGTGGGCCGGTCGACGACCGCGCGTCGCATCGCGTCGGTGTACCCAGCCGGAGCGAAGAAGGGGACCGCGGCAAGGAGAGCGGGGCGGCCGACAAGGAGAACATACCGCGCAGCAGCGTCCCTGGTATCGAACTGCCCAAGGGGGGCGGTGCGATCCGCGGCATCGGCGAGAAGTTCTCGGTAAACGCGGCGACCGGTACCGGGACACTATCGATCCCGATCGTCAGCGTCGGACGCGCAAGCTTTAGCCTCGCCCTGGCACTTTCGTACGACTCGGGTTCTGGAAATGGGCCGTTTGGGTTCGGGTGGTCGCTGGGCTTGCCCGCGATCACCCGGCGCACCGATCGCGGCCTACCCAGGTACTGCGACGGCGATGAGTCGGACGTCTATTTGATCTCGGGTGCGGAGGACCTGGTACCCGTGCTCGACACCAGCGGCGCTCGGTTCGAGGATGCAACGTCGGTCTCCGATATCACGATCCATCGCTACCGGCCGCGCATCGAGGGGATGTTCGGCCGGATCGAACGGTGGACGCATCGGCCGACAGGCGATGTGCACTGGCGCTCGATCAGCGCTGAGAACATCACGACCGTCTATGGGAAGGACACCGACTCGCGCATCGAGGAGGGGGCGCGAACCTTCAGCTGGATGGTTTGCGAGCGCTACGACGCGATCGGCAATGCTGTGCGCTTCGAGTACGTCGACGAGGACGGCAACAACGTCGATCTCGATCGCCCTAGTGAACAGCGGAGAGACCGCTCGACGAACAGGTATCTGAAAAGGATCCGGGGCGGCAACCGCGTGTCGCGGCTTACCGATCCGACGCTGGCCGCACCAGACTGGATGTTCGAGGTCGTATTCGACTACGACGAGGGTCACATCGAGCGCGTTCCGCTGGATCCTACGCGCCCGGCCGACGCGCAGCTGCATTACGTCAGGGCGTCGGAAGCACCGGCGACCACGTGGTCGGTGCGGCCCGACACATTCTCGACGTACAAGGCCGGTTTCGAGGTCCGGACGCATCGCCGGTGCAAGCGCGTCCTGGTGTTCCACCGATTTGCAGAGCTCGGTGAAGAACCGTGCCTAGTGCGGTCATTGGATCTTGACTACGACGACGCGTCGCAGCCCGCCGCGATCGATGACGAGCTGGCGTTCGAGGGAAGCACGCGCTTCGGATCGTACGTTCGCGCAGTCACCGACTGCGGCTACGTGCGTGATGCGACACAGGACATCGTCGAACGCAACGGCGCTCGGTTCGCGACGTACCTCGTAAAGACGCGTCCGGCACTCGAGTTGGACTACAGCCGCACGGTGCTGTCAGATGTTGTGCAACAGCTCGACGATGTCGAGAACCTGCCGGAGGGTCTCGACGCGCGGCGCTATCAGTGGGTCGATCTGGATGGCGAAGGGATCTCGGGTGTCGCAACGCAACAAGGCGAGGCCTGGTACTACAAGCCTAACCGCGGCGGGGGAAAGTTCGGTGCATTGCTGCCGCTGCCGATGGTTCCGTCGGTCGCGCACCCACAGTTCCTGGATCTCGATGGCGATGGGCTACCGGCGATGGTGGTCCCAGGCGGTGGAGCACCGGGGTTCTGGGAGCGCAACGCGGACGGCGGATGGGAGCCGTTCCGGGCGTTCCGCGATCTGCCTACGCTCCGGTGGAGCAGTCCGAACGCGCGCCTCGTCGATCTCGACGGCGATGGTCTCGCGGACATTCTGATCACCGAGGATGAGCTGCTCACGTGGTTCCCGTCGCACGGGAAGGCTGGCTTCGGTGCCGCGATGCGCGTGCGAAAGCCGCGCGACGAGGAACGAGGTCCTCGATTGGTGTTCGCGGATGGTACGGAATCAATCTACCTCGCAGACATGTCGGGCGACGGTCTGACCGACCTCGTGCGCATTCGCAACGGCCAGATCGCGTACTGGCCGAACCTTGGCTACGGCCGGTTTGCCGCGATGATCGAGATGGACGATCCGCCCTGGTTTGATGATCAGGACCAGTTCGATCAGCGCCGCGTCCATCTCGCGGACATCGACGGCTCGGGAACGACTGACATCATTTACTACGGTCGCGACGGTGCGGACCTGTACTTCAACCATTCGGGCAACGGTTGGAGCTCGGCCCGCCACATCGCGATCCCTCGGAGCAGCGATCTCGCTAGCTTCCTTGTGACCGACCTGCTGGGGCGTGGAACCCAATGTCTCGTGTGGTCGTCACCGCTGCCCGCGGACGAGCGCAGGCCTGTGCACTACATCGATCTGCTCGGTGGCATCAAGCCGCACCTCTTGGTCGCTAGTCGCAACAACCTCGGCGCTGAGAAACGGATCTTCTACGCCGCCTCGACGAAGTTCTATCTGGCTGATAAGGCAGCCGGCACGCCGTGGATCACGCGGCTGCCGTTTCCGGTGCAGGTCGTTGAGCGAGTCGTCACGTTCGACCAGGTCAGTCGCAACCGTTTTGTGAGTCGCTACTCGTACCATCATGGGTTCTTCGACGGCGTAGAACGTGAGTTTCGTGGCTTCGGCCGCGTCGACCAGCTCGATACCGAAGAGCTCGCTGCGCTCGCCAGTGACGGTCAGCTTTCAGCCAACGAAGACGCGGTCACACACGTCCCGCCCACGCTTACGAAGACATGGTTCCACACTGGCGTGAACCTCGGCCGGCAGCGAATCTCGAGGTACTTCGCCGGGCTGCTCGACGATCAGGATCTCGGTGAGTACTACCGGCCCGCTGGGGCGACGGACGCCGAAGCCAGTGCGCTTCTGCTCGATGACACGCCACTACCCATCGAGCCGCTCGACGCGGACGAGGAACGCGAAGCGTGCCGCGCGCTCAAGGGATCGATGCTGCGACAGGAACTGTACGCTCTCGACGAAACAGCGCGCGCGACACGCCCGTACAACATCGTCGAGCGGAACTACAGCATCGAAGTACTCCAGCATCGAGGTCCGAACCGCAATGCGGTGTTCTACACGCACCCTCGCGAGACGTTGACGTACGAGCTCGAGCGCGATGATACGGACCCACGCGTGACGCACGCGCTGACTCTTGAGGTCGACGGTTTCGGCAACGTCTTGCGGTCCGTGTCCATCGGGTACGGCCGGCAGCAGACAGATCCCGATCTGTCCGCGGCCGAGAACCTCGAGCAGGGACGGCTCTGGGTGACCTACACCGCCGTCGCGGTGACGAACGAGGTAGACAGCCTCGACGCATATCGGCGGCCCGTCGTATGGGACTCCAAGATGTTCGACCTCACAGGCGTGACGCGCACGCCAGGGGCGCCGAGGTTGACGTTCGACGAGGTGAACGCGACGGTCGCTGCTGCGACAACGATCGAATTCGAGGTCGCACCTACTACCGGTGTGCTGCAGAAGCGGCGGATCGGCCAAAAGCGGATCGTGTTTCGTCGCGACGACCTCACTGGCGCGCTTCCGTCCGGGCAGCAAGGTGTACTCGGGTTGCAGCTGGAGACGTACGACCTCGCATTCACCGCGGGTCTGGTGGCCGATGTCTACGGAGTACGCGCTACCGACGCGATCATGCAGGGCGCGGGGTATGTGCATCTCGGCGACACAGCCTGGTGGATCCCCTCGGGTCGCTCGTTCTATTCGCCAAACGCCGGCGCCTCGGCAGGGCAGGAGCTGGCGCTCGCAACCGCTCACTTCTTCTTGATGCGACGGCATCAGGACGCCTTCGGCCATTCGACGACGCTCGACTACGACGTCCACGATCTGATGTTGCTGCAGGTCCGGGATCCATTCGGCAGCATGATCACCGCGGGAACGCGCGCCTCCGATGGCTCGCTTACATCGAGCGGGCTCGACTACCGAGTCCTCCAGCCAGCACTCGTGATGGACCCGAACCGCAATCGCACTGCGGTTGCCTATGATGCTCTCGGGCTGGTCGTCGGAACGGCCCGTATGGGTAAGCCGGAGCAGAGTCTCGGTGATCGCCTCGACGGCTTCGCAGCCGACCTCACGGACGCCGAGATCGCGAGCCGCATCGCGAATCCGCTTGCCTCTCCGGAGAGCGTGCTCGGGCACGCGAGCACGCGTGTGATGTACGACCTGTTCGCGTACCAGCGAACACAACAGCCGGTCGCCAGTTACGGGATCCAGCGCGAGACGCACGACGCTGACGTGCTCAATGGCGCCCCGCTGCGCATGCAGCACGCCCTGACGTTCTCGGACGCATTCGGTCGCGTGCTTCAAATGAAGCGTCAAGCTGAGCCCGGGCCGCTTGTCCTTGGTGGGCCTGACGTGTCTCCGCGATGGATCACCACTGGCTGGCGCATCTACAACAACAAGGGCACTCCGGTCCGGACATACGAGCCGTTCTTTACTGCTACGCCGTTGCCGGAGCTCGGCCTCGCTGTCGGCGTCGCTTCGACGCTCGTCTACGATCCCGTCGAGCGCGTGATCGCGACGCTGAGTCCCGACCACACCTACGCCAAGGCCATCTTCAACCCGTGGCGACAGATCAGCTGGGACCAGAACGACACGGTCCTGCTAGATCCGGCTGCTGATCCCGACGTCGCTGATTGGTTCAAGCGACTGCCTGACAGCGATGTCCATCCCACCTGGTACGTGCGGCGCGCGGGTGGCGCGCTCGGTCCCGAAGCTCAATCCGCCGCCGCGAAGGCCAAGGAGCACGCGGGTACGCCGCTGACCTCGTACCTTGATGCGCTCGGTCGACCATTCCTGGTGATCGCGTACAACCGCTACGTCGGCGTCGCGGGTGTGCTCGTCGAGGAGCACGTGCGAACGCGAACGTACTTCGATGTCTCGCGCAATACGCTCGAGGTCGTCGATGGCAATGCGCGCAGCATCGTGCGCTACCGCTACGACGCCGCAGGGCGTCGCATTCACGAACAGAGCATGGAGGCAGGTGAGCGCACGCTGCTGCCCGACGTCGGAGGGGCCGCCGTCCGGATGTGGGACAGCCGAGGCCACGCCTTTCAGACGGACTTCGACGAGCTGCGCCGCCCGACGAAAATCTGGATCACGGGAGCGATCGAGACCCAGCCTTCGCGACAGATCCTTGCCGAGCGGTTCGAATACGGCGAAGGACAGCCCAACGACGTTGTCCTCAACCTGCGGACGCGACTGTATCGGCACTTCGATACGGCCGGTGTAGTGACGCAGGCGGACGTCGATCCAGTAACGCACCAGCTCCAGGCATTCGACTTCAAAGGCAACCCGTTGCGATTGAAGCGTGAGCTCGCGCAGGAGTACGCGGGGGCGCTCGACTGGAGCGGTCCGGTTCCGCTGGAGCCGATCAGCTATTCGGTCGCCACGCGCTTCGACGCGCTGGATCGGCCGATCGAGCAGGCCTCGGCCGACGGCACCCTGGTGAGGCGCGGGTATAACGAAGCTGGCTTGCTGGAGCGCGTTGACGCGAACCTACGCGGTTCGGCGAATGTAACGGCGTTAGTCAGCGACATCGACCACGACGCGCGCGGGCAGCGGACGTCGATTACATACGGAAACGGGGTGACCACGACGACCACGTACGATCCAGAGACGTTCCGCGTCGCGCGGATCCTGACGACGACCTCGGACACAAGGCAGGATCTCAACTACACGTTCGATGCAGTTGGGAACATCACCACGATCCGCGACGACGCGCAGCAGACGATCTACTTTCGGGGCCGACGCGTCGATCCTTCGACCGACTACACGTACGACGCGCTCTACCGACTGATCGCGGCCACTGGGCGGGAGTTACTAGGGCTCGTTGGTAACCAGCCTCAACCGCCTACACCATCGAGTCCGACCGATGCACCGCGCGTTGGCGCGTTGCACCCCAACGACGGAGCCGCCGTCGGCCGTTATTTCGAGCAGTACGCGTACGACGTCGTCGGCAATATCACCGAGCTGCGCCACGTGGGTACCGATCCTGCGTCACCTGCGTGGACGCGCACATATCACTATCGCGAGCCGAGCCAGATCGATCCTGCGCAGACCAACAATCGGCTGACGAGCACCGAGACCGGCAGCGAAGGCGAGCGGTTCTATACCTATGACAATCAAGGAAACATGCTGTCGATGCCGCACCTATCGCTGATGCGATGGGATGCAAGAGATCGGCTCGGCGCGAGTTCGGGGCAGTTCGTAAATAGTGGCACGCCAGAGACGACGTACTACGTGTACGACGGCGACGGCGTGCGCGTCCGCAAGGTGACCGAACGATACGCGGCACCGGGAGCTACTCCGACCCGCGCGTCGGAACGCATCTACATCGGAGACCTCGAGATCTATCGCGCTTATGACGCAGGCGGCAAGAAGGTGGACCTGGAGCGCCAGACGCTGCAGGTGCTCGACGATCGTCGGCGGATCGTGCTCATTGAGACGCGAACGGTCGGCACGGATCACTCACCGGTACAACTCACGCGATATCAGCTCGGTAATCACATTGGCTCGGTTTGCCTCGAGCTCGACGACAACGCCTCGATCATTACGTACGAGGAGTACACGCCGTACGGAACGACGTCGTACCAGGGCGTTCGCGATCAACACGAGACCCCGAAGCGATATCGCTTCTCTGGGCAGGAACGCGACGAGGAGACCGGCCTGAACCATCATGGCGCGCGGTACTACGCGACGTGGCTCGGGCGGTGGACGAGCCCCGATCCTGTCGGTGTCCGGGGTGGCCTCGTCCTTTACGAGTACTGCCGCGGCAATCCTGTCGATTCGACCGACAACGACGGCACGGTTCCGACGAAGGATGAGGTACGCGAGATCGCCGACGAGGTTCTCAAGGACATACGGCGCCGTGCTGGCGCGATCATTCCACCGGGTCACGACGTCGATCATCTGATCGCCGTCGATCAGTTGTACAAGCAATATGGGCGACACCTTGAGGCCAATGAGTGGCGACAGCTATTCAAGGCGACTCCCGAGCTGTACGCACCAACGTCTTTCGGACTCAATCGATCGCGCCAGGCAACGCCATATGAGGTGTACGGCGGATCCAAGAACCCGAACATCGGCGGACTGACGGACCTCGAGGTCGCTCGCGTCAAGCAGCTTGCGAAGGAAGCGGGCGAAGCATTCGACCACAACTTTCAGCAGCTGATCGCAAGCCGCGGAAACCCGGCGGCCGTGATCGGCAACGAAGAGGGAGTCATCTCGTCGCTTGGCAGCCGGAGAGTTACGACCACCCCTGGTACTGGCAGCAACTGGCGCATCGTCGGTACCGGACTAAAGGGCTTCATCGTCGTCGCGCTCGTTTTGACACTGTTCTCGGCAGGTTCTGCCGCCGCCGCCGAGAAGCCCATACGGTTGCAAGGCAAGCCCGGAAGCGATTCGCCACCGTCGGTGACGGAGAAGCTACAGGCGCAAGTCGAGGCCGGCCAGCAGCTTGCCAACGTCGTCCAGCATTCACCAGGCGTCTCAGGAACGCTGCTCGCAGGCGTCACGGTTGCCGTGCAAGTGGAAGGTCTAGTCAAGAGCCACCTCTACGAGCTCGCTCAGATCGAGGCGGCAGAGCGCAACTTGACGCCGATCAAGAATGCGCCGTTCTTCCTCAACGAGGCGACAGGAGAGCTGTTCAGAGTCGACCTAGATGTGCGCCACAGCGCGCGTCCCGGTCAGATCCTGCCTGCGGGGAAGTTCTCCCCCCCTAGCGGTCCCGCAGACTACTTCTCCGCGCCAGGACAGGCCATCTACCGCCCGTACGACGAGACGACGGGCAAGCCATCGCCCGATTTCATCTACGTCAAGTACAAGTGAGCCGCTCGCGGAGACCCCATGATCAAGATCGCCTTTCCGTTCAGCTCGAGAGCGCGTAGCTCCGATCTCGCCGACCTCCACGTCGCCCTACGCGTCCTTCTCAATGGCGCGGCGGTAAACGCACCCGAGGATGTCCGGCGAACGCTTGAGGCGGATCTCGAGCGCGAGCAACTCGAATGGATCTTCGGCGAGGCGACGCGCAAGCTCGTCCAGCTAATCCAAACGCAGCATGGACTTAGCGGTGCGGGCGAGGTCGACGCGACAACCGCGGAGCTCATTCAGAGGCTGTTCAACGATCACGCCAACGCCACGCTGTCCGAGGTGAAGGGCACCGTATCGTCCGCCGACGGGTCGCCGATTCACGACGTCGTGGTGAGAGCCTTCGCTCGACACCTGCGTGCCGAGCGCTCGGTCGGCCTCGCCCACACGTCCGCGGATGGCTCGTACTGCATCCGCTACGCCGGGCCACACTCGTCGCGCGGACTCGACCTCGTGGTCAAGGCGCTCGACCGCCATGGCGCGGCACTCTCGGCGTCGCCAATCGCGTTCGAGGCTCCGCGTGAGCTGGTCATCGATCTCGCGATCCCCGCGGACAAGTTCCAGCCTGTTCCACTGTTCGACAGGATTCTTGGGGGTGTCGACAAGGTACGCGGGGACCTCGCGGTCGCTGACCTGGAGCAAGACGCGGAACACGACGACCTCGTGTACCTCGCGGGCGAGCTGCGGATCGATCGCTCCACCGTCGCGCGCTTGTGTATGGCGTACCGCCTGGCGTCACGGACGCTGCCACCGCAGGCGTGGTTCGCGCTCCTAGGAGCAGGAGGGTTCCAGTACGACGACACGCAGTCCCTCAGCAGCCAGCGGGACGCGTATCTCGCGAAGCTCAGCACGCTCGATGATGCTGGGATTGCGAAGGCGCTCGATGCCGCGTTCTCGAGGAACGACATCGCACTGAAACTGCGCGAGCACCGTGGCGCCTGGATCGCGGGAATGAGCGAGGCGGCTGCCGGTCACTCGGTTCAAACGAGCGACGCTGGAAAGCTCGTGTCGGCGGTACTCCACGCGGTCGGAGTCAGGGATGCGGCCACGCAGCAGCGATTCGTTCGCATGTACGCCGCCAGCCGGCGGCTGACGCCCGAACTACTCGGAGCGTTGGCTCAGGATCCATCGTTAACGCCCGAGCAAGTCGCGGACTTGAGCGCGGCGCTACGGATTTCGGAGCTCGCGAACGCTGACTTCACCCTGGTGTCGACTGTCCGTGACCAGCATCGGATTCGCCGTCCAGAACAGGTCGCACAACTCGCGAAGCTCTCCCTCGACGAATGGCAAGCTACGGTCGAAAAGGCCGTTGCCGCGGGCGCAAGGGTCCCGCTCGATATCGCAAACGACCACGTACCTGTAGCGCCGTCCACGACGACGTTGTATGCGCGCGACCTCGAACGCACGTTCCGAGAGACGTTTCCGACTGCGGCTTTCGCCGGTGGATTGCAACGCGCCACTGCGGCGGGCAGGGCACATGGATTCACTCAGCCGGAGCAGCTGTCGGCTTTCCTGGACGCACACCCGCAGTTCGAGCTCGACCGCACACCGATCGACACGTTTCTGGCGAACGGAATCGCGCCGGCCCTCTCCACAGTGCGGGATGACGCTGCGTTCCGGTCGCAGCTGAAAGCCGCGCAGCGCGTATTCAAGCTCGCCTCGACGTTCGACGCGACCAACTCGCTGCTCGCTGACGGAGTACACTCCGCCCAGGCCGTCTATCGGATCGGCGCCACCGGTTTTGTGCGTGCCTACGGCAATCGTCCGGGATTCACGCCCGACACCGCACGCATCGCGTGGAATCGCGCAGCAGAGACGCATGCGATGGTGCTGACCATTGTCGGCGATCTAAAATCGCTTGACGGCGAGACGCTTCCAGCCGCTCTGCGTAGCGCCGACACCGCGGCCCTGCAAACGTTCCCCAACTGGAACAACCTCTTCCAGGGCGGCGATATCTGCGAGTGCCAGGAGTGCCGCTCCGTCCTCAGTCCGACCGCATACTTCACCGACCTGCTGATGTTCTTGCGTGATCGCAAGACGGGAACGGGCAAGTCAGTCAAGGATGTACTTTTCACCAGGCGTCCCGATCTTGGATTCCTCGAGCTGAGCTGCGACAACGCGAACACCACGCTGCCGTACATCGACGTGGTCTGCGAGGTGCTCGAACGCGTGGTCGCCGCCGGTGACAACGACGTCGAGCTAGCTGGGTTCGCGAGCATGCCGGCCACCGACACGGCTGCACACGCAGCCGTGGCCGCCGCCCTTGCCGCCGCAAACGTCGACGTGGGGGCCACGTTCACCCTAACTGCGGTGCCGGCTCCGGCCACGAATGAATGGGTCGTTCACGGCGAAACTGCGGTCTACCTACTGAAGAAGAAGGCAACGCCGAACTTCTTCGCGGTTATCCTACCGAACACCAAGGCGAGTGCGGATGAGCTGCGCGCTTATCCCGCATATGTCGACCCCGCGGCATACGCGAAGCTTCGCGAGATTGGATTTCCATTCGCGCTCCCATTCGACCTGTTCGCCGAAGAGGTGCGTGCATTCTTCCTGACATGCGATCTGCGGCGGTGGGAGCTGATGGACACGTTCCGAGGCCCCTCGGCGCCAACGAACCCGAGCGACGTTGACATCGCATGCGAGTACTTCGCGATCAGCTCGAACCCGACGGCTGCGACCGACGAACATCGGCTCATCCTCGACGAGGACCTCACCGCGGCGGGGCAGCAAGTACTGTGGGGCGAGGCAGGCAACGCTGCGTGGCTATCGACCGTGGCCAACGTGGCTCGGTTCCTGAACAAGACGTCTCTTGCCTACGTGGATCTCCTCGTCCTTCTCGATCTGAAGTTCATTAACCCCACTGGTTCGATCCAGATCGAGCATGACGACAACAGCTGCGATACGTACAAGAAGAACCTGACGAGCCTGGATCCGGCGGCTCTCGATCGGATCCACCGGTTCCTCAGGATGTGGCGCAAGCTACCGGGCTGGAAGATGTGGGAGCTCGATCTCGCCATCCGCTGCTCCGGCATCGGAAACGGCGTGGTCGACGAGCAGTTTGTAGTTCAACTGTTCTATGCGGCTCGCCTGAAGCAGCGACTCGGGAGCCGCGCGACCGTCGAACAGATTTGCGGTCTCGTCTCCAACCTGTCGACTGAGACGTACTTCACGAAGCTTCACGAGCCGCGCAAGGACGGTCTCTACCAGTCGATCTACCTCAACAGGCGGCTGGTGCAGCCGCTCGACCACGCGTTCGACGTCAGCGCAGTCGACGTGCCTCCCCCGACGACGGAGAAGATCTCGGGCCACCGTTCCGTGATCATCGCGGCGCTCGGCCTGAGCGAAGCTGATCTCGACGTTCTGATCCGGTTGCGTAAGGCGAGCGACGGCTCGCTGTACCTGACGGACGACCTGACGCTAGCGAGCCTATCGTTCCTGTGGAGGCACGGATGGCTGGCGAAGCAGCTCAAGATCAAGCCGGCCGTGTGGCAGCTGGCGGTCCAGCTGCTCGCGCAGGATGTCGAGGCGTTTGCGAACGCGCGGGTGGCATTCGAGTACGTCGAGATGCTCGATCAGGCCACGCAGTCGGGCTTCACGATGGACCAGCTGGACTGGATCCTCGCGGCCGATCGGTCCGCGAAGTCGGCGCCGAAGGATGCCGATGTCACGCGGTTCTTGACATCGTTGCGCGCGGAGTTGCAAACGATTCATGCTAGCTACGATCCGACACAGTACGATTTCCTGTCGCCGCCGACCGACGTGGACCGGTTGACCGCGCTGCTTACGTCGCTACTCCAGCAGCTCGATCGCGACGACTCCGCGGCGCAGTTCTTCATCGCAACGCTAAGTGACACGGTCCAGCAGCAGGTTGCCGTCACGGGCCTTCCGGTGGGCTTCGACTTTCCGGGGTCGATCAAATCGACGATCACGATCCGCTACGACGAGCCGAGCCACGTGCTCCGGTTCTCGGGGCTGATGACCACGGCGCAACGTACGACGCTCCTGACAGATCCATCGCTCGCGCCCGTCACCGCTCTGCCGAGTTACCAGCAAGCGATCGCAGCTCTGTTCGATGCACCGCGGCTCGCGATCAAGTTCCTCGACCCGGTCTTCGTCGCACCGCTCGCGGTGCTCCCACCGGCCGTCGACTTCCGCATGCTTTCAGCGGGGCTCGCTCAGCGCGTGTCCTACGATGTCGAGAATCGCGAGGTGCGCATCGTCGGCGTGCTCTCGGCCGAAGACGTGAACGCGCTCGACGGTCTGTCGGCCGACCCATCCTACCGTGGTGCGGTTCAAAGCCTGTTCACCCAACCGAGAGCGGGCACGTTCCCGCTTGAGGTGCTTTGGCTCGAGGATGCGGATCTTTCGTTCCCCCTGCGAGACCTCGACCATCCCGCCAGTGATCATCTCGCGACAAACCTCGCGACCGCGATCACCAAAGCGCTGGCCTACCTGACCAAGACGCAGTCCGAGGGCTCGGTGATCCGTCAGGCTAGCGCGCAGCTGGCTCTCAGCGAGAGCCTTACACGCGACCTATTCACCGAGTACGCGATCTTCCCGCCGGGCACGCTGCTCCAGCACTTCACGGGACCGTTCGCAGGCAGTAGCGGCGCGATCGACTACAACGCCGCGAAGCCGACTTTCGACGGCTGGGGTTGGGCCGTACGTGCGGCGTTGCTCTGGAAGCAGTGGCACGTCACTGCCGACGAAGTGGACGCTCTCACGAGAATCGCGAGCAGCGCGAAGCTGCTCGACCTCCTGTCGCTGCCGCTAGATAGCGGCGGACCGCTCGCATCACTTGACCGTCTCGTCAGGACGTCTCGTCTGCGCCGCTTCGCTGCGTCCGTGCCGGAGGGAAATGTGACCGTTCTCGACGTGCTGGGGCGTCTCGGTACGTATGCCAGTGTGATGGCGTTTGCCGACGATGTCGCGGCGTTCAACGATACGTGGAGCGCGAATGATGTCGCCGCGCTTGTCTCGGCGCTCGACGCCGCTTATCCGGCGGACTACTACCTAGCCGAGACGTGGGCGCGGATCGCGAGAGCTTTCTCGTTCGCCCGGGCGCTCGCCGCGAGCACGGCGACTGCTGACCGTTTCGCCGCGGCCACGATGACCGATGCTGATGCACGCGTGCTGCGCGACCTGCTGCGTGCAAAGTTCGGTGCCGACACATGGCTTAGCCTGAGCGCGCAGGTCCAAGACACCATCCGCGAGCGCAAGCGCGACGCGCTGGCCGCATACCTGCTTGCGCAACCACAGCCGACCGATGCGCCATCGGGGAAGTGGGACGACACGAACGACCTCTATGCCTACTACCTGCTCGACGTCGAGATGTGCTCGTGTCAGCTGACGAGCCGGCTCGTTCAGGGCTCGGGGTCGATCCAGCTGTTCGTCCAGCGCTGCTTCATGGGGCTGGAACCGCAGGTCGCGGTCGTCGATAGCGGCGACGACGGCGATACGGCGTGGCTCTGGTGGAGGTGGATGAGCAAGTATCGAGTATGGGAGGCCAATCGGAAGATCTTCCTGTGGCCCGAGAACTGGATCGAGCCCGAGCTCAAGAAGGATCGGTCATCGTTCTTCAAGGATCTCGAGAACGATCTGCTCCAGAACGAGACGACGCAAGAGAACGTGGAGAAGGCGTTCACGTCGTACCTCGAGAAGCTCGACGCCGTCGCACAGCTCGAGATCGCCGGGTTCTACCAGGAGGACAATGGCGACGAGACGATCGTTCATGTCTTCGGCCGAACCCTCGGTGCCGAACCGCACATCTACTACTACCGACGGTTCGATTACCGCCAGTGGACGCCGTGGGAGAAAGTCGATCTCGACATCAAAGGGGACTATCTGATCCCCGCCGTCGTCGGCGGCAGGCTGTTCCTGTTCTGGCCGGTGTTCACCGAGGTTCCGGACGAGGACTCGGCATCGACCGCGACGATTCCGGCCGCGACGCCGGGATCGACGACTGTCAAGAAGACGTCGAAGCGTCTCAAGCTGCAGATGGCGGTGAGCGACTACCGACAGGGCAGGTGGACGCCACGCCGCCTGTCGAAGGAGTACGTCGAGACCGCGAGCTACGACGTGGAGATCACGCGCAAGCACTACACGTTCTATCCAGTCGATCGCACCGACATCGATGGACGGTTCGGCGTGAAATTCAAAGGCTACAGCGTCGACCGCAATGACAAGCCACTCGCGTCGCTCTACGGTGGCTTCGAGATCACCGGGTGTCAGGGCGTTCCGATCGCGTCCGACCTCCCGGGCGACATCCTGCTCATGATCCGCCCCGAGCTCGAATCGACGGGCACGGACACGACGTTCAACAAGTGGGAGGAGCTTACGTCGCGCGCAGACGCACCGAGCTCCGACTTCACGCTATTGAACACGCTGTTTGGTCCCGTCGAGACCAACGCGCTGACACCGGTTCTCGCACAGACGCCTCCGCAGACCCGCCTGCGGTTGTTCGACATGATTCCGGCTTGGCATGCGTCGTACTTGGACCGGCTGTTGGCCGACGGCATCGCGGGGCTCACAAACATTCAGCGCTACTGGATCACCCCGGTCGGCACCTGGCTGCCGTGGTTCTTCGGCGATCAGAAGCGCACGTTCTTCGTCCTGCCCGTGCTCTGGAAGGGTGGCAAGCGGGACGGCAACGACCCGGGTACAGTCACCGGCTACTACTACCCGTACGTGAAGCAGGTGGTACGCCAGATGGAGGCGTTCTATCGCGCGCAGGTCGAGCAGTACGTCGCGGGGCTCGATCTCACCCAGCTGACGCCCGCCGAACGTGCCGCGGCTGAGCAGTTCCTCGCGCAGCAGTTCCCGAGCGAGAACATTCCGCCGTTCACCGACG
>JAFAOG010000496.1 GCA_019237945.1 Deltaproteobacteria bacterium | reverse complement strand
GGCGCCCCGGTCGTCGCCGTGATCGGCGCGTTCGCCGGCGGAGGCGGCGGCGCGGGCGGCGCGTCCTTGTGACAGGCGGCGTGACACGCGGCCAGCAACAGCAGCGCGCGGCGCATCAGTACTCGTCGTGGTTGACGACGGTCAGCGGCCCGGCCTTCGCCTGCGACAGCGCTTCCTGCGCGGACGCCGCGGTCGTGACGGCGACGGTCACGGTGTCCTCGGGGCGCAGGTGCCGCGCGCACGCGGCGCGCACGTCGGCGGCGGTCAGCTGCGCGAGCGACTCGGGCAGCTTCGCGGTGTAGCCCTGCGGCAGCTCGAACACGGTGTCGCGCACGGCGAGCTGCATGCGCTGGCGTGCGGTCGCGACGTGAAACGGCATCGCGCCGACGAGGTAGCTGCGCGCGAAGTCGACCTCGTCGTCGGTCGGGCCCTTCGCGGCGTAGTCGGCGAACAGCTCGAGCGTCAGCGCGACGCACGGCCCGGCGACGTCGATGCCGGCCGCGGTCCAGATCTCGAACCAGTGCGGCATCCGCGACCGGCGCAGCGCGCAGCCGGCGCCATACGACCAGCCGCGCTTGACGCGGATCTCCTGCATGAGCCGCGAGCTGAACATGCCGCCGAGCGCGGCCTCCGCGATCGCGATCGCGGCCGTATCGGGGTGGCCGTAGCGCAGCGCGAGGTGGCCGACGCGGATCTGCGCCTGCGTGCGGTCGGGCTTGTCGACGAGGATCAGCCGGCGGCCGCTGCGACCCTCGGTCTCGAGCCCGGTCTCCTCGACGATCGTCGTCGGGCGGTTGCCGCGCGGCAGCCGCTCGGTCAGCCGCTGGACGATGCGTGCGGCGGTCGCCTCGTCGATATCGCCGGCGAGGCCGATCACGAGGTTGTTCGCCACGACTTCGCGCTTCCACAGCTCGATCGCGGAGCGGCGGTCGATGCGCAGCAGCGATCCCTCGGTGCCCAGCGACGTGCGGCCGTACGGATGCGACGGGCAGCACTGCCAGTCGAACCAGCGCGTCGCGAGGGCGCTGTCGTCATCGCGGATCTCGTCGAGCACCTGCGGCGTCTCGCGGAGCAGGCGCGCGTGCTCTTCCTCGGAGAACAGCGGATCGGCGAGCACGTCGGCGGCGAGGCCGATCACGGCGTCGAGGTGGCGCGACAGCGCGAGCCCCGAGAGCGTGACCGAGTCGCGCGACACCGCGATGTCGAGCGAGGCGCCGAGCGAGTCGAGTGTCTCGTCGAGGGCGGCGCGATCGCGCGTGCCGGCGCCGCGGCGAGCGAGCAGGGCGGCGTGGCGATGCAGGCCCTCGATGCCGATCGGATCGGCGGAGGCGCCGCCGCGGATCGAGATGTCGAACCACACGAGCGGCGTGTCCGGCGACGGTTCGATGATGACGGCAGGTCCCATCACGCGTCGATCCCGGGAGCCGGGGCAAGCCCGTCTCCCTCCACCTCGGGCTCGTCGTCCTCGCCCTCGTCGTCCTCGGGCTCCGCGATCACGATCGTGCGCTTCGTCGGGACGAGATAGGTGCGCACGACCCGCGCGACATCGTCGGCGGTGACGGTCGTCAGGCGCTTTGCGATCGCATCGAGCTTGCGGAAGTCGCCGAGTGCGGTCTCGTAGTGGCCGAGTGCCTCGGCCTTGCCGTCGACGTCGACGAGCGAGCTCCAGAAGTCGGTCTCGGCGAGCGCCTTGGCCTTCTCGACCTCGGCGGCGGTCGGCGGCTTCTCGATCAGCGAGGTCAGCTCGCGATCGATCGTCTGCAGGATCTCGTCGGCGTTGTGGCCGCGCGCGCACGTGACGGCGAGCCGCAGCAGCGACGGATCGCGGAACGGCGTCAGCTGCGCATCGACGCTCGATGCGCTCTCGTCCAGGATCACGAGCTTGCGGTGCAGCCGCGCCGACGGGCAGCCCGCGAGCAGCGTCGATACGATCTCGAGCGGAGCCCAGTCCGGATCGTCCTGACCGGGCGCCTTGTAGCCGACGAGCAGGCGGTCGGTCGCGATCGGCTTGGGCGCGCGCACGACGCGCTCCTTCGTCTGCTCGGGCTCGACGATGCGCGGCACCTCGGGCAGCTGCGCCGGCGTGATGCCGCCGTAGTACTGCGCGATCAGCTCGCGCAGATGATCCTCGTCGAAGTCCCCGATGCACACGATCGTCGCGTTGTTCGGCGCGTACCACGTGCGATAGAACGCGCGGATATCGGGCAGCGCGAGCGCGCGGATGTCTTCCATCCAGCCGATGGTCGGCCAGCGATACGGATGCTGCGTGAACGCGTGCGCCATCAGCTGCTCGTCGAGCCAGCCGTCGACATCGTCCTCGACGCGCTCGCGGCGCTCGTTCGTGACGACATCGCGCTCGCTCTCGACGGGGCCCGTCTCGAGCACGAGGTGCTGCATGCGCTCCGCCTCGAGCTTGACGCCAAGCTCGAGATCGCGCGCCGGCAGCGACAGCCGGTAGTACGTCCAGTCGACCCACGTCGCCGCGTTCGACTCTCCTCCGGTGCGCTCGACGAGCCGATCGAACTCGCCCGGCGGCAGCTGCTCGGTCTGGCCGAACATCAGGTGCTCGAACAGGTGCGCCATGCCGGTCGCGCCGGGACGCTCGTGCCGCGAGCCGACGCGGAACCACGTCTGCAGCGCGACGATCGGCGCGCGACGATCGACCGCCGAGATCAGCCCGAGCCCGTTCGACATCCGCCAGCGACGCGCCGTGACCCCGCGGCCTGCGGACGCCTCGGCCTCGAGCTGCCACGACATCGTCATACGATCGTTGATAGCACGCTCAGCGAAAGCTGGGTTCGATCGCGAGCCCTGCGACCGTCGCTAATTCGGCCAGCGCCGGCTCGGGGCGGAACAGCTCCGCGGGCGAGCGAATCCCGATCGGACCGACGTCGCGCGTGACCAGCGCACGACACGCCCATGCGATGATCGCGGCCGTCGTCTGGTAGATGTCGTGGCCGCGCACGACGACCTGCGACGCCGAGAATCCGCGCCGCACCTGCGCGACGATCGCGAAGCTCGTGCGCGCGTATTCGTCGTCGGGCGGCGCGTACGCAGCGAGCAGATCCGTCGCGCGCTTCGGCACGAGCGGCATCGCCCGCGACAGCCAGCGCATCGCCGTCGCGGCGGCCGCACTGCGCGTCGTCGACACGTACGTCTGCACGCGCTGCGCGGCCACGTGCCGCGGCACGGTCAGCACGTCGCCGCCGGGAAACGACACGCAGTCGCGCTCGCCACCGAAGTCGCGCCCGACGTTCACGCGCCGCTTCTCGGCGCCCGGCGATACGGTCTCCCAGCGATCGCGCGACCACCGAAGCCCGCGCGTGCCGAGCGCGCCGAACAGCGTCCGCTGGCTGCCCGCCGACAGGACGAGGTCGTCGAAGATGTAGCTGACGCAGATCTCGTCGAACGGGCGATCCTCGGCGAGCCGGGCCGCGGGCTCCGTGCGCACCGCATCGCCGTCCTCGACGACCCCGCACACGTGCTGCGCCGCCCACGCCGCCGCCAGATCGCCGAGCACGCAGTCGACGGCGCACGCCGGGATCACGGTGCGTCCCGCGCGGCGCGCCGGCGAGTCGTAGCGCTCCATCAGATCGTGCACGTGCGCCTGATCGCCGCCGACGTCGAGATAGTGCGCGCCGGCCGCGAGCGCCGCTTCGATCACCGTATCGCCGGCGAGCGCGCCCGCGCAGTTGACGACGATCTTCGCGTCGATCTCGTCGTGCGCGATGTCGAAGTCGACGCCGCCCGCATCGAGCTCCGCGCACACGCGCCGCCCGACGACGCCGCCCGCTCCGACGACAAGGACGTCAGTACTCATAACGAAGCGCGAGCCGGATCGCATGCTGCATGCGATCGTAGTCACCGGCGGCCGTGGCGATCGCGTAGCCATTGCGCACCGCCGCGCACTCGCCGGTCGAGTAGTCGTAGCCCGAGGTCTGGCAGAGCAGGCGGTCGCGCGGATCGAACGCGCTGTTCGTGACGTGCACGCTCGGGAAGTACTGCAGCCCGTACGTCGCCTGCAGCGCGAGCTCGGGGGCGAGCCGC
>JAFAOG010000250.1 GCA_019237945.1 Deltaproteobacteria bacterium | reverse complement strand
GATGTGACCGAGCGCGGGCAGGATGTGGTTGTCGAGCCGACCCTGGTCGTCGTCCTTGGTCACGATGTCGCGCGATGCCTGCCACTTCGCGGCGAACGCGCGAACGGTGAGCACGCCCGTTCCCGAGGCGGCCACCGTCGCGGGCGTGCGCGACGCGCGGATGTGCGCCTCGATCTTATCGAGTGCCTTGAGCGCCTTCTCTTCCTCGTCGAGACCGCAGCCCGTGCTCTCGCTGCGCCACTTGCCATCGATGTCGCGGTAGCGAATCCACAGCGTCTTGCCGCGTACGAAGACTCCCATCACGCACCTTCCTTCTTGAGAACCATCTCGATGCCACGCCGGATGTATGCGGATACCGGAACCTCGGTACGCGCGTGGAGCGCGTCGAGGCGTCGCTTCTGTTCGGCGGTGACGTAGATCGACATGGGGACCTTCTTCAGTCGCAGTCGCGACGAGCCCTTCTTGATGGACACGTCGCAATGTTACCATATGTCAATGCGATGAGATCAATCGCAGGTTCGGACGCTTCGCGAGGATGCGGTCGGCGATCTGGCCGGCGCTCGGGCCTTGCGGCTTACGCGCAGGCGTAACCGATGCCCCAATCTCGGCGTCGCTGCGCACACGCACCGCCGACCCGATCTTCATCGCCGCCAGCTTCCCGGCGCGGACCGCGTTCCGCACCGTCGAGACCGAGATCGAGCGCGCCTTCGCGTACTCGGCGACCGTGACATAGGGCGATGCTGCCGGCGCTTGCAGCGCTGGAATCTTCGCCAGCTCGGCGCGGATCTCGTCGCGCACGAGCTGACGGAGCACCTCCTCGATGTTCTTCGTCTCGCTCATGACGCCCTCGCCTGCGGCTCGCGGGTCAGCCACGACACGAGCGCGTTGCGGTGAAACAGAACGCGCTTGCCGAGTCGCTGGTGCGGGATGTCGCCGCGCGCGATCGCGTTGTAGACGCTCTTGCGGTCGACGCCGAACCACGTGGCGACTTCGTCCGCCGACAGGATCTCCTTCGCTGCTGTGTTGTCCATGGCTAACCTCTCTGCGGAACGGGGACGTGGATGAACTTGAGCGGCGTGATCGGCTCGATCTTCGCGTCCGCCGGCAGCATCGAGCGCAGCTTCGCGATTGCGAGATCGAGGAGCTGATCCGGCGGCACGCCGCGCAGCGCGCCGACGATCGCGGTCACCGGCGTCGGCGGCGCGACAGGCGCGGCGGTCATCGGCTCGCCGGGCGTTGCCTCGAGCGCGGTCAGGATCGCGCGGCACGCCGTGGCCCCTGCAACACGCGCCTCGGGCGTCGCATCCGGCGCGACTGCGACGCGGATGGCCTCGATGAGGTCCACCATGGCTACGCGGCCTCCTTCTGCGCGACAGGCGGCGCGGGCGTGAAGTGGTCGTACTCGCGCTTGAGCTTGCACTCGGCGAGGCGCGGGCGTGGATCGATAGGCATGAGGTGCCGCGAGCGATCGCGCTCCCACAGCTCGAAGTAAAGCCGCTTGAAAGCGCCCGGCTCGGGCGCGCCGACGTAGCCGATCACGTCACCGGCGCGCACATACTGATCGCGCGGACGATACAGGTCGGTGCGGATCGCGACGAGCGCGCCGAGGTGCGCATAGTGCGACGCGTAGCCGTTCCCGTGGTTGATGATGATGCCGTAGCCGTGGCCGAGCCGGCCGGCGAATGTGATCTCCCCGCCGTCGATGCTGAACACCGGCGTCATCTGCGGCATGAGGTGCGTAGCCGTCCCGTTCGGCGTACCGGGCGGGCACTCCTTCAGCGCGTCGTCGCTACCGACGCGCGCGTACGCGAGCTCGATGCCGCGCAGCCCGTTCGTCGCCGGTTCGAGGATGACGGGCTCACGCCCGTTGATCGCGGGTAGCGGCCACACAGGGGACTCGCTGCGCGCGATCCGGATCGGCGGCTTCTTGAACTTGCGGAAGCGCGGCGGGTTGAGAGCGAATGAAATCTCGTCCATGGCAGGTCTCCTGATCAGAAAGGAATGGGTTCTTCGGCCGCGTCGACCTGGCCGATCACGTTGTCGCGAGGCTTGAGCCGCGCGATCAGGCGCATCTCCTCGTCGAGCGACTTGCTCGGCGAGGTCAGGCGCACCGCGACTTCGACGGAGTCGCGGTCGTAGGTCAATCCGGGGTCGTGGCCTTCCCCGTACTGCCCACGCCAGAATCCCTTCCAGCGGCGCCAGGTCTGGAAGTGGCGCGTCAACGTCGCGTAGAGCTGCGTTGACGATGAGCCGACGTACACGATCTCGCGGCTGTCGGCGTCGCGGATCACGTAGACGCCGGCCTTCCCTTTGAGCGCGCGCACCCAGTCGGGGTACGCCTCGCCAGGCGAACCGACCGGCCGATACACGAGGCTCGCGTTGCGAGCGACGAGCGCCTTCGGATCCGCGACGGTCTCCCACGCGCGCATCAGCGGCGCGGGATCGATGCGGTCGTTCGGTCCACCGAGCCAGATCTCGAAGTGCAGATGCTTCAGGTGCTCGGCGTCGAGCGGCGATGCGCCGATGATCCCGAGCGGCTGGCCGACGCTCACCGTGACGCCCTTTTTGCCAGGCGTGACCTCGGGCACGAGGAGCTTCTCGAGGTGCGTGTAGAACGTGGTGACCTTGCGTGGCGCATGGTCGACCACGACCGCGTAGCCGTGCGGCGTCTTCATCGCCGACCAGATCACGCCGCCGCTCGCGGCGAGCGCCGCGAGGCCATCCGGCATCACGAACTGCTTCGACGCGTTCGGTGTGCCGGCCTTGAACGCGTCCGCCGGCTGACGCGCGAACATGAGATCGACGCCGCCGTGGCGCGGCAGTCCCGGGCGCGGCGAGTCGAAGCCGTCCGAGATCACCGGCGCACGTCCGTTCCAGCGCGGCACGGGCCACACCCAGCGGCCGGGCAGCGGACCGGCGAACGCCGGCACGCGTCCGCCCGCCTCCGGGCGGTGGCGCGCCCACGCATATGCAAGCGCGCCACCGCCGACGATCCAAGGCCATACACGCACGTCACGCCTCCTCGTGGCCGTGTCCGCGCGAGATGAGGAACAGGCCGACGAGCCCGGCGCCGACGAGCAGTGGCGTCCCGAAGCCGGCGAACAGCCCCTTCCCTGCTTCGTTCGCGACCTTGCCGACCGCGTGTGCGGCGCTCGCGAGGAGGTCGACGCCCTCGCTCGCCGCATGCTTCACGTTCTCGGGCAGGTGCGTGATGCTGTCCTTGACCGACGCCATCGCGATGTCCCAGCTCGTCGGCGCCTCGTCACCGATCGCGATCTGGATCGAGACGTCGTTGAGCGTGTGCCAGAACTCGTTGTTCTTCGGGTACAGGTCGTCGGGCTTGCCGCTCCTGGCGTACTTCTCGACGTCCGCGAGCGCGGCCCTCCACTTGTCGACGGCGGCCTTGTAGCCCATCACCTGCGCCGCCTTGCCGAGCTGATCGCTCCAGTACGCGGCGAGCTGGATCACGTCCGCGTTGGTCGTGCGCGGGATCTTGAGTCCCTTCATGCCGAATCCGGGCGGCGGATCCGGCTGATCGATGCCGCGCTTGTCGCCGAACAGCTTGCGCTGTGCGAGCCACAGGTCGTCGAACGTGCCTGCGGTCAGGCCGAACGGATCCTTGCTGCCGGGACCCGAGTTGCGCGGATGCGCGCCGATGATCTCGAGCAGCGCATCCCACGTCGCCGACGCGGGCGACGCTATCGCGATGTCGTCGAGGAACACCCCCGCCATCTCGACGGCGGCCCAGAACGTGCGGTTGTGCGGGTACGTCCGGCGCGACGACGCGAGCGCATCCTGCTCGAGATCGCCGAGCGCAGCGCGCCAACGGCGCAGCACGCCGGGCGTCGCGTTCGCGCGCACCGCGGGATCGAAGACCGAGGCGATCGCGAGCGCGTCGCCGCCGGTCGTGCGCGGCCAGCGCGCGCTCCCGGTGTCGACCTCGATCCCGCCGCGCGTCTCGAACGCGCGATGGCGCACGGCGAGATAGCCGTCGGTCCAGGTGTAGATGTGAGAAGTCATGGTGGTCTCCAGAAACGAAACGATCGGGGGCCGGGGTCGCGCGAGCGACTCGACGCGAGCCCGGGTTGAAGTTGCGGTTACGTGCCTTCTGCTACTGCTGCTCGATCACCTCGCGCGGGATCACGATCGCGATCGGGCCAGGCCCGTTCGCGCCGGGAAGCACGCACGCCGTCACCGGAGCCGATGCATCCGCGTTCGCGGGCGCCAGCCTGTAGGCCGGCGACGCGCCGCCGAGCACCGACGACCGCTGCGCGGACTGCGCCGCGCCCTTGTAGGCCGGCGTTCCGCCGAGCCAGGATCCGAGCCAGCCGCCGCTATCGCCGACGGGCTGACCGGGTCCGTTGTAGCTGGGAGTCGCCATGATGCGTTATCCCAGCAGCTTGGTGACGAGGTTACCGAGCGTGCGGACCTGCTCGTCGCGCTTGGCATACTGCGCGAGAGCCGTCTGGTACGTGATCAGGTTCCCCACGTCCGTCGCCGCGTCCGCGGTCGCCACCGGTGCACCCGGCAGCGGCATCAGCGCGGCGAAGATCTGAGCGACCAGATCGACGATCTGACCACCGCTGATCCGCCCGAGCAGGTTCGCCGCCGTCGACGGCGGCTGCGCGTAGATGATCTGCGGAGCCATCTGCGGCTGCGTGTAGAACCGCGCCGGCTGCGCGACCATCGTCCGCACCGGAGGCGAGGGGCGCCACGTCCCGCCCTGCTGCGTCCGATGATCCGCGTTACGGCTGTCCACGTAAATGATGTCCGACTCGTCCATGTGATGTCCTTTCTTGGGCTCGCGCGTCGTCGCTCGCGCGACCCCGACCCCCGATCTGGTTACGCAGCCCCCTCCTGGGCGTTGATGGCGATGCGAGCGCGTGCGCGTTCGAGCGCGCGCTCGATGGAGCCGGCCGGCACGTCGTCGGCGTTCGACGGCTTCTTCGCGGTCGCGGTCGCGACCTGCGGTGTCGGCTGCTTGGTGCTGTGCTCGTCCATCATCATCAGGACGAGCTGCCCGCCGGCCGACGACATCGCGCCCGAACCGACGCTCTTCGTCGTCGCACCCTCACCCTTCCAGGTCAGACCGGCGCCGAGCGCGGTCAGCGCACCGGCAACGGTCTTCGGCGCCCATCCCTCTTTCGACAGGAACGCGCCGAGAAACGCGCTACCGGCGGCGCCCGCGGCGGTGTAGCCGAGACGCTTCAGCGAGGTCTCGTCGTGATCGGCCGTGGCGCGCGGTGCGCGCGGGGCACGCGGTGCCGCATTCCGGACCGCGTGGTGCTTCGTCTTCTTGCGCTTCTTCGCCATGGCGTCCTCCTACGCGGCCTCGAGGTGGTTGAAGGCACCGCTCGCATTGCGGCGGCGGGGGAGACGACGGATCACGACGGTGTCGAGCTCGTCGCGCGTCGCGCCTGGGAAGCGCAGCACCGACGACGGGCCGCGATAGCCGATCACCGAGCGCATCGGAGTCAGCATCTCAGCGCTGTCGATTCCGAGATCGATCTCGATCTGCGCGAGGATCGTCGCGACCGTGAGCAGCACATCGTTGACGTCCATCTCGCTCGGCCGGCCATCGAGCCATGCGTGGAACGCGACGCGAACGCGCTCGATCGCCTCGATGTCCTCGTCGAAGTCGCGCGACAGCTTCACCGCGATGTCGAGCGCCCAGTCGATAACGTCCTTGACGGCCGCGAACAGCGGCTGCCAGTCATTCACGAGGCTGTCGCGCCCGATGGTCTTGGTCTTGTTCTTCGAATTCTTCACAGTCCTGTCCTTTCGCGAGGCAATGCCTCGCCGTGGTCCGCAGTCCGCGGACGGATTCCTTGCGCTCGGCGCGCAGCACGCGCGGCGCGAGCAAACGAGTCTCTGGTTAGTAGTTACGCGGCGCGCTTCTGAGCCATGGAGGCGAACGTCGTCAGCTTCGGGGGATGCGCGAGAACACCGAGCGTGAGTCCCTCGCGGTTCATTTCCTCTTCGACCAGGCCGATCATGTCGGCACCGATACCGAGCGACGCGAGCTTGGCCGTGAGCGCGGCGGCACCGACATCGAGCCCGACGCGGCCCGCGACGCTCGCGAGCGCCGACACGAACGGCGGCGGTTCGAAGCGAAGTCCGCCGATCTCGAGCGCGAAGTTGCGGTGCGCGCGCGCGACGGCGTCGTCAACCAGCTCCGCGATCGCGAGCGCGACGGTCTGCACGACTTCGAGCGCACGTGCGCCGTACTCGCGAGCGCGCTGCTCCGCAAGCGCGAAGAACCAACCGATCGCGTCGATCGTGTGCGGATCGGTCGGCGCCACGCCTTCGTCGACGAGCTGAACGATCGCGTTCCGTGCACGCCTCACCCGGCTGCGGCCGTTCCGCTGCTCGGTGGCCCCGGCGATCGCGAGCTGGCTCGTCCAGTCGATGACGTCTCGCGCATCGACCGCGACCGGGCCGGGCTTCTGGATCGCGACGTCGCAATCGAGGCAGTTCCGCGGCACGCGCGGATCGAGCACGATCGGTGCGCCGTTCTCCAGCGGGAACGTATGGAGGCCCACCGGGGTGTCGAGCGTCGCGAGCTGGCGCACGGGCTTGGCGTCGATCAGCTCGGCGACTGCGAGGTAGAGGGCGGCGCGTTCGACGCAGTTCGGATCATGCGGCGCGATTCGCAGCCGTTGCGAGGGCTCGCACGCCTCGACGCGCGGCCCATCGCCGTCGTCGCCGTCATCGTCACGCTGCGGTAGCGACCGTATCCAGGCGGCGAGCGCCTCCGTCGAGCCGTGCTTGCTCGCCAGCTCGACGAGCACGGGATCCTTCTGCTCGACCAGGTCGACGAGTAGCTCGCTGATCGTACCGAGGCACCGCAGGTCGTTGAACGGCAGCGCGATCACGACGCGCCTCCCTCCCCCGTCGTGCGGAGGATGCTGCGAACCTTCGCGACGGCTTCGTCATCCGAAAGCGGCGCCAGCTCGGCGAACCACGCCGCGCGCTCATCGGGCGTGATCTCCTGGGCGAAAGCCACCGCGAGCGCGCGCTCCTGGGCCGTGAGCTTGTCGAGCACGGCACCGACGCGCGCCATCGCCTCGGGCGTGATAACCGCGGGCTTGACCGTCTCGACGCTCGGCTTGGCCGCCGCCTTGTCGGCCGCCGGCGCCTTGCCCTTCGGAACGGCCTTCCGCCAATCCAGCATCTCGCCGAAGCTCGGCAGCCGGGACTTGTCCCCGCTCGCGATGGCCATGACGAGCGGCGGGATGACCTTGGCGGCGACCTCGGCGAAGTCGATGCCCGCCTTGGCGGTCGCCACCTCCTCGATCTCTTCCTCGTCGTCCGCCTCGATCTCGCGCGGCTGGCGCGAAGGCAGGCCAGCGCCGTCAGCGGCACGGAGCAGCTCGGCTGCCGCCGCCATCATCTCGGGGAACTTGTCGACGATCGACTTCGCCAGCTCCGTGTTGAGGCGCATCGCATCGCGGATGACGCCGTTCGCGTCGTCGCGCGCCGCGGTGAGCGCGACCGGCTCGGCCGCCGCCTCGGCCTTGACGACCTGGACATAGGCGGGCGGGATGCCCTCCACCACCTTGCCGTCGTCGTTGACGGGATCGAGGCGGTACTTGCCCAGCACGCCGCCGACCGCGTCGCGCAGCTCGCTCATGTCCGCCTCGATCGGAATCGTCAGCGGACGCCCATCCTTGCCATACACGAGCTCGGGCGCACCCCGGGGCTTGAGGCGCCGCACGCGCCACCCGGTCACCACGGCCGGAACATCGAACAAATCGCCATTCTGATTGAACGCTAGCTCAGACATCGAAATCGTCTCCCTTCACCTATTACTGGCGACCATTCGGCCCGCGTGACCGTCTGGCATGATCTTCGCGAGCGATCTCCGCGGGCCTCGCACGCGCGCGTTCATTCATTGATGCGTGTGCGCCTAACTCGCCGCGCGCGTCGCTCAATCGCTCCTGCTCGATCAACGTCGCGACGTCTCGATCAACGTCGCCATCGATCGTCGGGAAGAAAGTCTGCGGGCACACGAGGATTGCCCTTTTCAGTCGGCGATCTTTGCCGCGAGGGATCTCCAGCGGCCCTTTTCCGGCCGTCGAGATGGCGCTTCACACCGCGCGAGAGATGGTCGATTCGCGACGCGAACGATCTTTCCTCGCCTCTCTGCTCCTATCTTCGACGCTAGATAGAGGAGGCCTCGACATAGAGCTGAGGGCAAAAGCGTCCGCGGATTCGGAAACGCCAAGTCACGTAATGGAGAAAGTTGATGAGTCGTAGAACGTCATTTGTACGAACTCGTACTTCGCCCTCCCATGATTCGAACACCGCAATAATTTTGCGCGCGTCGAGCAGAGCCTGGAGTCGGGCGCTTGGTTTCGTTGCAAGTACGCCGATCACGCCGAGGATTGACTTATGTGACGCGCCAGGAATCTGTACTGTTTCAGGAGTCGCTATTCACATAGCGTCTGCCGTCCTAGTGTGACTCGGAGATAGCCTCTCTGTGTGAGCGCCTGTTCGATGGCAAGGCGCGTAGCCAAGCG
>JAFAOG010000237.1 GCA_019237945.1 Deltaproteobacteria bacterium | reverse complement strand
CGGCAAGATCCGCGACTTCTACATGTCGGGCCTGCAGCGCTGCTATCGCCGCGGTCTCGTCGAGGACGCCACGCTCTCGGGAAAAATCTCGATCACGTTCACGGTCGACCCGCACGGCGCCGTCAAGGACCCCGAAGCGACCGGCCTCTCCGACAAGGTCGACAGCTGCATCTCCGATCAGATGAACGCCTGGCGCTTCGCATTCCCCAAGGACAAGGACGGCGACCCGACCGAGGTCACGTTCCACATCTCGCTCGCGCTCCAGGCGAGCTGATCCGCTATGATCACGTCGTGCGCCTCGCGCTCGCTGTTCTCGTCGCGCTGACCACGCAAGCCGCCGCCGCCAGGCCGCGCTGGCAGGAGCTCCCGCTTCCGCCCGCGATGCCCTCGGCCGACGATCACGGCAGCGTCGACGTCAACGGCGCGCAGATCTACTACGCGCGCTACGGCAAGGGCGATCCGGTGATCTTGCTGCATGGCGGCCTAGGCAACTCCGATCACTGGGCGAACCAGGTGCCGGTGCTGTCGCCGAAGTTCCAGGTGATCGCGATCGACTCGCGCGGCCAGGGCCGCAGCACGCGGACGAAGTCCAAAGTGACCTACGAGACGATGGCCGACGACGTCGTCGCGGTGATGGACAAGCTCGCGATTCCGCGCGCGTCGATCGTCGGCTGGTCGGACGGCGGCGAGATCGCGCTCAAGCTCGCGATCAAGCACCCCGATCGCGTCGCGAAGCTGTTCGTGTTCGGCGCGAACTACAACTCCGACGGCAGCAAGCCGCGCTCCGGCCGCCCCGCCGACACGTTCATCGCCTACGCCGCGAAGTGCCGCGCCGACTACACCAAGCTCTCGAAGACGCCGAAGGAATGGGACGCGCTCGTCGACTGGCTGCTTCCCGTCTGGCGCACGCCGATGGGCTTCACCAAGGATCAGCTGCGCTCGATCACGGCGCCGACGCTCGTCGCCGACGGCGATCACGACGAGGTGATCGTCCTCGATCAGATCCAGGAGATGGCGAAGCTGATCCCGAACGCGCAGCTCGCGATCTTCAAGGACGCGTCCCACTTCGCGCTCTGGCAGAGCCCCGACGACTTCAACCAGACGCTGCTCGCCTTCCTCGAAGGCTGATGTGCCCGAGCCCGGCGATCTCCTCGGGCCGTACCGCCTGATCTCCCAGCTCGGCAAGGGCGCGATGGGCGAGGTGTGGCGGGCGCGCGATCAGCGCCTCGATCGCTACGTCGCGCTCAAGGTCCTGCCACCCGATCAAGCGGGCGATCCCGAGCGCCGCCACCGCATGCTCCGCGAAGCGCGCGCCGCCGCGCAGGTCGGCCACCCGAATGTCGTCACGCTCTACGACATCATCACGCACGGCGACGAGGACATCCTCGTCATGGAGCTCGTCGAGGGTCGCACGCTCTCCGACCTCCTCCGCAGCCAGCGCCCGCCGCTCGACCGCGCGCTCACCTGGCTCGCCGCACTGACCGACGCGCTCGCCGCCGCCCACGCCAAAGGCATCCTCCACCGCGACATCAAGTCCGCGAACGTGATGCTCGCGAACGACGGCACGCTCAAGGTGCTCGACTTCGGCCTCGCGAAGCTCCGCGAGCCCAGCGGCGGAGAGCGACGGATCGAGGTCGCGCCCTCGCTCCCCGCCGCGTCCTCCTCGACGCGCATCGCGCTCGACGCGACGATGCCGTCCGCCCCCGACGCCTACGCGACCGCCGCCGGCTCGCTCCTCGGCACGCCGCTCTACATGGCGCCCGAACAGATCGCGGGCGACCCACCCGACGAGCGCAGCGAAGTGTTCTCCGTCGGCGTGCTCGCGTACGAGCTACTCGCGGGCAAGCCGCCCTACACCGCGACCACGCTCGACGATCTGTTCACCCAGATCCTGAAGCACGACCCACCGCCGCTCGACACGCCGCTCTGGCCCGTCCTCGCCCGCGCCCTCGCCAAGGATCCGACCGCCCGCACGCCGACGATGCGCGCGCTGCACGACGAGCTCGCCGCCGAGCGCCACCGCCTGTTCGCACCTCCCGCCCGTCGCTGGCCGCTCGCCGCGGCCGCCACGCTCCTCGCGCTCGCCGCCGCCGGCACCGCGTATTACGTCCACGCGCATCGCCCCGCGCCGCCGCGCCCCGGCGACGAGTACGTCGCGCGCGCGCTCGAGGAGTACAACGTCTTCTACAACGACAAGGCGATGTCGTCGCTGCGCGCCGCGCTCGCGATCGCCCCTGAGCATCCGCGCGCGAACGCGTACATCGTCCTCTTCGGTACCGCGAGCGACGACGACCGCGCCGCCGCCGTCACCGCGCTCGCGCGCGCCCGGACCGAGCCTCACTCGAAGGACCGAGCCCTCGTCGACGCCGCGTCCGCGCTCGCCACCCACGGCGCGGCCGCCGCCCGCGAAGCGCTCCTCGCCGCCGGCGCGACCAGCGACCGCGAGCTTGCATTCTGGCTCGCCGAGCTCGACTACCGCGCCGGCCACTACGCCCTCGCCCGCGACGAGTACCGCGCGCTCCTCGCGGCCCCCGCCGAAGCCTTCCGCGGCCGCATCTACGATCACGACTCCGCGGTCCTGCTCTACTTCGACGAGCCGACCGAAGCGCTCCGCGTCGGCAAGCTCTACCGTGACGCGTTCCCGGGCGAGCCCGACGCCGTCGCCGTCCACGCGACCACGCTCGCCGCCGCCGGCCGCTTCGACGACGCAACGACGGCCGCCGAAGAAGCCCTGCGCCTCTCCGAAGGCGAAGACACGCTCGCCGGCCTCGCGAAGGTCCTCGCGCTCCGCGGCGATCACGCCAAGGCCAAGGAGCTCTACGCGCGCTCACTCGACAAGGCCGGCCCCTCGCGCCGTCCCGTTCGCCGCGCCGCGCTCGCGTTCCTGCAGTGGATCGACGGCGATGCGGCCACCGCGCGCACGACGGTCGCGCCCTGCCTCCCCGGCGGCGCCGACGCGCTCGCGCACGAACGCGGCCCCTGTCTGTTCGTTGCCGGCGTCCTCGACCCGACCGGCCGGGCCGCCGCCCAGCTCGACGCGCTCGCCGCCGAAGCCACCGACCTTCATCCCGCGTACGGCAATCCGACCGCGCTCGCCGCGCTCGTTCGCGCGCGTGCCCACTTCTTCGGCGGCGCGTGCGTCACGACGCCCGATCCGTCGCTCGACGGCGCGGTCGATGCAGCGGCCTACGACCAGCCGCTCGACTTCTTCGCCGCGTATCACATCCCGTTCTTCGCGACGTGGGCGGTGTGCGAGCACGCGGCACTGCTCGCGGCCCGTGGGGACAAACGTCGCGCGGTAGAGCTCCTGCGGTCCGTTACTGACAAGGCGCCAAACCGTGCGTGGCTGCGCGCCGCCCTCGCATCGTTGCAGCGCTGAGTCAGCTCGCGCGCGGCACGACGCCGCCAGTCGGTGCGCGCACCGTCTCGCCGTCCGCGACATCCTTGACCACGACCGCGCCGGCGCCGATGCGCACGTCGTTGCCGATCGTGATCGGGCCGAGCACCACGGCGTTCGCGCCAAGTATCACGTTGTCGCCGAGCCGGATGTCGCCGTGCTTGATGGCCTTGCGTTCGCCGATGCAGTTGCCACCGATGAGAATCAGGCTCTTGCCGGCGACAGTCTTCGCCGAGACGACGACGCCCAGCGTCGGATGCAGGACGCGCAAGCCGGGACCGAGGTCGGCCTGATAATGGATCTCGCAGCGCGGCGTCAATGCGCGCATCATGTACATGGCCGGTGCGAGCGCGACGCGCGCCGCGGACCAGCCGCGCCCGATCGCGAGATACGCGGCGCGGTTCAGTCGGTAGGCGGCGATCGCCTGGAAGCTATCAGAGAACCAGATCCCACCCCAGCGCCACCACTTGTCGCCATTCATGCGACGTGCTTCATGCGCGAGATAGCCGAGCTGCTGGGCCGCGCTGCGAAGTCGCCGCAACATCGGCTTAGCCTAGCACCGGTCGAGTACGAGCAGCGTGCAGAGATCCGATGGTTGCGCTCGATCGGCTACGGTGACTTCGGCTTGGTCAGGGACTTCCCGGGGTCGTCGGCGGCCGCGCGCTCGTCCTTGATCTGTTGCAGCCGGCGTGACACCTCGCCGACGTGGCTCGGATCGATGATGCCCGCCGCCTCGAGCCGATGCAGGCACTGCGCGGCCTCGTCCCACTTCTGCAGCGCGATCATCGCATCGCATCGCATCATCCACGCGGCCGCCTTCTCGTCGACGCGGCCGTCCCACGTCTCGACGTCGGCGAGCACGTGCAGCGCCGTCTCGTTGTCGTGACGGGACAGCGCGAGCTGGGCGAGCTGCGTCCGCATCGTGCGCGTCGGCTCGAAGTTGCGGCACAGGCGCGTCGCGCTCGCGACGGTGTCGCTCTGCTTGGTATCGAGCGCGAGCTGGAACAGCTGCTCGCAATGGTGAAGCGAGTACGCCTGCGAGAGCGCGGCCTGGAGCACCGCGATCGCGACGTTGAGATGGCGGAGCGCGACGAGGTCATCGACCATCTCGTCGGTGCGCTGCGGGTCGCCATCGACCGCGATCGCCTGCGCGGCGTCCGCCATCGACAGCGAGCTGACGATCTCGACGAGGATCGGGATCGGTCGAGTCGCGCCGCGCAGGGCCGCGCCGAACTCGATCGTCGCCTGCTCGGGATGGCCCGACGACAGCAGCAAGCGCGCCGCGAACAGGTGCAGCCCTGAGTGGGTCGGGTGCAGCCGGAGCGCGTGGTTGAGCAGCGGGATCGCCTGACGATCGCCGCTCTTTGCCAGGGTCTCGGCGGCGCGCGCATAGCCATAGTAGTCGAGCGGGTGGCGCTCGATCGCTTCGCGCGCATCGGCGAGCGACGTGTCGGCGTGCTTGGCGAGCGCGAGATGATCCTCGTACGTCGTGCTCGTGGCGGGTAGCCACAGCAGCGCGGCCGCGCCGGCGAGCAGGAGCACGAGCGCCGCCCGGCTCGTGCGCACGAGCGGAAGGAATCGCGGGTTCGCCTCGCGCAGCGGCACGTACGCGAGCGTGCACGCGACGAGCATCGCCGGAATCGCGACGCCGAACAGCTCGATGCCGAAATCGAATGTGCTCTGCACGAGCACGACCGTGATCGCGCCGATCGCGCCCGCGACGAGCGGCCCGTCTTTCCAGCGGCGCAGCGCCATCGATGCGAACCACGCGATGCCCGCCGCCAGCGCGAGCGCCCCCGGGATGCCCCAGTCAACGACGGCCTGCAAATACTCGTTCTCGACAAACGCATACGTCGCGAACGAGCTCGACGGATGCACGCGCGTGAGCGCCGATTCCATCGCGTTGCGGCCGACGCCGAGCCACGGCGACTCCGAGATCAGCGTCGTCGAGTCGCGCCAGATCGCGAACCGGCTCGTCGGCGCGCTGACCTCGTCGAGGCTCGTCCGCGATAGCCGGCCCGTCACGCCGCCCGCGCTCGCGTAGACGATCACGACGACCGCGCACACCGCCACGAGCACGATCGGAAGCGAGCTGGTGACGAAGCTCGCCCGCGAGCCACTACGTCCGCCGTTGCGCATGAACCGCTGCCCGACGCGGATGCCGAGCGTGACGAGCGAGCCGGCGACGAGCGCGACCAGTGCACCGCGCGATTCGCTCGCCGCCGTGATGCCCGCGCAGACCGCCGCGCACACGAACCACGTCGCACGCAGCAGCGAGCCCTGGCGGCGGAACATCGCGAGCCCCAGCGAGGTCGCCGTTCCGAGCGCCATCAGGCAGCCGAGGTGGTTCGTGTTGAGCAGAGGCCCGAGCACCGTCGGCCGCGCTTGCTGCGGTTCGTAGATGCCGTAGAGGCTGGTCGCCCCGACGAGCAGATGCACACTGACGACGATTGCGGCGATCCCGCACGTCGCCGCGACGGCCGCATGCATCAGGTAGCGAGACCGTTCCGACACCGCGATCCGCAGCGTGGCATAGGCGGCGCCGAACAGGATGATGAAGTACGTCAGCGCGCGCAGCGTCGCGTGGGCGTCGACGGTGACGGCCGGCCACGGATGCGTATCGAGCAGCATCGCGCCGTCGTCGCGGAGCGCCGAGGTCATCGGCGTGACGATGTCGAGGATCGCGTGCGGCAGCGGAACCAGCTGCAGCGCGGTGAGACCGCCCGCGAGCGCGATCAGGCCGAGCACCGGTGACGGACGATCGGCAACGCGCTTCGAGATGACATGCGGCGCGACCGCCCCGATCACGAGGAGCGCGACGATCGATTGCGCCCATCGGTCCGCGCTCCCGATCGCGAACACTGCAAACAGCAGTGCGGCGAAGGTGAACCCCACAGAGACCCGCTCGCGAGCTCGCATTCGCTACCAGGGGCGCTCGGGCACGAAGATCTCGTCACCGGGCATCAGCGGAAAGTTCGGGCGACGACCTTCGCCGATCGCCTCGACGGGGATCTTGTACGTCTCCTTCTTCCCCTCGATCTTGCGAGTCACCTTGACCATGTTCTTGCGCGCGAGAGGCGTGAAGCCGCCGCTCTCCGCGATCGCGTCGACGATCGTCAGGCCCGGTGAGAACTTGATCGAGCCGCTCTTCGCGACCTGCCCGAGCACGGAGCAATGGAGCGAGTTGATCTCGAGAACCGTCAGCGAGACCACCGGGTCGCGCAGATAGCCGTCGGCCAGCCGCTTCTGGATCTCGTCCTTGACGGTGCCGGGGCTCTTGCCGCCGGCGGCGACCGTTCCGATGTACTGCACCTCCATCTGACCCGACCCGTCCAGCGTGTAGGTCGCGTTGGAGGTCGTCGCTCCATTGAAGATGGTCAGCTGCAGCTTGTCCCCGGGGCCGAGCGCAAGCTTCGTCTCGTCAAATGGAGCGACGGTCGGGTAGACGGCGGGGGGATCGTCGGCGCAGCTGACGAGCAGCGCGAGAACGATCAGGACGAGAGTACGCATGCGTGTGCGGTACGTTGCTCTGGGAGGCCGCGTGGTTCAAGCCCTTGAACGTTCAGACGGGAGTGGGTCACCAAGTGTTGACCACCCTCCTAGATCCGCGTACGCTCCACCGAGGTCATAGTCATGCGCGCCTTTGGCAAGTTGCTGGTGTTCTTCGCGATTTCAGGTACGGCGACGTTCCTGTACGCGGACGTCGATGCCCCGACCGCAGCTGGTTCGGCCGCGACTGCGCCCTCGACTTCTGCTGCTCTGTCCGTGGGTGAGATGCAGGCGCGCGCGAGCGACCTGATCTCCCAGGGTCAGGATGCCTACCGCGAGGTGATGCACCTCAAGGAGCAGGCGCGGAAGCAGAAGGATGTGATCAAGCTCAACTGCGTCAACGAGAAGCTGGTGCAGATCAAGGCCCAGCTGAACATCGAGGACACGCAGAACCAGGACCTCCAGGTCTCGCTCGCGCACAACGGCAGCGATCGCGACGCCCGCTTCGACGCCCTCAAGGGCACGGCGGATGCGGTGTTGCGCCTGCGCGATGACGCCAAGGGCTGCATCGGCGAGCCCGAGCTCTACAAGCAGGAGAGCGGGGTCATCGTGACGCACCCGCCGATCGTCGATGATCCGACGGTTCCGCCGGACTACGGCTGGACCGTCGAGCCGCCCGGCTACGCCTCGCCGTATCGCTGAGGCACATCGCCGCGTAACCGTTAAAAGAAACGGTTGAACGTCGGGCGCAAACCCGGCACTAATTCGCTCGACGCATGGCGCGCTTTTTCCAACGCCGCGGCTTTCAGATCGCCCTGGACTTCCTGGTCCTGTCGCTGGCGTTCTGGCTGGCGTTCCTCTTTCGCTTCGAGTTCCGCATCCCGCGGAGCGCGCTCGACATCCTGTTTGTCAACTGGCCGATCGTGATCGCGCTCCAGTACGCGGCGCTGACGGCGTTCCGCGTGCCGCGCATGTCCTGGCGCTACATGACGATGCGCGACGCCATCAACATGTGGCTCGCGATCGCGATCTCCGGATTGCTGCTGTTCTCGATCCGCCTGATCGCGCCCGAGGTCACGAAGACGCCCGTCGTCGTCGTCCCGATCGGCGTCCTCGCGATGGACTACGTCCTGGCGTTCGTCGGCATCGTCGGCGAGCGCGCGCTGTGGCGCCTGCGCGGCGAACGCGTCGACCGCAAGAAGCGCGTCGTCGAGGCCGGCGATCACGAAGGCGTGCTTCTGATCGGCGCCGGCGAGGCCGGCGTGATGGTCGCGCGCGAGATCCTCAAGCGCCCCGATCTCGGGCTCAAGCCGATCGGGTTTCTCGATGACAATCCGCTGAAGGTCGGCTCGAGCATCGGCGGTGTCCCCGTCCTCGGGCGCACGAGCGACGTCGGCCAGATCGCGGCGCGCAAGCGCATCGATCGCGCGCTGATCACGATCGCGAACGCCTCGGGCCAGGAGATCCGCCGGATCCTGGAGCTGTGCCGCGACGCGGGGCTCAAGACGAAGATCATTCCCGGCATCTACGAGATCGTCGGCGACAAGGTGAACCTGTCGCGCATCCGCGAGGTCGCGATCGAGGACTTGCTGCGCCGCGAGCCCGTGCAGCTCGACGAAGAGCGCGTCGGCGCGACGATCCGCAGCCGCATCGTGCTCGTGACCGGCGCGGGCGGCAGCATCGGCTCCGAGCTCTGCCGTCAGATCTGCCGCTTCGGCCCCGAGCGCCTCGTGCTCGTCGAGCGCTACGAGAACGCGCTGTTCGAGATCCATCGCGAGCTCGCCGCCGAGTTCCCGCACGTGCCGATCGATCCGCGCGTCGGCGACGTCTGCGATGCGGGCCGCATGGCGCAGCTGTTCGAGACGAGCCGCCCCGAGCTCGTGTTCCACGCCGCCGCGCACAAGCACGTGCCGATGATGGAGTGGAATCCGGGCGAGGCCGTCAAGAACAACGTCGGCGGCACGCGGACGATCGCCGAGCTTGCCGATCGCTTCGGCGTGGAGCGCTTCGTGCTCGTGTCGACCGACAAGGCGGTCAACCCGTCGTCGGTGATGGGCGCGACCAAGCGTGTCGCCGAGATCTACCTGCAGGCGCTCTCGCAGCGCTCCGCCACCCGCTTCGTCACCGTCCGCTTCGGCAACGTCCTCGGCTCCGCTGGCAGCGTCGTTCCGATCTTCAAGGAGCAAATCGCGCGGGGCGGGCCGGTCACGGTCACCCACCCCGACATGTACCGCTACTTCATGACGATCCCCGAGGCAAGCCAGCTCGTCCTCCAGGCCGGCGCGATGGGGCAGGGCGGCGAAATCTACATCCTCGACATGGGCGAGCCGGTTCGCATCGTCGATCTCGCACGCGACCTGATCACGCTCTCGGGCCTGCGCCCGAACGACGACATCGAGATCCGCTTCAGCGGCGTACGCCCCGGCGAGAAGCTCGTCGAGGAGCTCGCGACGGACGCCGAGCACGCCGACAAGACGAAGCATCCGAAGGTGTTCATCGGCCGCATCAAGCCGCACGAGTGGGAGCGCGTGAGCACCGGCGTCGCCGCCCTGTGCGAGCTCGCCCGCGAAGGCGATGCCGAGCACGTTCGTGCATCGCTCGGCGACATCGTCCCCGAGTACGGCGACGCGCGGCCGCCCCGGAAGCAGCCGAGCGAGGCCGTCCGCGCGACCGAAGCGCCGCGCGAGGACAAGGACACTCGCGAGACCGGCCGAGCGAGCGGCAGCTTCACCGCGCCGAACTGACCATGCGCTGGCTCGCGGTCCTGCTCGTCGTGAGCGTTGCGACCGCACGAGCCGATACCGTCGAGCAGTGGACGCCGGATAGCCGGCTCGGGCAGAGCCTGTTCGACGCGACGACGCTGAAGAAGCGGTGGGACGCCGCCGCGCTCGCGCGTCTGGGACACGCCGCGACCGTCGATGCGCAGCCGGTCGTGCGCGATCGCTCCGAGAACCTCACCGGCGAGAAGCGCGCGGTGGTCCCGGCGGCGCGGATGAACGCGAAGGGACCCACGGTTCACCTCGATCTCGGCACGCTCGGGGTCAGCACGTATGCGATCCGCATCGTCGCGATGGTCCCGAGCGACCAGATCGACCAGTGGCGGCGGCCGCTGACGCTAGAGCTCGCGGTCGATGACGCAGCCGGTCGCGCCGTCTCGGTGTATCGCCAGCGCGTCCCGTACTGGGATGACTTCTACGAGATCGCCGAGATCTACTTCAACGCGGACGAGCGGCGCACGTACACCGCGACGTTGCGCGTCGCCGACGGCTCGGCCGTCGATCTCGACGTGTACGCGATCGAGCTGCACGACTGCCTCGCCGGACTCACCGCGCGCGCGACCAAGAAGGTACCGGGCACGTACACGTACGAGGAGCGTGCGCGTGTGCGAGCGGCGACGAAGCCGGCCGACGTCCAGGCGAGCATCGACAAGGAGGTCCCGCTCGACGCGTATCTGGCGGGCCGCCAGGAGCTCACGAGCGAGGAGCGCCGCGCGCGCGATGATCTGCTCTGGCGTTCGGTGCTGCCGATCAACACGCAGTACCTCGCGGAGGCCGACGAGGACTGGGTGCGCACCGAGATGCGGCCCGGCGCCGAGACGGCGAAGGACGCGACTGCGGCGCACGGTGCCTGGGATTTCGGCGGCGACCGGTACGCGTTCCGCACCGCGTGGCGAGCGCCGTTCGAGCTGCACGACGCGAAGCTGTCGAAGACCTACACGCTCGACGATCTCGTCCATCATCGCGCGTTGCCGGCGCCCTATCCGTACGCGGACCGCGGCGATGGCGTGTACTTCCCGCCCGCGTCGCCGGCGGCGCATGGCGTCGACTGGCTTCCGATCGCGTCGCAGCTCGGCTGGTGGTGGGAAGGTACGCGCCTGCCGCTCGCGCCCTATCACGGCGAGAACGTCGATCGCCGGTTGCCTTACCTCTACTTCGCGGCCGACAACCGCCACGCCGCGCGCGACGCCGCGTTCATGCTCGCGCGCTGGGCGTATCTCTATCCGGCAATCAGCGACTCACAGATGCTCGGCTACGCCCTCGTCGCGCCGTTCCCGCCGTTCCATCGCGACTTCCGGCTGCACGCGCGGCGCTTCGGCTACATGCGGCTGTCGAGCCTGATGCTCGGCCTGCTTCACAGCTACGACCAGCTGTTCGACTACATCGACGGCAATCAGGAGCTGGCGCGCGCCGTCGGTCGCTACATCCCCTGGATCAAGACCGATGTGGATCTGCGCCGCATGATCGAGACGAGGCTCGTCCAGTACGCCGCGAAGCAGCTGATCCGGTTCCAGCGGTGGGACGACAAGGACAGCCCGACGTGGCTGATGCTCGCGGCTGCGATCCAGCAGGACCCCACGGTGACGCGCCCCTGGCTCGATCAGCTGTGGAAACAGACGTGGGTCTATCCGTATGCGCCGGCGGGCTTGCCCGATCTGCTGTCGACGACGACCCAGCGCAACGGAACGACGACGATCGGCTCCGTGTTCTACACGCAGGCGGGTACGCCCTTCGCCGAGCTGATCGAGCTGTCGCATCGCTACGTCGCGAACGGCGGCGCGCGCGAGTTCGATCTCGAGGATCCGCAGATGTTCGCGAAGCTCACCGGGTCGCCGGCGTTTCCGCTCGAGGCATCGGTCGCCGGCGGATTCCCGCTGACGATCGGAGATGTCGGCGGCATCGACAAGCCGCGCCTGCTCGACCACCTCGGCGACTTCTCCGCGAACTGGCGGCGCGGCTGGCGCTGGACGCACGACCCGCGGATGGCGTGGCTGCTCGCGAGCGCGACGGGGCGCTCGACGGAGACCGACGCCGAGTGGACGGAGATCGCGCGCGCGGCCTCCGCGTTCGGTCGCAATCCATTCCTCGCGCAGCACTCGCGCGTGCTCGCGAGCTGGGCCGGCATCGTCGAGGCAGGCGAGGCGAGCGATGACTACCGCGCGAAGCGCACGGCGTACCTGCGGATCGGAACCGGCTACGGTCACAACCACCTCGACACGCTCGATCTACAGCTGCTCGCGCACGGCGTGCGAATGGCGGGAGACCTCGGCTGGCGCGGCGAGTACAGCCGCCCGAGCGCGGATTCGACGCTGCTGCACAATCGCCTCGAGGTCGACGACA
>JAFAOG010000233.1 GCA_019237945.1 Deltaproteobacteria bacterium | reverse complement strand
GACGGTATCGTCGGCGCGCGAGCCCGTGATGCGAACGACACGCTCGGCGCGCAGCGTCGCGATCTGGCGCGACATCTCCGCGTTGTCGACACCGCTCGCTGCCGCGAGCACGCGCCGCGTGATCGGCTCGCCCGCGACCGCGACGATCTCGGCGAGCCCGCGCGCGACGTCACCGAGCTCGGCAACGCGCTCGCTGAGGATGTCGTCGAGACCCTTGCCCGCGATCGCATCGAGGCTGCGCCCGGTCAGGTAGCGAGTCATCTCGATCAGGAACAGCGGGCTGCCTTCCGCCTCGGCGACGAGCCGCCGCGCGACCGGCAGGTTCGCCTCGCCGAGCTGCGACAGAGCGAGCGCGATCGCGGCGTCCTCGGGAAATGCGCCGAGATCGAGCAGTGTCAGCTCGGCATCCATGCGGCGCACGAGCTCGAGCACGCGCTCGCTCGCCTCGACGCGCGTCGATAGCACGAAGAGGATGCTCGGCGGATCCGGCGCGCGCATCAGATCGACGAGCAGCGTGGTCGTGTCGCGATCGACCCACTGCATGTCGTCGAGCACGAGCACGACCGTGTGGCGATCGCCGAGCCGTTGCAGCGTCTCGCGCAGTGCATCGAATGCGTGGGTGCGGCGCGCCTGCGGATCGCCGACCTGGCGCGTGCGCGGCGCATCCGCGATCGCGGGCACGCGGTCGAGCACGGGGAACAGCGTCGGCAGCAGGCACGCGTCGCGCGGCAGCAGCGCCTGCGCATCCTTGGGCCCGAGCGCCAGCCACCAGTCGCTGAGCTCGTCGACGAGGTGATCGATCGCCTTGTACGGGATGTCCTCCGACTCGAGGCAGCGCCCGCGCAGGATGACGGGATCGCGCGGCAACGTCCGTACGCGCTCGAGGAACTGCGTGACGAGCGTCGTCTTGCCCATCCCCGACGGCGCCCGCACCACCGCGACCGATGCCCGGCGCTTCGACAGCGGCACCAGCGCGCGCTCGAGCGTGGCGAGCTCGGGCTCGCGGCCCGGCACCAGCCCATCGCGCGACATCGACGGCTGCGACCCGCGCGCCGTCTCGACGTGCGCCGCACCCACGCGCTTGAGCAGCGTCGGCCCGCTCGGCCGCGCCCCCGGCTCGCGCTCGAGCAGCTCCGCGCACAGGTCGTCGAGATCCGCCGGCACGCCGCGCACGAACCGCGACGGTCGCTGCGCCGCCTTCGTCTGCTTGTCGAACAGCACGCGCATCGGCACGCCCTCGAACGGCAGCCGCGCGGTCAGCGCCTGGAAGATCACGACGCCGAGCGCGTACCAGTCGGCCGCCGCCGTCAGCGCGACATCGCCCGCGCACTGCTCGGGCGCCATGTACGCGACGGTGCCCGCGATCGCCGAGCCTGCCGCGACGTTGTTGCGATCGAGATCGGCGACGAGCCCGAAGTCGAGCAGCACCGCGCGCCCGTCCTTGGTGACGCGGATGTTCGACGGCTTGACGTCGCGGTGGATCTTGCCCGCGACATGCAGCGCGTGCAGCCCGAGCGCGAGCTGCGGCAGGATCGCGCGCAGCCGATCGATATCGCATGGCGTCGGCTGCTCCGACGAGCGCGCGGTCGGCTCGCTGCCGGTGACCGCCTCGGTCGGCGTCCCGACGGGCACGCTCGCGGTCGTCGCCGCATGCGCGATGTCGCTATCGGCGATCTGGCGCCACAGGTACGCGAGCAGATCGACGCCGTCGACCAGCTCCATCGTGAAGAAGCACGCCTCGGCATCGACGACGAGATCGTAGAGCGCGACGAGGTTGGGATGACTGAGGTCCGCGAGCACGCGGAACTCGCGCTTGAGCTGATAGAGCTTCGCGACGTCGGGATCCGCGATCGTCTTCAGCGCGACCTTCTGGCCGCGCTCGCGATCCTGCGCCTCGTACACGACGCCCATGCCGCCGGCCCCGATCCGGCGCAGGACCTCGTACCGCTCAGTCGCGATCACCGACTCGGACATCCCCCGCTCCATCTTATCCGAACCCGTGGTTCAACCACCGCGGAGTCGGCGCGCGAGCTGGCTGATCGGATACACAGTGGCGCGAATCCCGTTGCGGAAGCCGACCGGCCGGATCGCGCGGCCCTGCCGGAACATCGAAACTCGTAGATCGCGGCCATCGATCGCCAGCCGCTCGACGAGCCGCAGCTCGGCGACCTCCGTCGAAGCGCCATTCACATGCATCGACATCACGAGCCGCGCCTGGTCCGACGCAAGATCCGCGTCGAGCCGCGCGAGCCGATCCGCACCGCGATCCGCGGGCCGGGCGGACGGCGCCGTCAGATGAAATACGACCGGTCCCACCTCGGGCACCCACCACGGCGTCACCGACGAGTACCGGTTCTCCAGATAGTCGCCGGCGTCGGTGCGCTCTTTGTCACGCGACGCCGTCGCGAACGACTCGAACGTGCCCAGCGGCAGGTCCTGCTCGCCGACGCGCGCATCGAGACTCGCCGCCTCGTCGGGACGGCGCAGCCTCAGCTCGATCCCGAGCACGTCCTTGGCGGTCGTGTTCTGCGGATCGAACGCGCCCGACAGCCGCGCGATCGCTGGTCCTGCGAGCCGCGGCCCGACGACACCATCGCGCGCGACGAGCTCCGCCCGACACACGACGCCGTCGGCATGCACGGCCCGCGCGCCGCGCGCCAGGCTGACCCAGAAAATCACCAGGACGCCGAGCAGGAGCCCCGCGACCGCACCACACCCGAACAGGCCCCATAGGAGAAGCCCCGAAAGCACCCGCATTTGCCGAGAGTACGCCGCCCTGGCCTTTGGAGCAGTGGCAACCACGTCCAGAACTTCGTATCCTTGGGTGTTTGGAGTCGGGTGCACCAGAGAACACAGCCCTTGCGGGGCTGCTGGCCACGATCGCCGATCGCAAGATCCGGCGAAAGGTGCAGAAGTTGTTGCAGCACGGCGAAGAAGCCGTGCGCGCCCTCGGCGAGCTCGACTCCGCGCTCTACCTCCGCGAGGACGGCGAGGAGCAGCTGCAGATCGTCTCCGATGCCGTGCTCAGCCACTTCCGCCGGCTGATGGAGTACCTCGCGATGGTCGCGCCCGGCGGAGCGTCGGATAGCGACCTCGATCTCGAGGGCCGTCCGTCGGGACCGATCACGCTACGCGGCGCGAAGGTGCGCCAGCAGTCGGATGACGAGCGATGGGCGGCGCTGTCGGCCGAGATGTCGACGCTGCAGTACGGCCTTGGCTCCGAGCTCAAGGAATTCGAGCGTCGGTTCGCGCACGCGCTCAAGAACGACAACCGCGAGCAGGCCGTTCGCGACCTCAACGACGCGACGACCGGCCTGATGGACGGCGTGTTCGCGGTGATGACGACCGTGTACGAGTGTTTCCTCGGCTTCGCCGAGCCCGAGAAGATGGTGCCCGGGCACCGCGACTCGCTCGGCAAGGCGCTCGCCGTGCGGCGCGCGATCGCGGAGCTGCGACGCGGCGTCCGCGGCCTCAACAAGCGCGTGCAGGACAAGGCGACGCCGCCCGAAGTCGCCGAGACGAACTATCGCCGCCTCGTCGACGCGATGGTCCGGTTCATCGAAGGCGACACGTTCCAGTACCTGCGCTCCGATACGCGCCGCGACTTCTGGCAGTTCCGCGAGACGCTCGAGCATGGCAACGCGGTCCAGCAGCGGCTCGACGCCGAGGGCTTCGACAAGTACCTCGACTCGCTGTCGTTCGTTTCGCAGCGCGGCGTGCTGATCAAGCACGACGGCGATCTCAAGGGAAAGATCTCCGGCGATCTCGAGCGCGCGGTGAAGTTCGCGAAGCTGCTGCCCGAGGTCTCGTGCGAGGTGATCGAGCAGGCATTTCAGAAAGCGGAGCGCTTGTCGGGTCTGAGCGACGAGATCGACGCGCTCGTGCTGCAGTGGTCGTCGCTGACGCCCGAGGATCGGACCGACGTCGATGCCGTCTCGTCGCTGGGACGCGAGCTGCTCGAGCTCGTGCGCCCGCCGCCTGCCCCGTCGATGACGGCGGGCGGCGAAGACATCTTCTAACCGTCGCGGTTCCACGCGCCGCCGCGCCGCGCGTACACGGTGCGTTCGTCGCGGTCGAGCTGGAACAGGTGCAGCCACTCGTTGTCGGCGAGCTCCTTGACCTTCGGCTGCTTGGCGAGCACGCGATCGATCGCGTCGCGCGGAGCCTCGATGAACACGGCGAGGCGCAGCGGCGAGTGCACCCAGCGGTCGCCGTCGTGGAGCGACTGCAGCGACAGGCCGATGCGGAGGTCGCCGGCATTGCCCTCGAGCACGCCGAGGTGGCCGCCGACGATGTTGTGGAGCACCTTGTCTCCGCAGCCGTAGCGCGCGTTGTCGACGGTCGATGCGTAGTACTGAAAGTTGATCCAGTGCCCGACGACGACGGGGCCCGCCATGATCGCCTCGAGGATCGCCTGGTCGGGATCGTCGTCGCAGCGGTAGTCGTGCAGGAACGCGCGCCCTTCGAGATCGAGGTGACGCGTGCGCTCGCGCGGCGCGACGATCAGCATCGCGTTGCCGGCGAGGCCCCACTCGGGACGGACCTCGGCCCAGTTGCGTGCGCGCTTGACGAGCGCGGCGTGAAGCTTGGTATCGGAGAGGTCGGTGAGGCCGAGGCGCGGGGCTCGTTCGCGGCGGGTGCGATTGCCGGCGCGATCGAGCAGCGCGCGAACCTCGACGAGGTCGCCCTGGTGAGCGGCGGTCGGCACGTCGTCGAGGTAGAGCGTGATCTCGTCGGTGGTCGTGTTGTGGAGGCCAGCGACGAACAGCGTCGTCGGCGGGATCTCGATGCCGCGCGCGGCGAGCCCGGTGCGCACGGCGGCGTCGTTGTAGAGCGCGGCGGCGGCACGCGCGTTGACATCACCCGGCTGGCCACTGCAGGCGCCACAGTCGAGGCCGGCCGCGTGCGCGTTGTTCTTCGTCTCGCTGCCGTGACCGATCAGCAGCACGATGCGCGCGAAGTCGCGCGTGAGGCCGATCGTGCGCAGAAAGCCGGCGGCGAGCTGGATGCGATCGTCGGCGGTCACCTCCGTGCCGTCGGTGCGGCTCGTGATCCGCGGCATGCGCTTGCGGTTCTCGTGCTCGAGCAGGCCCGAGTGATCGTGGTGCTCGGGGCGGATGTTCTTCTCGCTGAACGCGTCCTCGTAGAGGTTGCGCGCGAACAGAAGGCCGATCGAATCGACGAACGCGAAGCTCGACAGCGAGCTCGACTTGAAGGCCTTCCACGCGTTCTTCGCCTCGAGGCGTCCGCGGCGCGTGTGCGCGAGGCCGGGCGGCACGTTCGTGTCGGTGACGCGGAACTTCGGAGCGAGGATGCCGGGGAGCTGCGGACGTGCGTCGTCGGCGGCGAGCTGGAGGTACTCGATCGGCACGCCGAAGAAGCCCGCGGCGCCGATCGTCTGGATGTCCTCGCCTTGGGCTTCGAGCGCGCGCCGGAACACCTCGGAGCGGACGTCGATGCAGAACGCGGCCTGGAGCTTCGGCTTCGTCGGGCGCGCCGCGGAGAATCCGTCGGGCAGCTTCGGGCGGACCTTCGAGAGGCACGCGATCTCGACGGCGCGCTGCAGGATCCAGTCGTCGGAGCGCGCCAGCTGCGCCGCGCGATCGATCGCCGGCCAGCTCGCCATCGCGAATCGCCACTCGGCGCTGATCGTCTCGTCGCTCGCGCGCAGCAGCAGCCACTCCCACGCGAGGCGGATCGCGAGCAGCTCGCGGAGGTGGCCGTCGTCGCCGCCGGAGAGGCGCGCCGTGAACCGCAGGTACGCGCACCACGCGGCCCAGCCGTTGACGTCGAGCAGCAGCGCCGTGAAGTAGCGCTCGCGCTCGCCCGCGGCGACGCCGAGGTCGAAGCAGCTGCGATCGATCACCTCGTCCGCGTGGTACGGCAGCGCGCGGAGCGTCTCGCGGTAGCGGCCGAGGCCCATGAACAGCGACGGCATGTGATCGCTCTCCGCCTGATCGCGCCACGTCGCGTAGAAGCCTTCCTTGCGCGGCGCCATCACCTGCGCCTGGCCGTCGTCGAAGTACGACGCGCAGAAGCGGCTGATTCGCTCCATGACGAAGTCGCGCCACGACAGCTCGTGATCGCGCTTGCGCAGCGTCTCGAGGACGTCGACGACGAGCGGGCGGCGGTGCGACTTCGGCTCCTGGATCCAGAAGCTCGCGAGCAGGTCCTCCTCGGTGACGTCGGCGCCGGTCTCCGCGATCGCCTGGCGCACGTGCTCGGAGCGCAGCCGGCCCGAGCGCCACTCGTCGGCGTACCAGGAGCGCGGCATCAGCAGCCGGGCCCCGGAGAGCGCGGCGAGATCACCGGCCACGCGCGGCAGCGGCTTGCTCGTGTGCGCCCAGAACGGGTTGACGGCGATGAAGCGATCGAGCGGCCAGGTCGGCCCGATGCTCGCGCACGCGCGCTCGACGGCATCGGCAAGCGCGGGGTCCGCGATCGTCGCCTTCACCGGCAGCGGCGTCATGCGATCGTTCATCGTCATCGGAACCCCGGCGGCCACAGGCGGAACGTCAGGCGCGTGAACCAGTCATCGATGTAGAGACCGCTGACGAGGTGCGGCTGCAGCCAGCGCGAGAACCAGCCGTTCGGCCGCGTCTGCAGCAGCGACTGCGCGACGTAGAGCACGACGAGCCCGCCGACGACGATCGACCACTTCGTCGGCGACGCCTCGACGCCCGCATTGATCTGCGGCGCGATCAGCTCGAACACGATGTGCCAGCCGAAGTACGCGACGGAGGCGCCGACCGCGAACAGCGCCGCGATCATGAATGCCCGCCGCCCCGCCGCGAGCGCGCGCCCGATCATCGGCGCGAAGCTGAGGCCGAGTACGAGCACGAGCGGGCCGACCGAGCTCGGCAGGCGATCGACCGGGAGGCCGGTGTCCATGTAGAACGGCGCGATCGGGATCCCGACGAGGATCGTCGCGCCGAGCAGGTGCCAGATGCGCAGCCGCGGATGATGGACGATGTGATTCGCGCGCCACTGCTGCGCGACGGAGCCCGAGCTGAGGAACGTGTGCGCCTTGTAGAGCGAGTGCGCGAGCAGGTGCATCAGCGCGAGGTGCCAGGCGTCGAGCCCGCACTGCACGAGCATGAAGCCCATCTGGCCGATCGTCGACCATGCGAGCACGCCCTTGATCGCGACACGCGTCGTCATCACGAGCGCCGCGATCACCGTCGTGAACAGCCCGACGCCGAGCAGGATGCTCTGCGCGATGTACGCGTGCGCCATCAGCGGCGACATCCGGATCATCACGAACCCGCCGATGTTGACGACGCCTGCGTGCAGCAGCGCCGACACCGGCGTCGGAGCCTCCATCACGGCCTGCATCCAGCCATGGAACGGGATCTGCGCCGACTTGAGCAGCACGCCGAACACGAGCAGGCAGGTCGCGAGGTGCAGCGTCGGCGACAGACCGCTGCTCGTGCGCGCGATCTGATTGACGACATCGATGCGCAGCGACCCGAGCTCGCCGCCGATGATCACGATCGACGTCACGAAGCAGGCATCGGCCAGGCGGCTCAGCAGGAACTTCTTGTGCGCGACGATGATCGCCTGCCGGCGGTGGCGGAAGAACGTCAGCAGCGAGTGCAGGCCGACATCGGTCGCGAACCACGCGACGACGAGCACCGCGAGGTGGTTCGACGTCACGAGCACCGTCACCGACGCGACGGTCAGCAGCAGCGAGCGCGCGAACCGGTCGAGATCGCGCTGCCCGGCGAGGTACGTCCGCGAGTAGCGCACGACGACGAGCGCGAGCGTCGACACGAGCACGAACATCGCGCTCGATACCAGGTCGAGCTGCACGACATCGTTCATCACCGACGTCGGGACCTTGGTTCGCGCGTCGAACCCGCGCCACGACAGCAGCGGTCGCAACACCACCGCCAGGTATGCGATTCCAACCGCCGCCGTTGTCACGAACGAAGCGGCCGACATCGTCCGCGTGCGCTGCCGCGATACGAGGAAGGCCGCGACGAACAGACTCGCCGGGACCAGCCAGGCGAGGAACAGGGGCACGAGCGAGAGGACCTCGCCGGCCGTCATGCGTCGCCCCCGGATCGCACGCCGGTGATCTTAAAGGATCATCGCGTGCAAAAGCTGCACGACGCCTGTTCGTTAGAGCAGGACGACGACGCCGGAGCCCGAGCCGGAGCCGCCGCCGCCACCACCACCACCGTTGCCGGAGCCGGTGCCCGAGCCGTCACCGACGCCCGCATCGACGCCACCGCTCGTGCACGAGCACGTGCCGAGGAAGTCGCCGTGATCGAGGTGCGCCGGCACCGCCGAGTTGCCAACGCAGATCGTGTGCGCGTTGCTCGGGTTGCCGGGAGGCACGTGACAGACCGTCGTCTTCTTCGTGTCTGCCGGATCGCATGCGCGCGGATCAGGCGCGTTGATGCTGCATCCCATGCCGCCCAGCTGCTGCTCCGTACTGCCCGAAGGGGCCGTGCAGCCGGTGACGGCGAGACCGAAGACGATCGTGGCGAGTAGGTACCTCATGGGAAGCTCGTACAGGCATCATCCGTACCATCGCTAGCCCGCGGAATCGTTTGGGCTCAAAGTAGTTTTCGTGCACCGAACTGCACACAGCGGGTACGGTTCAGGACATGGGGGCAACCGTGGGGAGTGCGCCCCCCGCCCGGCGTTGTGAGGTGCCTGACGCGCGCTACATCGCATCAGTCGATGATGATGCCGTTCAGCTCGATGATTCCGCCCTCGACGAGGCAGAACCACGAGCCATCGGGGAGTGCCTCGTCGGAGCAGCGTCCGGTTCCGTGCGTGTGATCGAACGCGCGTAGCGCCGGATCGTTGTCGGGATCCGGACGGCCGAGGGCGCCAGCGCAGCGGCAGAAGCCTCCGTCGCAATCGGCACGCCCGCGGCAGCTCGCGCCGTTCTTCGGCGACGGGATGTGGCAGATGCGAAACGGCGTGACCGGCTCGTCCGGTCCGCGCGCCCGCCGCAGATGCGCGTACGTCTCCTCGGTGACGATCGAGCCGCCGCGCGCGAAGCACTCGTCGTCGGTGATCATCCCCGGTGTGCCCGCAGCCTTGGGCGCCGGGCTCATGCTCGCGGCGCATTTCACGAGCGCGGCGACGAACCAGAGGCGGAGCATGGGCCTATCAACGCTCGACGCGGCGCGACGGTCTCAGAACGGGCCGGCGAACGTCAGGATCAGCGCGATCCGCCCGTCCGCGTCGATCTCGCCGGCGTCCATGACCTCGGCGGTCGTGCCGTCGCGGTTCTCGGTCACCGCGCGAAACCGGAACGTCGTGCCTTGCGCGTCGATCGCGGTGACCCGCACGCCGAGGACGTTCGGATCGGCCAGGAACCGGTCCGCCATCTCCGCGATCCAGGCGCGCCCCCGCATCTCGCGGCTACGCATCACGAACCGGCCGTTTTCGGCCCAGCACGCCTCGATCAGTGCCGCGCGCCTCGCCGGATCGCGCTCGCTGAACACGCGGATGTACGTCGCGACCGCGGTCTCGACCGCGCTCACTTGAGCTTGAAGCTGGTGACGAAGCCTTCGCCCGACGGGCTCGCGGTCACGCCCTTGCCCATCGCGATCACCTGATACAGGTGCGCGTTCTTCATCGCGACGCGGCCACGCATGAAGAACGTGCCGTCCGACTCGGAGAAGTGCGCGGAGAAGTCGAGCATCGGATCGGGGCCGACCATGATCATCTTCTGACTGTCGACGGTCGCATGAACGTTCTCGGTCATGCCCTGCATCGAGCTCTCGAGGACCTTCTGCACCTGATCCTTGCCGACGGGCGTGATCGGGTTGTGCTCGACCATCTGCATGACGTTGTCGTCGCCCGGATCGGTGAACGCGTACATCGTCATCGTCGTCTTGCCGCCCTCGGTGTCGATGTCCTTGTCCTTGACGTCGGGTCCCGAGAGCGTCGACGCGACGCTGAACGTCGGCCCGTCGTACGGCTTCGCGGTGCCCGCCGGAGCGGCCGGAGCGGTGGGAACGGCCGGAGCCGCCGCCGAGCCCGCGGAGCCCGCCGCCGCGACCGGCATCGCAGCCGGAGGCGACGCCGAGCCCGCGCTCGGTGCAGGAGAGTTGCCTTTGCAGGCGGCGACAACAGCGAGGGCAGCCAGGATGCCGTGGAGTGCGCGCATGAGGGGCACAGTACCCCGGGGCGGGGATCAATGGATCTGGCCCGACACCACGACGTATCCGGAGTCGCCATGGAGCGACAGCGCGTCGAACGACACGCCCGCGACCGATGGCACCGGCACCGTGACGAGGAACTGGCTCAGCGAGTCGAGCTGGAGCTCGATGCCGTTGCTCGCGGCGCCGTAGACGTCGCCGGCGCTCGCGTCGTCGGCGTTGGGGTCGAGCAGGTTGACGAACAGGTGCGTCTTGCCGAGCTTCAGCGCGATGTCCTGCGGGTTCGCGCCGGGCAGGATCGACAGATCGACCTGCGCGTTGATCGCGGCGGAGAGCGCGGGCGCGCCGTTCTGATCGAGCGTCGCGACCATGTCGCCGAGGATCAGGCGCATCGAGCCGTCGGGCGTGTTGCCGCTGACCATCGGCGGGATCGTCAGCTTGATCTCGGCGCCGTCGAACGGGCCGAACGACTGGTCGAGCTTGATGTCGAGAAGGCCGAGCGCGTGGACCTCGGCGAGCATCTCGTTGACGAAGTCGTCGGCGAGGCCGAGCTGCACACCGCTCGTCATCGTGATCGCCGGCGTGCCGTTCGGCGAGTAGATGTAGCCGGGGCTCGACTCGCTGCCCTCGATCTTCGCGGCGAGGTTCATCGTGACGAGGCCGCCGGCCGGCGAGAACGTCACGGCGGCGGGCGAGGCCTCGAGGTCGAGCGTCTTGCCGAGGATCGTCAGGCGCTGCGGGCCCGCGAGCGCACCGAGGGCGGCGTTGATCAGCGGCTCGAGAGAGGTCTCGGCCGTGCTCGTCGCGATCGACTGGATCGTCGAGTCGAGGTTGCTGTCGAGGAGGTCGAGGATCTGGCCGGTCAGGCCGTCGGCCTTCACGTGCAGCCCGTTCGTGTGGACGGCGGGCGTCGCGATCTTCGTCGTGAACCCGGCGGTGCCGTTCGGCGTGATGACGAGCGTGCCCGCGATCGTGACCTGGCTCGCGGTGACGCGGATCGCGGTCGTGCCCTCGGGGACGAGGTCGCCGCCGTACACGGCGTTCGCGGTGACGTCGATCGCGTCGAGCTCGGCGGAGAACTGCAACCCGCCCGCGACGGGCTTCATCGACACCTTCACGTCGCCGAGCGCGAGGTTCGAGATCGTCAGCGCGAGGTGCGCGATGTTGTCGCCGTACGCGAGGTGCGTCTGCGCGAGTAGCTGCGGCAAGTTCATCGACATGATCAGCGGCCCCGCCGCCGCCGACAGCTTCGCGAATGCATCGGCCGACAGCGCCGCCGTCACCGCGCGATCGATGCTCGTGCCGACGGGCCGCAGCTCGCCGACCTGCACTGCGCGCGCATCGGTCGCGGTCCCGCCCTGATCGGTCGTCGCGACGGTCTCGAGCAACATCGCGCCCGCTGGCACATCGACGGTCGCCGAGAACGATCCATCGGCCGCGAGGTGCGCCGCCGTGCCGTTGACGGTGACGCCGGTGACGAGCGCGCCGTCGATGCCCGGTACCGCGGTGCCCTCGACGACGACCTGCCCGGTCGTGCTCTGGACCATGCTGCGCTTGGGCGACGTGACGTGCAGCTTCGGCGGCGGCGGCATCGAGCCGATACAGGCGGTCACGGCGAGAAGGAGGAGAGTGCGCATCACTTGCCTTTCGTCAGAACGCGAGCTGCAGCGCGGCGCGAGGGCCGTGCATGATCATCGAGACGTGCGGGCGATCGATCGTCAGCGTGCGATAGCCGAGCGACAGCATGACGTGCGACCCGAGCCGCACCGTCGCATCCGCCGCCGCTGACCACGTCGTGCTCGACGAACCGGCGACGCCGATATCCGCGGTGCCCGTGATGAACACGCGCGTCGACGGCCGCACGAACACGCGCGCGCCCGCGAGCACGTCGCGCCCCGCGTCGCTGAGGCCGGGCTGCGCGATCGGCATGCCGCCGACGTCGACGGCGCCCGCGACCTCCGTCCGCTGGTAGCGAATCCCGGCGCGCGTCTCGAACGCGACCGGCGAGTGATCGTCGCCCGCGATCGTGTAGCCGGCGAACCCATCGACGAGCAGGCTGCTCGCCTCGCCCGTCACCGTCACCATCACCGGGCCCAGCGAGTTGCCGCCCGCGAGCCCGACGACGCCGTACATCAGATCGCCCGACAGAGACAGCTTCGCGTACCGCGCATCGGCCACCATCTCCGCGCCGTACTTCGCGTGCTGCACGGTCTGCAGGAAGTCGACGCCCTGCGCCACGTTCGCCGAGCCGAGCGACACGTTCGCGTCGACCGACGACGCCCACAGGTACGGGCCGATCGCGACGTGCCAGTCGTCCGCAGCCGTCTCGACCTCGACGCTCGCCCGCAGGTGGTGATGGTGGCGATGGTGGGGCCGCGCCACGGCGACCGACGCGTTCAGCACGAGGCACGCGGCGATCGCGAGGTGGTGGCGCATGGA
>JAFAOG010000217.1 GCA_019237945.1 Deltaproteobacteria bacterium | reverse complement strand
CGATGTGCGGCGACGAGGGCGCCGTCACCGCAGCGGGCACCGGCGTGCGCACGGGCCCCGAGTCGACGCCCGACATCGGCATCACCGGGCTCGACTGGCGGGCGGGCGTCCATTGCGGCGGCACGCCGCCCGGCACCGGCGTCGCGTTCGCGATCTCCGGCTGCGCGCGCATCGCGGTCAGGCGCGCGAGGACGTCGGCAACCGGCGGCCGTGCTCGCGGATCCTTCGCGAGCATCTGCTCGACCAGCTGCACGAACGGAGGCGGCAGCCACGGTGCGCGCGCGTGCAGCGGCGGTGGCGGCTCGGAGATGTGCTTCGCCATGATCTCGACGGCGCTGTCGGCCGAGAACGGCACGACGCCCGCGCCGAGCTCGTACGCCAGCGCGCCGAGCGAGTAGATATCGGTCGCGGCGTCGACCTTCGTGCCCTTCGCCTGCTCGGGCGACAGATACAGCGGCGTGCCCATGACGACGCCCGTGCGCGTGTGACCGAAGCCGCCCTCGTTCGTGTTGCCGGAGAGCTTCGCGAGGCCGAAGTCGAGCAGCTTGACGCGCGGCGCGGTCGAACCCTTCACGCGCGCGAGGAACACGTTGTCGGGCTTGAGATCGCGGTGGACGACGCCAGCCTCGTGCGCGGCTTGCAGCGCGGTCGCGATGCTCTCGAGCACCTCGAGCGACTGGCCGAACGAGAGCGGCCGCAGCATCCGATCGCGCAGCGACTCGCCCTCGAGCCACTCCATGACGAAGAAGCTGCGGCCGTCGGGAAGCGTGCCGAAACCGAAAACGTCGACGATGTTGGGATGACCGATCGTGTTGACGGCCTGCGCCTCGAGCACGAAGCGGTCGACGCCCTCGGCGCTCGAGGACAGCTCGCGCTTGATCACCTTGATCGCGGCGCGCTTGCCGATCACCGGATGGCGCGCACCGTAGACCGCGCCCATGCCGCCCTCGCCGAGCTTCTTCTCGATCACGTACTCGCCGGCGTGGCTGCCCGGCGCGAGATCCTCGTTGCTGGGATGTGCCTGCGCGACCGCGAGCGCGCCCGTCTGTGCGAGCGCGGTGCCGGAGTGGACCGACATCCGCATGCCGTCGTCGGGACAGACCGCGTATCCCTCCGGCCACTGCTTTCCACACCGCTGACAGATCGGCACGATGCGATCATAACGCGACGAGGCTTGTTATGCTTCACCGGGATGTATCGCTTCGCGTGGGTCACCTCGTTCGTTGGGCTTGCCTCATTCATCGCGTGCTACAGCCCGAGCTACGAGAACTGCTCGATCGCGTGCGATAGCCCGAGCGCGTGTCCAAACGGATTGTCGTGCGACATGACCGCGCACATGTGCACCGCCGGAAACTCGTGCGCGCCGTCCGATGCGAATGGATCCGGATCCGGGTCGCAGTGCTGGACGATGGCCACGTCGAATTTCGATCCGTGCGTCGCCGGTTTTCCGGCCGCGGGCTCCGCGCTCGACACGTCGGTGATGTCGCCGATCATCGAGACCGATGCGCCGTCGTGCGCGTACGCGATGACGAGTGGCGGGATGGCGTGCCTGCTCCACGTGTCGTCGATCCGGATCGCGGCGGGACATCCGTTCGGCGCGACCGGAAAGCTGCCGCTGATCCTCGTGTCCGACGGTCCCGTCGTCATCGAGGACGGCCTGCTGATCGGCGCGAACGGCCAGGGCCACGGTGGATGCACGGCGCGCCAGGGCACGACGGGAACGATGTGGGGCGGCGGCGGCGGTGGCGGCGGATTCGGACACGCGGGTGCAGACGGCGGCCAGAACGATACGGGGTCCGCGAACCCGGGCGGCTCCGCGAACGGTCCCGACACGCTCGTTCCACTCGAAGGTGGCTGCCAGGGCGGCGACGGCGGTATCGGCAACGATCCGACGGGCTCGGCCGCGGGAGGTGCGGGCGGCGGTGCGCTCGAGATTTCGTCGCGCGTCTCGATCTCGATGGCAAACACGGCGCTCGTGCTCGCTCCGGGCGGCGGTGGCACCGGAGGAATGCGCACGCGCGGCGGGGGTGGCGGCGGCGCCGGCGGCGCGATCTTGCTCGAGGCGCCGGATCTCGCGCTCGGCGGAGCGATCTGCGCGCCCGGCGGAGGCGGCGGTCAGGGAGCGCTGCCGACAGGCGCCGCAAGGAACGGCGGGACGAGCACGACCCAGTGTGTCCCCGGAGCATCGTCGTCGGGAAATCAAGGGCCCGGAGGCGTCGGCGGGCTCGCGGCGACGCAGTTGCCGACGGTCGGCGGAGCGGGAAGTGCTGGCGCCAACGGCTGGGGCGGCGGCGGCGGTGGTGGTGGATACGGACACATTCACTTCCACACCGTGAACGCACCGACGGGCTCTGCGACGGTGAAGCCACCGGCGAGCTGAACAGCGGTACCATCACGACGATGGTTCGCTTCGGGGTCGTCGTGCTGGCGTTCGTGAGTGCCTGTTACCACCCGAGCTATCGCGACTGCGACATCGCATGCAGCGAGCCTGCGGCGTGCCCGTCGGGGCTGACGTGCGACATGAACATGCACCGCTGCACGAGCGGCGCCGCGTGCACGACCAGTGATGCGTCGGATGCGATGCCCGACGTCGACACGAGCTGCTGGCCGATGGCGGTGACGAACTTCGATCCGTGCAACGCGGCGACGTTCCCGGCGGCGATGGAATCGATCGATACGACGAACATGCCGTCGTACATGATCGACACGAACGATCCGACCTGCTCGTACGCGTTCGGCGCGGAGACGTACTGCTTGCGCCACGTCGTGTCGATGCACGTGGCCTCGGGCTTCCCGATCACGGTCGTCGGCTCGAACCCGCTGATCATCGTCTCCGACAACGACATCGTGACCGAGGACACGATCACCGCATCGGCGATCGCGGCGCCGCGCTCGAACAGCTGTACCGCGCGTCCGGGACCTGCCGAGAACTCCGCCGGTGGTGGCGCCGGCGGTGGCATGCGACTCGCGGGCGGCGACGGCGGCGCGTCGGGGACCGGCAACAAGACTCCCGGCGGTACGGCGATCGGCACCGCGATGCTCTCGCCGCTCGTGCCCGGGTGCCCGGGTGCGGACGGCGGCGTCGGCGGCGCGACGGCGGGCGGCGTGGGCGGCTACGGCGGCGGCGCCGTGCAGCTCGACTCGAAGACGTCGATCGGAATCGAGGCGACCGTGATCGTCGCGGGCGGCGGCGGCCGGCCCGGCGCGCTCGGTGCATCGTCGCGAATGAGCGGCGGTGGCGGCGGCGGAGCGGGCGGAGCGATCCTGCTCGAGGCGCCGATGATCGGCGTCTCGCCCGCGGGCAAGCTGTGCGCACCGGGCGGCGGCGGCGGTCAGGGCGGCCTGGCGACCGGAGCGGCGGTGGCCGGCATGACGTCGACGACGTGCACCGCAGCTCCCGGCGGCACGGGCGGCAGCTGTGGACCTGGCGGCTTCGGATCGATCGACGCGGCGACTCCGGGCGGCGCCGGCGGCGCAGGACAGTCCAACACGTGCGCGGGCGGCGGCGGTGGCGGCGCGCCCGGCCGCATCCATCTGCACGCGAGCTCGACTCCGACGCTCAACGGCGTCGTGCTGCCGGCACCTCAGTAACCGCACCTACATGTGAGCGGGAACCGGTACGCCCCAGGCGTGTCGAACACATAGATCGGTGCTCGGGGTGGCGCGTGGAATGTTGGTGCTATCGTTAGTCGTTGCAGCTCGCGGATCTGCGAGGAGCCATGGTGCAACCCACTGATACCTCAGCGATCCAGCGCCTGGTCGGCAGAGCGAGATCGCGGATCCGCACGCAATGGGCGCTCGACGGAGCGACCACCGCCACCGTCATCGCCGCCGCGGCCGCACTGACGAGCATCTTCCTGGTCCGCACGCAGGCGGTCGCGCCCGCGACCGGCATCTACCTGCTGATCGCATCGGGGCTGATCATCGTCGCCGGCGCCGTGATCGCGGCGTCGCGGCCGATCGATGACGAGGTCGTCGCGCGCCGGATCGATCGCGCGAGCGGGCTGTCGGACCGGCTGTCGACCGCGATCGCATTCGATCGCGCGCTGCGCGCGGGCGTCCGCCCCGATGAGGACGTGACGCACGAGATGATGGTCGCCGCGATCCGCGACGGCGTGAAGGCCGCCCCGCGCGCGAACATCAAGGCCGCGACGCCGTTCGTGCCGCCGCGCGACTGGCGCGCCGCGATCGGCTTCCTCGCGATCTCCGCGCTCGCGGCGGGGCTCGCGCTGCCGACGAAGGATCGCACTCCGCGGATCGTGCGCGCGAACCCCGACCACGCGCTGCCCGGCGAGCAGGTGACGATCGAAGGCACGAACCTGCTCGAGGGCATCGCCACGCCGATCGCGTCGCTGCCGCTCGCGCAGACGATGGGCGCCCCCGGCGCGGCCGCCGAGCACAAGCCGTTCGTGCCGACGGGCGCGAGCGTGTATCTCGGCTCGATCGAGAAGTCGCGGCCGGTGCGGATCGAGGACTGGACGTCGACCGGCATCGTCGTGACGATTCCCGACGACGCGCCGCCGGGACCGCAGAACCTGATCGTGTTCGTCGGCGCGACGCGGATCGGCATGACGGCGTTCGGCGTCGACAGCAAGGCGCTGCGCGAGAACGCGGTCGCGCTCGAGCCCGACGAGAAAGCGTACGTCGAGGCGATCCTCGGCCAGCTCCAGGACGTCGCCAAGCGCGACAACGTCAAGGAGCTCGACGACTTCGCGAACCAGATCAAGGATCTGCTCAAGAAGGCGGAGAACGGCGAGATCACGAAGGAGCAGCTGCTCGACGCGCTGTCGAAGGCCGAGGACGCGCTCAACAAGGAGAACGATCCCAAGCCCGAGGAGGTCGCGAAGAAGCTCTCCGACATGGGCAAGGAGCTCAAGAAGCAGGACGTGACGAAGGACCTCGGCGAGGCGCTCGAGAAGCAGGACCTGCAGAAGGCGCAGCAGGAGCTCGAGAAGCTCGCCGACAAGCTCGACAAGAAGGAGCTGTCCGAGCAGCAGAAGCAGGAGCTGGCGAAGAAGCTCGACGAAGTCGCCAAGCAGATGGAGAAGCAGGATCAGAAGGATCAGAAGCAGAGCGACCAGCAGCAGCAGAAGCTCCAGGACGAGATCCGCCGGCTGGAGCAGCAGAAGGACCAGGCGAAGAACGATCAGCAGAAGCAGGACCTCGAGCGTCGCCTCGAGGACAAGAAGCGCGAGCTGCAGAAGCTCCAGAAGGAACAGGAGCAGAAGGAGCAGTCCGAGCAGCGCCGCGCCGTGAAGCGGCTGCAGAAGGACATGGAGAAGGCGGCCGAGAATCTGCAGAAGCCGCAGGACCAGAAGGACAAGCAGGACCAGAAGGGTCAGCAGGACGGCGAGCAGGAAGGCGAGAAGCAGGCGAGCCAGAAGCTGCGCGATGCGGCGCGCGAGACCGGTCGCGTCGACAAGGACCAGCGCAAGCAGGCGACGCAGAAGAAGATGTCATCGCAGATGGACGATCTGCGCGAGGCGATGCGGCGCGCGAAGCAGCGCGGCAACAAGGGCCCGCAGGATCCGTTCAACAAGCAGGGCAAGAACCAGGACTTCGCGCAGCGCTCGCGCGGCCAGAAGGGCCAGGGCCAGGCGTGGAAGCCCGGTCAGGGCCAAAAGGGGCCCGGCGACAAGGGCAAGGAAGGCGAAGGGCAAGGCGACGGCCAGCAGCCCGGCGGCCAGAACTGGGGCACCGAGCACGACGACAACCTCACCGGCGATCCGACCGCGAAGAGCGGCGGCACGAAGGACCAGGAGCTCCAGGGCACGAGCGGCAACAAGGGCGGCTCGACGCGCGAGACGATCCTGTCCGCGGCGCAGAAGGGCTTCGCGTCGCAGGGTTACCAGAAGGTCTACGCCGACTATCAACGCATCGTCGAAGAGGTGATGCGGACCGAGAAGCTGCCGTCGAGCTACAAGTATTACGTCAAGCGGTACTTCGCGAAGATCCACCCGAGCATGACTCCAGCTGAGGACGCGCCTAAATGAGCACTGCGGTAGCCGCTAACGTCGAATCCAACGTCTCTGACTTCACCGCGGATCTGCGCAAGCTTCGCGAAGAGATCGGCAAGATGATCGTCGGGCAGGAGACGATCGTCGAGGGCGTGATCATGTGCTTGCTCGGCGGCGGTCACGCGCTGCTCGAAGGCGTGCCCGGCCTCGGCAAGACGATGCTCGTGCGCACGCTCGCCGAGACGATCCACGCGACGTTCTCGCGCGTGCAGTTCACGCCCGACCTCATGCCCGCCGACATCGTCGGCACGAACGTGATCTCCGAGGAGCACGGCACGAAGCGCTTCGAGTTCCAGAAGGGCCCGATCTTCGCGAACATCGTGCTCGCCGACGAGATCAACCGCGCGACGCCGAAGACGCAGTCCGCGCTGCTCGAGGCGATGAGCGAGGGCTCGGTCACCGTCGCGAAGCAGACGTACAAGCTCGAGAAGCCGTTCTTCGTGCTCGCGACGCAGAACCCGCTCGAGATGGAAGGCACGTATCCGCTGCCCGAGGCGCAGCTCGACCGGTTCTTCTTCAAGCTGATCGTCGAGTACCCGAAGAAGGAAGCGCTGCACACGATCCTCGACCGCACGACGACCGACGAGGTGCCCGAGCCGCAGGCCGTGATCGAGAAGGCCCGCATCCTCGAGATGCGCGAGCTCGTGCGCAAGGTCCCGCTCGCCCGCCAGATCCAGGACTACGCGGTGCGCGTCGTGCTCGCGACGCACCCGGAGAACCCCGAGGCGACGCCGCTCTCCAAGCAGTTCATGCGCTACGGCGCGTCGCCGCGCGGGCTGCAGGCGATCATCCTGGCGTCGAAGATCCGCGCGCTGCTCGAGGGCCGCTACGCGGTGTCGATCGACGACATCCGGCACGTCGCGACCGCGGCACTCCGCCACCGGATGATCCTCAACTTCGAGGGCGAGGCCGAGGGCGTCGAGGCGGACACGATCATCGCCGAGATCCTCAAGGCGACCAAGGAAGCGTAGTGGCTGCTGTCTCGAAGCCGGCGGCGCCGAGCAAGCGCGACAATCGCGCGGCGGATCGCACGGGTCTGTTCGACGAGCGGTTCCTCAAGACGCTCGAGCACCTCCACATGGTGTCGCGCAAGGTCTTCTCGGGCGCGCTGCGTGCCGAGCGCCGGACGCGCAAGGTCGGCAGCGGCATCGAGTTCGCCGATCACCGCACGTACGCGCGCGGCGACGACTTCCGCTACATCGACTGGAACCTCTACGGCCGCCTCGACAAGCTGCTGCTCCGCCTGTTCGAGGAAGAAGAAGACCTCCACATCTACATCCTGATCGACGTCAGCGACTCGATGGCGATCGGCCAGCCGCTGCCGAAGCTGCACTACGCGATGCAGGTCGGCGCCGCGCTCACGTACGTCGGGCTCGCGAACCTCGATCGCGTCGCGATCATTCCGTTTTCCGACCGCCTCATCGGCCGGCTGCCGCCCTCGCGCGGCAAGAACCGCATCTTCCGCGTGTTCGACTTCCTGCAGAAGTGCGACATCGGCGGCAAGACCCAGCTCGCCGAGTGCATGAAGGACTTCGTGACGCAGAACAAGCGTCGCGGGCTCGCCGTCGTGATCAGCGACTTCTACGATCCAGAGGGATTCGAGCAGGGCATCAACACGCTCCGCTATCACAAGTTCGAGCCGTTCGTGCTCCAGGTGTACGACCAGCGCGAGGCGGCTCCGAAGCTGCACGGCGACCTCGCCCTCGTTGACTGCGAGACCGGCGACACGCGCGAGGTCACCGTCTCGCGTTCGCTGCTCGAGGCGTACGAGCGCGAGCACGAGAAGTACTGCAAGGAGCTCGAGGACTACTGCACGAAGTACGCGATGCCGTTCTTTCGGACGCATACGGCGATTCCGTTCGACGAGCTCGTCCTGAAGATCTTCCGCTCGGGAGGCTTTCTGCGATGAGGCTCCTTGGCCCCATTCCGTTCGGGATCTGGATCTGGTGCGCGGTCGGGGCCAGCGCGCTCGTCGTCGGTGCGTACATCATCAAGATGCGGCGGCGCCGCTTCGAGGTGCCGTTCTCGCAGCTGTGGAAGCGCGTCCTCGAGCAGAAGGACGCCAACTCGCTGTGGAAGCAGCTCAAGCGGCTGATCTCGCTGCTGCTGATCCTGATGATCGTCGGGCTGTTGCTGTTCGCGGCGCTCGATCCCACGCTCGGCGCCGTCGATCGCAAGGCGCGCTCGGTCGTGATCCTGCTCGACTCGTCGGCGTCGATGAAGGCGCTCGACGGCGATGACGCGGGCAAGCACACGCGCATGGACATCGCGAAGCAGAAGGCGAAGCGGCTGATCGACGGCATGGGCGGCGGCGACGTCGCGATGGTGATGCGCGTCGATGGGCAGGCCACGCCGATGTCACGCTTCTCGAGCGACGGGCCCGTGCTCGACAAGATCGTCGACGGCATCTCCGCCAGCGACACACCGGCCGACCTGCCGCGCGCGCTCGGAGCGGCCGCCGATGCGCTGCGCGACCGCAAGAACCCGCTGATCGTGCTCGTCTCGGATGGCGCGTTCCCCGAGCAGCAGCTCGGCCAGGTCGCGTGGGATGCGGCGGGCAAGTCGCTGTCGGCGGTCGACCTGAGCGGGATCGACGTGCGGTACATCCCGGTCGGCCATCGCAGCGACAACGTCGGCATCGTCGCGTTCAACGTGCGCCGCTACATCGCGAACAAGGCCGCGTACGAGGTGTTCATCGAGATCCAGAACTTCGGCACCGAGCCGGCGCACCGCGACCTCTACCTCTATAACGGTGCGAACCCGGTCCACGAGCCGCAGCGCATCGACCTCGCGCCCGGCCAGAAGGTGCGCCAGATCTACGACAAGCTGCCGATCAGCGAGGAGAACCAGCTCCGCGCCGCGCTCAAGCCGCTGAACACGGCGGGCGGCAGCGATCCGTTCGCGCTCGACGACACGGCCTACGCGCTGTTGCCGGCGCGCAAGAAGCAGAAGGTGCTGATGGTCACCGAGGACAACCTGTTCCTCGAAGGCGCCCTGCTCGTCTACGACAACATCGATCCGCTGAAGGTCTCGCCCGCCGAGTACGCGGCGAAGCCGTCGCTCGCCGATGGCATGGACGTCGTGATCTTCGACGACTACACGCCCGATGCGCTGCCGCCGCCGCCGGCGAGCCTGCTGTTCTTCCATCCGACCGGACCGAATTCGCCGTTCAAGGTCACCGGCGAGCTCGCGGCGCCGCGGATCACCGAGGTCGACGAAGGGCACCCCGTGATGCGGTGGGTCGCGATGAGCGACGTCTACATGGACAAGAGCAACACGTTCGCGATCGATCCGAAGCTCGGCGAGAGCGCGGTCGCCTTTTCCGTGCGCGACGCGATCATCGCGGCGAAGCGCGACGGCCACCGCAAGATCCTCGCGTTCGGGTTCTCGTTGCCGTCGGCGGGCCGCGAGAGCGCGACCGATCTGCCGATGCGCGTCGCGTTCCCGATGCTGCTCGTCAACACGCTCGACTGGTTCGCGGGCGATCAGGCGGATCTGTTGACGACCTACGCGACAGGCAAGCGCGAGCGCGTGCCGCTCGATGGCGTCGTCGGCGCGACCGAGGCGGACGTCCGCGGTCCCGACGGCTCGACGACGAAGACGCCCGTGCTCGACGGCCTCGCGACGTTCTACGGCACGCACGTCGGTTACTACGACCTGACCGCGAAGGCCGCCGATGGCACGATGATGTCGCAGATCCAGCTCGCGGCGAACCTCGCGTCGCCGACCGAGAGCGACATCGCGCCGTCGACGAAGCTGACGCTCGGCGGCCGCGAATTGAAGGCGCCCGAGGCATTCGCGATCACGCACAGCCGCAAGCTGTGGATCTACATCCTGCTGCTCGCGGGCGCGCTGATCGTCACCGAGTGGGTCACCTATCACCGGCGGGTGACCGTATGAAGGGCCTGTTGATCCGCGCCGCGATCGGCCTGGGCGCGGCGGTCGCGATCTGGCTCGCGATCGACTGGTGGCTCGCGGATCGCACGAGCATCACGGTTCCGATCGGGGCGCGTCCGATCGACCTGCTGTCGCCGCAGTGGCTGCACCTCGTCGCGATCGTCCCCGCGTTCTACGTGCTGCGCGTGCTGTCACTGACCGACCTGTCGCTCGCGCAGCAGGTCGTCCAGGCCACGCTGCGCTCGCTGGTCGTCGCGGGGCTCGCGGTGGCGCTGTCGCGGCCATCGTGGGTGACCGACACGAACAAGGTCGCGACCGTCGTGCTCGTCGACGTCTCCGACTCGATCAGCGACAAGCAGCTCGCCGCCGCGAAGTCCTACGTCGATCAGCTCGAGGCCGCCGAAGGCACCGGCTCGCTGCAGCTCGTGACGTTCGCGGAGAAGCCGCTGGTCGCGAAGAAGAAGAGCGGCTCGCCGCTGTCGGCGTCGGTCGAGCGTCATCCCAACGCGGGCGCCGGCACCGACACCCAGGCCGCGATGCAGCTCGCGTACGGCATCTTCCCCGACGGCTACCTGCCGCGCATGGTGATCGTCTCTGACGGCAACCAGACCGACGGTGACCTCGCCGTCGAGGCGTATCGAGCGAAGGAGCTCGGCGTCAAGGTCAGCTGGCGCACGTTCGATCAGGACAAGACGAGCGAGGTGCGCGTCGTCGGCGTCACCGTGCCCGACGATCTCAAGGTCGGCCAGCCGTACGACGTCACCGCCGAGGTGTGGTCGACGGAAGCCCAGACCGTGACGCTCAACCTGCAGCAGGACGAGTTCCCGAACGGCCTCGAGCCGTTCAAGACCGTGCAGCTGCGCGAGGGCAAGAACGTCATCAAGTTCAAGTCCGATGCGAAGCACGCGGGTGCGACGACCTACCGGCTGTCGCTCGCGAAGGTCGAGCACGACACCGAGAAGCAGAACAACGTCGCGGTGATGACGGCGCCCGTGAAGGGCCGGCCGAACATCCTCTACGTCGAGGGCGGCGTGCTGCGCGAGCCGGGCAGCGCGGGCTATCTGCAGCGCGCGCTCGAGCACGAGAACATCGACGTCACGGTGCGCGGCCCGACCGGCATCCCGAGCAACCCCAAGGAGCTCGAGAAGTACGACCTCGTGATGGTCAGCGACGTCCCCGCGCACCTGATGGGCGCCGGTCAGATGGCCGCGCTCGACACGTACGTCAAGGTGATGGGCGGCGGCCTGATCATGGCCGGCGGCGAGGACTCGTTCGGCTCGGGCGGCTACGAGCGCACGATGATCGAGAACATGATGCCGGTGCGCTTCGACTCCGAGAAGATCAAGGAGCAGCCCGACATCGCGCTCGTGCTCGTCCTCGACCGCTCGGGCTCGATGCAGGGCCCCAAGCTCGAGGCGGCGAAGGAATCAGCGCGCGTCACCGCCGAGGTGCTATCGCCGAACGACTACATCGCGGTCGTCGCGTTCGACTCGGAGGCGCAGGTGTTCGTGCGGCCGCAGCGCGCGAGCAACCGCATGCGCATCTCGGCCGAGATCTCGCGCCTGCAATCCGGCGGCGGCACGAACATCTACCCCGGCCTCAAGGAGGCGTACGACATCCTCCAGGGCATCAACGCGAAGGTGAAGCACGTGATCCTGATGACGGACGGCGAGGCACCGAGCGATGGCATCGCGGAGCTCGTCGCCGACATGCGCGCGTCGCGGATCACGGTGTCGTGCGTCGGCGTGCAGGGCGCCGACCGAAATCTATTGGGCTCGATCGCCGACGCCGGCGAAGGCCGCATCTACATGGTCGAGGACATCGGCGCGCTGCCGAAGATCTTCATGAAGGAGACGCAGGAGGCGCAGAAGAGCCAGCTCGTCGAGGACCTGATCCACGCGCGCGTCGCGAAGAAGGTCGAGGCGATCGAAGGTACGAACGTCGAGAGCGCCCCGCCGCTGCACGGCTACGTCACGACGAAGCCGAAGCCGACATCGGAGACCATCCTGATCTCCGACCTCGGCGAGCCGCTGCTCGCGCGCTGGCGTTACGGCGCCGGCACGTCGGTCGCGTGGACCTCCGACGTCAAGAACCGGTGGTCGGTCGACTGGATCCGCTGGCCGCAGTACCCGAAGTTCTGGGCGCAGGTCATTCGCAGCTCGATGCGCCGCAAGGTCTACGACTCGTACGACCTCTACGCGAAGGTCGCCGACGGCCGCGCGCAGGTCACCGTCGACGCGATCGACGCCGGCGACAAGTTCGTCAACGAGCTCGACACCGACCTCCAGGTGATCGATCCGGCGAACAACAGCGTCACCGAGACGATCCCGATGGCGCAGACGGCGGCCGGCCGCTACACCGCCGACTTCAAGATCCAGAAGTACGGCTCGTATCTCTTGAAGGCTGTCCACAAGCGCAACGGCCAGACCGTCGCCGAGTCGCTCGGCTCGGTCGCCCTGTCCTACCCGCTCGAGTACCTGCGCTCGACGCCGGATCTCGAGCCGATGAAGCACGCGGCGCAGGTGTCGGGCGGTCACGACCAGGCGCAGCCGCCGCAGATCTGGGATCCGGGCAAGGAGAAGGTCAGCTACACGCAGGATCTGTGGCCGTGGGTGCTGCTCGGTGTGGCCGGTCTGTTCCTGCTCGACCTCTACGCGAAGCGCGTCCGCCTGTTCGGCTACCGCACGATCAAGTTCTAGCGGCGTTGTCGACGGCGAGCGCCGCGTGCTGCGCGAGCTCCTCGGCGAGCAGCAGGTCGTCCTGCGTGAACGGCGCGGCGCGCACGACCGTCACCGTGCCGATGATCCGGCCCCGCGCGCGCAGCGGGACGCACAGCGTGCCGCCGTCGATCTGCGACTTGCCGCTGCGGCCAACGGTGCGCTCGCGATCGCCGACGGCCGGCGCCTCGACGTCCTCGGGCGCATGGCTGCGCGACGCGTAGAATTCGTGCGGATCGCCGATCGCGACGAGCGCAGGCGCGCTGAACACGCCGTGGAGCTCGCGCGTGATCGCCTCGAGCAGCATGTCCTGCTGCGTCTCGGCCTCGGCGAACCGGCGCGCCGCGCGCGCGAGGTGCTCGAACCGCCGCCACGCCGTCCGCTCGGCCTGCGCGAGCCGGGACCGCTCGAGCGCGAGCGCCGCGTTGCGAGCGAGGTCCTCGAGCTGCGCCCGCTCGTCGGCATCGAACGCGCGCGGCTGCGGGAAGCCGAACGCGACCGCGCCGAGCTTCGTGCCGTGCGCGATCAGCGGGATGCACGCGACCGCCTGCGGATGCTCGAGCGAAGGCCGCGCGTACTCGCGGGCTCGCTGCTCGGGCGTGCCGAGCCACACCGCGAGCCCCGTGCGATACGCGCGCGCGAGCGGCAGGTCCGCATCGACGGCAAATCGCGCGAGCTCCTTCGCCGTGCGCGTCTGCAGGCCGTGGCTCTCGACGACGAGCAGCTCGCCCGCATCGGGCACCGCGAGCACGGCCTGGTGCGCCCCGACGACGCCGATCATCTGCGTCGCGATCACGCGCGCGACCTGCTCGGGGAACCGCGCCTCGGCGAGCGCCGCGCCGACCGCCTGCAGCTTCGCCATCCGGTCGTGCACGCTGCGAGCGCCCTGCATCTGCTCGCGCAGCGCCGTGACGTCCTCGAACAGCGCGACCGCCCCGCGGGTCGGCAGCGGCGCGCACGTCAGCACGAACCGACGCACGCCGACGACGATCTCGACGGGGCCGGCGACCTCGCGCTTCGCCGCGGCCTGCACGAGCTGCGGATCCGGCTCGGTGATGCACGCCGGCCACAGCCGCTCCGCCGCCGCGTTGTGCAGCGTGACGCGCCCGTCGCTACCGCACACGATCACGCCGCAGCTCGCATGCTGCAGGATCGCGTCGAGCACCTCCGGCGCCATCCCCGACGCCAGCGCGCGCAGCCGTGCGAGCTCGTCCATCGTGCCTAGCGCCCCGTGAACTTCCCGGGACGCCGCTCCAGAAACGCCCGCAACCCCTCCGCGACATCCTCGCTCTTCATGATCGGCTGCAGCTCGGGCATCAGCCGCGCCTCCGCCGCGCGCTCCGCCGACGGCACGGCCGCCCTCGACGACGCCAGCGTCGCATACACGCCGAGCGGCGCCTGCGCCGCGACGACCTCGGCGAGCGCCAGCGCGCGGCTCACCGGGTCCGCATGGATCTCCTGCACGAGCCCGATCCGCAGCGCCTCCTGCGCGTCGAACTCGTCGCCCGTCAACAGCCACCGCATCGCGTTGCCCCAGCCGACCTCGCGCGGAAACCGCAGCGTCGCCCCGCCGACGGGATAGATGCCGCGCTTGACCTCGATCTGCCCGAACCGCGCCGTCGGCGCCGCGATCCGCACGTCGCACGCGAGCATCAGCTCGATGCCGATCGTCAAGCACGTCCCCTGCACGGCGACGATCACCGGCTTCGTCACGCGCGGCCCCGTCATCCCGAGCGGATCGAGCCCGCCGTCCGCGATCGTCCATTTCCCCGACGAGAACGCGGTCCCCCATTGCGGCAGATCGAGACCGCCCGTGAAGTGATCGCCGAGCGCGTGCAGCACGCCGACGCGCAGGTCGCCATCACGCTCGAGCTCGGCGTACGCGCGGCACAGCGCGTCCCACATCGGCAGGTCGAACGCATTGCGCTTCGCGGCGCGATCGAGCCCCATCGCGAGCACGTGGCCGCGACGCTCAACACGGACGGTTCCAGCAGACATGGCGCAACCGTACGTCAGAACCGATAGGCGATGCGAAAGAAGGCGGTGACGGAATTGATCGCCGCATCGGTTCCGGGAGAGCCGGCGCCGACGGCCGTCGTGGTGTTGTGCCCGATCGACAGCATGCCCATGAAGAACACGTCCTCGCGCAGCCGGTAGTACAGATCGCCGCTGACGCCGATCAGCGTCGTCTTGGCGGAGCCGTAGCAGGTCGTCACGTCCGCGCACGTCGCCGTCTTCCCGGAATCGACGGCGTTCAGGTAGCTGACGTCGGCGACGAATTCGCCGCGTCCGTCCTTGATCTGATGCCCGACG
>JAFAOG010000212.1 GCA_019237945.1 Deltaproteobacteria bacterium | reverse complement strand
GCGTCGTCGTGCGTCACGAGCACGAGCGCGCCCGGATAGGCCGCGAGCGCTGCCTCGAGCCGCTCGATCGACGGCAGGTCGAGGTGATTCGTCGGCTCGTCGAGCACGACGCACCACACGTGCCTCGCCAGCCCCGCCGCGATCGCGAGCTTGCGCACCTCACCGGGCGACGGCGCGCGCGACGCGAGCAGCCGATCCGGATCGACGCCGAGCGCGGCGAGCACGTTGAGCGTCCGCGTCCGCAGCTCGCGCGGCAGGGCGCGCACGTCGAGCGGCGGCTCGTCCTCCTGCGGCAGGTACAGCAGCTTGTCGCCCGGCAGTGTCGAGCTCGCGAGCAGCTCGCGGATGCGCGTCGTCTTGCCGGCGCCGTTCGGCCCCGTGATCCGCACGCGGTCTCGCGCGCCGATGCCGTCGAGCACCCACCGCCGCGGGTACGGCTCGTAGCCGACGAAGATCGACCGCCCGAGCTCGTCGGGGACGGGCGCATCGGGCACCGCGCTCGTCGCGCGCTCGGCCGCCCGCCGCGCGAGCTCGACCTGCCGGCCCGCCTTCGCCTCGCCCCACGCCGCGAGCGTCATCGCGCCGATCGACGTCGCATCGTGGTCGTGACGGTTTCGCTTTCGCGCACCGCCGCCGCGGTTGGCCTCGGCCGTTTGCTGCTCGCGCCGCGCATCCGCGAGCCTCCGCTGCGCGACTTTCACCGCGCGCTGCGCCTCGCCGCGGACGTCGCGCGCCCGCTGCTCCTCGGCCTCCCACAGCTCGCGCGCCCGCGCGTACGGCGCTGCATGCAGGCGCACCGTCCCGCCGTGCACGCGCAGCGTCGCGTCGGTGACCTCGTCGAGCAGCGCGCGATCGTGCGAGATCACGAGCGCGATGCCCTCGTGCCGCCGCAGCGCCCGCACGAGCTGCTCGCGCGCCGCGCCGTCGATGTGGTTCGTCGGCTCGTCGAGGATCAGCACGGGTGCGCGCTGCGCGGCCGCCCTGCCGAGCTGCGCCCGCCGCCGTTCGCCGGGCGACTTCGCCTCGTCGCCGACGTCCTGCGGCACGACGACAACGTCGCCGCGCACGTCGATGACGCCGCGCACGGGCGCGAGCTCGCCCGCGATCAGGCGCACGAGCGTCGACTTGCCGGCGCCATTGCCACCGACGATGCCGACAATTCCAGATGTGATGTGAAACGAGACGTCGTCGAGCACGGCGACGGCGTCCGAATACGCGAAGGCGACGCCTTCGAGACGGATCGATGCCATAGAGACCTCCTCGAGCGTGGAAACCGACGGATGGGTTCAGGCGAGGAGGGTCATCGGGTGCGCGGCGAAGAACGCCCGTGCGCAAACTTCATAGCGCACTACGGCTTGTAGGAAAAGCGCGCCGTGACATCCCCGCGTTTTCCCTTGCCGATCACGATCTGCATCGACTTCGCGCCGAGCGTCGGGTGCCATGCCTCGAGCGTGTAGGTGCCTACCGGGAGGTCCTTGATCTCGAACTTTCCGTCGGCATCGGTGACCGCCGCGAACGGCGAGTCGTCGACGACGACGTACGCATGCATCCACGGGTGGATGCCGCACTTGAGCTCGACGACGTCATCGGCCTTCGCTGTCGACGGATCGATCGTGAGGTCGGCGCCGTGCGGACCTTGCTGCTTGTTGATCAGGTCCTTGCCGGCGAGCTGGCCCCACACGTTGTGGAACGTCGCGTCCGCGTTCTTCACGACGACCTTCTGGCCGGCCTGGATCGCGACGACGCGCGGCGCATACGCGCACTCGCGCTGCTCGAGGACGACCGGCGTGGTCGGCGCGTCGTGCGTGCCGGTCGTGCCGTTCTTGATCCGGATCACGACGTCGCGCAGGTGGCCCTTGGTGACGACGACCTGCTCGTCGGGACGGTCCTTGCCGCACTTGGGGTCCGCGTCGCGCTTCGGCGTCGGGTTCTCCGGCGGCTCGCCCTCGAACAGCACGGTGCCTTTGACCGAGCCGGCATTCGCGAGCGACGTGGTGGCGACGAGAAGGAGGGCGGCTCGAATCATTGGGCTCGCTGAATATGACATGCTCGCACCGTGGGGGACTTGCCCGTCGTGCTCGGGGCCATGGACGCCGTGCCACCGGCGCTCCGGTACCGCGTGCGCGAGGTCCTGCAGCTCGTCGAGGACGGCACGCTCGAGGGCGTCGCGCGCGAGCGAATGACCCGGCTGCTCGAGGACGGCGAGCCGTGGCTCGGGGCGGATCCGAGCCTCGCCGAGGTCGGCTACTGGATGCTCGATGCCAGGCACGCACCCGAGCTGCGGGTGCGCGGCTGCACGTGGTTGACGCGGTTTCCGTCGGAACAGACCGCGACGCGGCTCGCGGCCGTGGCGCTCGATGCGAGCACGCCGCCGACGGTGCGCGAGCAGGCGATCTGGGCGCTCGGGTATCGCCAGGTGCGCGCGCTGCACGCCGCGACGCAGTGGTCACCGCAGGCGGTGCAGGTCGCGGACGAGGCGCTCGTCAAGCTCGCGGATGCAGCGACGGCGGCGGGCAAGATCGCCAGCGAGCAGCTGCCGATCGCGCTGCGGCACGTGCAGTGGGAGGGCGCGGCGGCGGTGATCGCGCGGGCGCCCGGGCTGTGGGGCGAGGCGATCGAGTGCTTCGCGACGCCGGCGCTCGCGCGCGTTCTGCTCGTGTGCCTCGACGACATTCCGCCGCAGCATCGGCTGCGTGCGAGCCGGCTCGTCGCGGCGGTGCTCGGCGAGGAAGCGCTGCCGATGCTGATCGCGCGCGCGGGAGGAGCCGCGCTCGACGAGAAGCTCGAGATGCTGATGTTGATCGTGACGCTCGCGGGCGAGGCGAAGCTGCCGATGCTCGAGGACGCGCTCAAGGGGATGAAGTTCGCGGATCTGTCGCGGCAGCGCGCGAAGTGGCACCTCCAGCACAAGGGCGTCGTGCCGACGGTGCGCGGGCTGCGCATCGCGCGGTCGACGGCGGTGATCGCACCGGCGGAGCGCGCCGCGAAGTGTGCGCAGGCAGCCGATGACCTCGGCGTGCTGACGCGGTTCGCGCGCCATCCCGAGGCGTACATGTACACGCTGTGGGGATGGATGGTGCGCGGGTCGGGCGATCCGGCGCGGGCGCGCGAGCTCGTCGCGGCGCATCCCGAATCGCAGCGGCTCGTGCGCGATCTGTATCTCGAGGACCTCGCGCGGCGCGGGCGCGTGAAGCAGCTGACGGCGGCGGCGCAGACGCTGCAGGGCGCGGACCTCGGCGCGCTGCACCTCGCGGTGTGGGGACGCCCGCTCGCGGCGCTCGAGCTCGCGGCGACGGCGCGGCTGCACACGCCGGAGCTCGTGTCGGCGCGCGCGCTCGCGTGCTTTCGCGCGGGGCGGCCCGATCTGACCGCGCGGATCCTCGCGGAGGACCTGCCGCCGTCGGAGATCGTCGACGAGGATTCGCTGCCGCCGTTTCCCGGGCCGCACGAGAAGTGGCTCGTGGAGCACGCGCCCGACGCGCGGCCGGCGATCACGGCGCTCGTGCGCAACGAGGTGCTCGCGCTCGCGAAGGCGGCGCCGTACGACGCGGAGCCGGATACGCCGTCGATCGGAGCGGTCGCGCCGATCGTGCGGCGCCTCGGGCGCGGTCTACCGGGCTCGACGGTCTATCTGGCCGGCGAGTTCAAGTACATGGACAAGGGCAAGATCGCGGCGGCGGTCGAGGCGGCGGGCGCGCGCCTAGTCAACGGCCCGTTTCCGGGCACCGACTACTACGTGCACGGCGACTGGTGCCTCGTGCAGACGATCGCGCAGCTCGAGCGTCAGGGTGCGCGGCGGCTGCGGCCCGGCGAGCTGGAGGGCGTCTAGGTGCCGACGCTGCCGAAGCCGCATCGCGTCGCGTTCCTCGTGCCCGAGGTGACGATCGAGGGCCCCGATGCCGCGTACGAGCGCGAGGCGGCGGCGCTGCTGTGGGTCGCGTGCATCGAGATCTGCCAGCGGCATCCGCGCCTGAGCGTGCTCGACGCCGATGCGACGCCGCTGTTCCCGCAGGACGCGCACTTCGCACCCGAGGGCGCGGGCCGCGGCGGCTCGCCCGCGGATCCCGTCTACGCGCCGACGCGTCGCGACGAGCTCGCGTGGCTCGAGGTCACGCTCGGCAAGCCGGCGCCGGTGCGGCTGCACGTCGTCGGGCGCGACGGCCGCGAGGAGACGTTCGATGCGCTCGGGCGCAGCGTCGGCGAGCAGATCCAGCAGGTGCTCGCGGCGTGGCTCTCGGCGCGCGGGCTCGGGTCGCTGCCGCGCCGCTTCGATCCGGTGAGCAGCGACGAGGTGCTCGCGGTGCTGCGCGTGATCGCGCCGACGCTCGTCGAGCAAGCGCGCGCGTGGGCGCTGCCGGTCGCGCAGGGCCCGACGTTCTCGCTCGCGGTCGTCGAGCAGGAAGACGACGATCACGATCCGGACGACGAGCCGGATCTCGAGGATGCGATCGATCAGGCGATCGAGAGCACGATCGACTCGACGCTCGATCTCGAGCCGACGAGCGGCAGCGGCCCGGTGCCCGTCGCCGAGCGTCGCAAGCTGATCGCGCGGCCGCTCGTCGGGCGGCTGCCGATGGCGTTCAAGCTCCACGCGCTGCGTCTGCTCGAGCTCGCGCTGCGCGAGGACCTCGGCGAGCAGGTGCTCGCGATCGACAACGAGCATCCGCAGGCGCTGCTCGCGAAGTTCGAGCGCACGAAGGACTTCGCGCTGCTGCGGCGCGTGATCGCGGCCGCGCCCGGCTGGGCCCGCGCGTACGAGCTGCTGCACGCCGAGGACGACGACAGCCGCGACGGCGTCCCGACGCACCTCGAGGAAGTCGCGGCGGCGGGCATGGCCGCGCTGTGCCGCCCCGCATCGCTCGACGTGCTGGAGACGGCCGGCGATCTGCTCGCCGACAACGGCCGCACCGACGAGGGGTTGCGCCTGCTCGAGCGCGCCGTGCAGCAGCACGTCGACGATCCGCGCGCGCACCTCGCGCTGCTCGACATCCACGAGCAGACGTCGCGCCCCGGCGCGTGGCTGCACCAGGCGATGCGCTCGGCGAGCCAGCACGGCTGCCCGATGGATCCGATGTTCCCGTGGTACCCGGATCAGATCCACGTCGACCTGCGCGCATCGACGGCGTTGCTCGAGGTCGGCCGGCTCGACGAGGCGATCGCGCTGCGCGGCAACCGGCTCGAAGGGCGCGAGGCGCAGTGGCCGCATCACACGCGCGTGCTGACGAGCTGGAAGAAGGATCCGCGCTACGTCGCGTGGTCGTACGCGCGCGAGGGGTTCTTCCGCGGCGACGAGGCTCGCGCCGTCGAGGGCATGACGCGCATCGAGCCCGGCGACAGCGCCGACCTCGCAATCTTCCTCGACTCGCTCGTCGCGATGGGCCGCGAAGATGAAGTGCCGCTCGCGTGGGCGCAGTACGGGCTCGGACGCGGCTTCGACGGGCCGGTTGCGAGGCTCGCAGCGGCGCGCGCGCTGATGGCGGCCGGCGAGTGGCGGCGCGGCATCGAGGAGCTGCTGCGCGCCGAATTGACGGAGCCGGGCCGCGACGAGCATCCCGCGATGATGCGCGCCGCGCTCGTGATGTCGCCGGCGCCGATCGATGTCGTCGAGGCCGCGCTCGCGGAGCGGATCGCGATCGGCGCGCCGACACTCGCCCGCCGCATGGCGCGCGACGCCGCCGACTTCGTACCGCTCGCGGCCAAGAGCGGCCTCGTCGCGCGTGCGCTCGGCAAGCAGACCGTCGTCGACTTCGATCCCGGCTGGCTCGCGAGCTTCTCTCCCGAGACGCCGAGCAAGCGCGCGCTCGATGCGCTGTTCGCCGAGGTCGGCCCGCTGCGCCGCGGCGCCCCCGGCGGCTTCGACATCGCCGACGAGCTCGCGCGCGGCGATCGCCTCGTCAACCGGTGGCTCGAGGTCGCGTTCACGCAGGCGAGCGAGGATGATCCGGCGGCGCTCGCGCAAGCCGCCGCCTATGCGGCCGCGCAGGCGCTCGCCCGTTACCTCGCGGCCACGACCGCGGTCCCGACGACGATCGCCGGCGCGCTGCGCACGGTTGCCGGCGAGGCGCTCGCGCTCGTTCGCCGCCACCGTCACGCGCTCGGCGATCGCGAGGCCCGCGCGGTGCTCGCCGCGATCGATCCGCTGCTCCGCCGCGTCGATCGGTGGATCGGCTCGACGTGGCTCGGCACCGTCGAGCGCGCACTCGGCATCGACGAGCGCAGCGGCGGCGACATCTACAGCTTCGCGCGCGACTACCCGTCGGTCGCAGCGCGCATCCTCGGTCCCGAGGAGACGGCCGTGCTGTCGTGGTCGATCGCGCGCCTGCATCGCGAGCGCTCCGAGGGCTGGGCCGCGAAGGTCGTCGCCCAGGCCTCGCGCCTCGCCGCCCACACCGGTTACGCCGGCGCCGACGAGTGGGCCGACGCGATCGTCGCGCAGCTCGCCGCGCGCGAGATCGAGCTCGACGACGCGATCGACAACCTCCACACCGCCTGCTACCTCGCCGACGGCGTCACGGCCGGCCCGCACGTCCACGCCGCGCGCGTGCTGTTCGATGCCGGTCGCGCGCCCGCCGCCGTCGCGGTGCTCACGAACGGCCTGCGCGCCGCCGACGCCCGCTGGCGCGACGAGCAGCTCGCGACGCTCGAGGATCGCTGGCACGCGAGCAGCGTCGACGTGCCGCTCGAGTTCGAGAAGGTCGCGGCCGGCGTGTTCGAGGCGCTGCAGAAGGGCGACCCGGCGCGCGCCGAGAAGCTCGGCCGCTGGGCGATCGCGTACGACCCTGGTAACTCGGAGGCCCATCGCAACCTCGGCCTCGCGCTCGCGCAGCAGGGCAAGATCGTCGATGCGATGCACCACCTCGTGCGCGGCACGCGCGAGCAGGCGACGCAGATCCTCAGCGGCGTGCTCTACCAGTCGGGCAAGCTGCCCGAGGCGATGGCCGTGCTCGACTACGCGTCGCGCTGGTACGTGCGCGCGGACCAGTGGCTGACGTACGGCGGCGTCGCCTACGCGGCGATGGACAACCCGCGCACGGTCAAGGCGTACGCGCTCGCGTACCAGCTCGATCCCGCCGCATTCGACGCGACGCAGCTCAACGCCTACGCGGGCGTGCTCGACGAGGTCGGCGACTACACGACGTGCGAGGCGATCGCGAATCATCTGCTGCGCGCCGCCGGCGACGACGTGATGTGGCAGACGAACGGCTGGAACCATCTGGCGTGCGCGTACATCGGCCAGGGCAAATTCGACGATGCGATCGCGCTCGCCGAGAAGGCCGTCGCGCAGAACCCGTCGCCGGATAACGCCCAGCCGTTCCAGGCGACGCTCGATCGCGCGCGGTCGCGCACGAAGCCGCAGCCACCCGCGGTGCCGCCCGCCGGCAAGACGCGCCTGCCGATCCACGTGCTGCTCGAAGCCGGCGATCACACCGCCGCCGCCGAGCAGCTGCGCGACCGATCGTGGCGCGTGCGCCGAGCCGCGCTGCACGCCGCGCGCTTCCGCTTCGCATCGGAGAACGCCGTCGAGGTCACGCCACGCGCCCGCGCCGCCGCGACCGCGATCCTCGCCGATACCGTCGGCACGATGGACCGCGAGGGCCTGCTGACCCGCGCGCTCGCGCTGCGCATCCGCGAGCAGGCGTACTTCCCGCGCGACCCGGTCCCGCGCCTCGGCGATCGCATGACGCGCGACGCGTTCTATCAGGAGTTCCGCGCGCGCGGTGGCGTCGTGCTCGGCGAGGATGCTCCGCCGCCGCCGGCGTTCGTCGATCGCGAGGTCGTCAAGGACTCGCCGGTCGCGCGGATCTCCGACTACATCGCGCTGCTCCGCGATCTCGCCGCGATGGAGCCGCGTGAGGCGCTTCGCCAGTTCGACCTCGACGAGGCTGGCTACCTCGACGTCGCGCGCGCGTGGGCCGCCGCGATCGACAAGGACCCGGCGCTCGTCACGACGATCAACGCCGGCCTCGCTAAGGCCCGCTGATCGTCAGCTGCTCGTCCGTCGTGTCGACAGCGTCGTCCGCGCGCGGGTCGAGCATGTAGTCGACGGTGCTGCCGGCGTGCAGCACGACGGTCGCCGTGTGCGTGACCCCGGTCGCATCCGTCCCGTCGATCGCTTGCTGCCACACGGTCGCGCCGTCGACGATCAGCGTCGCCTGCACGCCATCGCCGCCGTTCGGGTCGGACTTGTCGACGTGGATCGCGATCGCGGCGAGCCCCGCCACCGTGCTGGTCCACCGGCGCACCGGATACTTGCGCTGCGGGTTGAAGCCGGGATGGCCGCCCCATTGCGCGAGGTAGCACCACGTGTAGTTCGCGCTCGTCGTGTTCGGATCGAAGTCCGGCGGGCGCCACAGGCCGCTGACGCTGACCATCGGCGTGAAATCCGTCGCCGCGCTGTACACGCCGTCGGGATCGGTTTCGGCCCACCAGTAGCCGTAGCTCCAGCCCTTCGTGTCCTGGTTCACGCCGTCCCAGTCCGCGAGCGAGTCGGCGACCGTGCACGGGCTCGCGCAGATCGGCGCCGCGTCAGGAGCGGCGTTCGTGTCGGCGCTGGCGTCGGCGGTGCGGGGCGCGTCGGCGCTCGGCACGCTCGGGTCGAACGCGAGGCGGCCGCAGCCGGCGAGCACGAGGAGCGCGACGCGCACTTCCCCCAGTCTATCAGACCGCGGTCAGGCCACCGTCGACGACCATCACCGAGCCGGTCGTGAACGACGAGGCATCCGAGAGCAGATAGACCGCGGCGCCCGCGATCTCCGACGGCTGCGCATGGCGCGCGAGCGGCGTGCGGTTGACGACGTGCTCGCGCAGCATCGGGTTCTGCACGATCGCGGCGGCGAACTTCGTCTCGACGAGGCCGGGCGCGATCGCGTTGACGCGGATCTTCGAGCCGCCGAGCTCGAACGCGAGCGTCTGGGTCATGCTGATCACGGCCGCCTTCGTCGCGCCGTAGATTCCCTGCATCGGCGCCGCGCGCAGACCGGCGACGCTCGCGATGTTGACGATCGAGCCGCCGCCGTCTCGCGTGCGCGCGTGCTTGACCAGCGCGCGGGCGCCGTAGAGGTAGCCGCGGACGTTGACCTCGAACGTCTTGTCGATCGCGGAGTCGGGCGTGTCGACGAGCGGGCCGAAGTACGGGTTCGTCGCTGCGTTGTTGACGTAGCCGTCGACGCGCCCGAACTTCTCGACGGCCTTCGCCATCATCGCGTCGACGTCCTCGGCCTTTCCGGTGTGGCACGCGACGGCAAATGCCTTGTCACCGAGCGCACCCGCGACGCGGTCGAGATCGGCCTGCTTGCGCGACGCGAGCACGACCCGCGCCCCCGCCTCGACGCACGCGCGCGCGATCGCCTCGCCGATGCCGCGGCTCGCGCCCGTGATCACGATGACCTTGTCGTTCAGCATGGCCGGCACAATACGTGTCGAAGGTTTTCGCAGGCAACCGCCTGGAGCAGCTGCCGGTCTACATCCCCAGACGCTCACCCGCCCTGGCTATCAACGGGCTCCCACCTTTCGGCAAACAAGGCTGCCGGGGCGGGTGAGCGGTCCCCACCTGTAACCGGGCCCACGTGCCGGCATCGAAGGCCGCGTGGACCTCCGCGTGCAGCGTGCGAACGATCGGCCGGTGCGCGCGCACGGGGACCACGTCCTGTACTGGATGATTGCCGCTCGGCGATCGACGTGGAGCTTCGCGCTCGACCACGCGCTCGCCCGCGCGACGCAGCTCGGCCGCCCGCTGCTCGTGCTCGAACCGCTGCGCGCCGGGTACCGATGGGCGAGCGATCGCCACCACGCGTTCGTGATCGACGGCATGGCCGACAACTCGACCGCCTTCGCCGCCGCCGGCATCACGTATCTGTCGTACGTCGAGCCCGAGGCCGGCGCTGGCAAGGGGCTGCTCGAGGCGCTCGCCGCGCGCGCGTGCTGCGTCATCACCGACGAGCAGCCGGGCTTCTTCCTGCCGCGCATGGTGCGCGCGACCGCCGCGCGGTTGCCGGTCTGCGTCGAGACCGTCGACGGCTGCGGCGTGTTTCCGCTGCGCGCGTTCGACAAGGCGTTCACGGCGGCGCGGTGGTTTCGCCGCGCGTGGCAGGCGATGCCGCACCTCTCCACGCAACCGGAGCGCTGGCCGCTCGCGCGCCCCCCTCGCGTCGTTCGCGATGCGGAGGTGCCAGGCAACGTGCTGCGCCGGTGGCCGAGCGCGCGCGACATCAGCAGCATCGCGATCGATCACACGGTGCCGCGCGTGTCGTATCGCGGAGGCAGCGCCGCCGCGCGCATCGCGCTCGACGACTTCGTCAGCCGCCGCGCCGCGCACTACGCCGAGCGCAATCACCCCGATGCGGATGCGGCGAGCGGGCTGTCGCCGTATCTGCACTTCGGACACATCTCGGCGCACGAGGTGCTGGCGCGCGTCGACGAGCCCGGCTTCCGCGACGAGCTGGTGACGTGGCGCGAGCTCGCGCACAACTTCTGCTTTCACCGCGCCGATCACGATCGCTACACGGCGCTGCCCGCGTGGGCGCGCGCGACGCTCGCGAAGCACAAGGGCGATCCGCGTCCCGAGCGCTACACGGCCCGCGAGCTCGAGCAGGCGGCGACCGGCGACGCCGTCTGGAACGCGGCGCAGCGCCAGCTGCTTCGCGACGGCCGCATCCACAACTACCTGCGCATGCTGTGGGGCAAGAAGATCCTCGAATGGTCGGCAACGCCGCAGCGTGCGTTCGCGACGATGGTCGAGCTCAACAACAAGTATGCCGTCGACGGGCGCGATCCGAATTCCTACGCGGGCATCCTGTGGACGCTCGGCCTGTTCGACCGGCCGTGGGGGCCCGAGCGCTCGATCTTCGGCACGGTGCGCTTCATGTCCTCGGCGGCGACGAAGCGAAAGCTGAAGATGGCCCGCTACCTCGCGAAATATTCGTAGGGAACGCGCGTTGCACCACCTCCGAGCATGGCCATTATCTCCGTGCTCTTCAGTTTCCTGGCCAAGAAGCTCAGCAACATCATCCAGGCGATCTTCGGATGGTCGGTGACGGCGCTGTTCGGCAAGTTGCCCCGTCGCGCCCAGCTGCTCGTCACCGTCGCGCTCGTCGCGTCGCTCGCGTGGCCGGTGTTCGTGCTCGGCGCGTTCGCTCCCAAGCTCGCGGGCTGGGTCGTCGCGTTCGTGCCGCTGCACAAGCTGATCGGCGCGACCGTGCTGCGCATCATCTGGCTGTCGCTCGCCGTCCTGACGCCGGTGATCGTCGGCATCCTCGTGCACATCGCAGCGCCGCTTCGCAAAGGCGGCCTCGCACGCGCCGCGGTCAACGGTTATCCGATCGCGATCGGCTTCTTCCTCTCGTTCCTCGTCGTCGTGGTCACGGTCCCGACGATCAAGATCGCGGCGATCGTGCGCCGCTGGAGCGACGAGCACGTGTACCTGCAGCCCCACGACGGCAAGTACGACGAGGTGATCGAGTGCCTCGTCGAGGCGGTCCGGCGCGCCGGCCACCAGCCGACGATCAGCGATGCGCCGCGCCACATGGTGCTCGCGACGTCGATCATGCGCACGTTCGCGCGCGGTGCCGTCGCGCCTTTCGTGTCGAACACGCTGCGCCGCGTGACCTCGGATGGCCTGATGATCTACCTCTACCCGGCAGACCTGCTGCTGCGCGGCACGCCGTCGACGGTCGCCCGCGTGCGCGCGATGTTCGGTCGCACGAAGATCGACAAGTACGCGTACCTCGTCGCGTCGCCGGAGTCGCAGTCGATCGCCGACGAGCTGTCGCGGATCACGAAGATCCTCGAGGACACGAGTGACAACGGCGCGCTGCTCCCGACGCGCCTGATGCAGTGCTACCAGCGCCTGATGCACCTCGACATCCCGTACGACGAGTTCGTCGCGCTGGATCTCGTCGCGCGCCGGGTCGAGCGTCGCCTGCTCTCGCAGGGACTCGTCGGGCCGAATTCGCTGCCGATCGATCAGGTCGGCGATGCGCTCATCGAAGCAGACGAGGCTCGTCACCGGACGCTGTCTGCGGCTCGGCGCGTGGCGGGTCGACCCGAGGCGCCGTGGGCACCGCCACCGCGGGTCCGGTAGTCGGTCGCGATACCTGCTTCGCCCGCGCCGGCGGCAGCGCCGGCTGACTCGCGCGCTGCTCCGCCTTCACCAGTCGATTCAGCTCGCGCGACTTCCACGCGCCGGTGCGGGCGCGGATATAGGCGCGCACCCATAGCAGCGCGATCGACGCGAGCACCAGATAGAACGGCGACGGCGCGTGCAGCATCGCGAGCAGGTAGTAGAACGGCGCGCTGCCGAAGAACGTCATCACGAACGCCGACATCCCTTCGCCGCGAACGCTCCGATAGAGCATCCGCATGCGGGCGCGGCCGAGCGCCATCGCGGCGATGCCGATGATCACGAACGGCGCGCACACGACCGTCAGCGCGATCTCGATCGTTCGCGCCGCGCCGCGCGTCTCGGGATGCGGAAACAGCAGCGTCTCCGCGAGGCCTTTGCCCTCGTCGTCCTTGACGGAGTCGCCGGTCGCGATCAGCGCGCGGACCTCGTCGTTGGACAGCTTGCCGCGCGCAACGCCCTCGCGCTTCGCGCCACAGTGCGGACACTTCCACGCCTGCTCGTTGACCTTGCCGCCGCAGTCATCGCAGGTGGTCGCCGCCATCCCTGCATCATGACGCGAGTTTTCTCGGAGATCACCGGGGGCACCTTGACGCGGCGCATCAGGCGGGCCATAAAATGAATGACGGTTCATTCAGCCGCGAGGACCCCACCATGGCGCAGCAGAATTATTACAAGGCCAACCTCCGCGACCTCTCGTTCCTGCTGTTCGAGCAGTTCCATCTCGACGAGCTGCTCGGCAAGGAGCCCTACGCGAACTGGGGCAAGGACGAGGTGCTCGCCGTGCTCGAAGAAGCCTACGGCTGGGCGCAGAAGTATCTGGGACCGATCAACTCGACCGGCGATGCCGAGGGCTGCCGGCTCGAGAACGGCGAGGTGAAAGTCCCGCCGGGATTCAAGGAGGCGTGGGCCGAGCTGTTCAAGGCCGGCTGGCGCACGCTCGCGATCGAGGAGAAGCACGGCGGTCAGGCCGGACCGTTCACGCTCGCGATGATGGTCGAGGAGTTCATGTGCGGGTCGTGCACGTCGTTCAACATGTACCCGGCGCTGACGCAGGGCGCGGCCGATGTGATCCTCGCGTTCGGCACCGAGCAGCAGCAGGCGACGTACGTCGCGAACATGTTCAACGGCAAGTGGGCGGGCACGATGTGCCTGACCGAGCCGCATGCCGGCAGTGACGTCGGCAGCGCGTCGACGACCGCGAAGAAGCGCGCCGACGGCAAGTACGACATCCAGGGCACGAAGATCTTCATCAGCGGCGGCGATCACGACATGGCGGACAACATCGTCCACATGGTGCTCGCGCGCACGCCGGATGCGCCGGCGGGCACGAAGGGCCTGTCGCTGTTCATCGTCCCGAAGAAGCGGCCCGACGGCACGCCGAACGACGTCAAGGTCGCCGGCATCGAGCACAAGATGGGCATCAAGGCGTCGGCGACGGCGCAGCTCGTGTTCGGCGAGGACGGCCAGTGCATCGGCGAGCTCGTCGGCACGACGGAGCAGAAGGGCATGTCCCAGATGTTCCACCTGATGAACTACGCGCGCATCGGCGTCGGCATCCAGGGCCTCGCGCTCGCGTCGAGCGCGTACCTCAACGCGCTCGAGTACGCGAAGGATCGCAAGCAGGGCTCGAGCATCAAGCAGTGGAAGGATGCGACCGCGCCGCGCGTGCCGATCATCGAGCACCCCGACGTGAAGCGCATGCTGCTCGACATGAAGGCGCGCACCGAGGGCATCCGCGCGCTCGCCCTGAAGCTCACGATGCACATCGACCGCGCGCGGCTCGGCGACGCCGAGTACCACAACGGCCAGGTCGACCTGCTCGTGCCGCTGCTCAAGGCGTACGGCAGCGATCAGGCGTTCCAGATCTGCGCGACCGCGATCCAGGTGTACGGCGGCGCGGGCTATCTCAAGGACTGGCCCGTCGAGCAGTACTGCCGCGACTCGAAGATCTTCTCGATCTACGAGGGCACGAACCACATCCAGGCGATGGACCTAGTCGGCAGGAAGCTCATGCAGCGCGGCGGTGCGAACGTCCAGGCGTTCGGCAAGGACGTCGCCGCG
>JAFAOG010000207.1 GCA_019237945.1 Deltaproteobacteria bacterium | reverse complement strand
GACGACAACAACCGCGTGTGGGGCATGTGCTGGACGGCGTCGCAGGAGATCGCGCACATCTACGGCCTCGATCACGAGTTCGCGTACCTCGATGACATGTCGTCGGCGTGCAACGACCCGATGACGTATCGTTCGGACTGCGGCGGCGAGAAGTTCTTCCGCAACCGCGTCGCGAACTGCGGCGAGTTCGGCCCGGCGCGTCCCGGCTGCGGTCCGAACAACACGTGCGCGAGCGCGCAGAACAGCCATGCGAAGCTGCTCAACGTGTTCGGCCCGGGCACGCCGACGACGATGCCGCCCGTGGTGTCCGTCGGCTCGCCGATGAACGGCGCGACAATCGCGAACGGCGCGACGGTGATCATCAACGCGAGCGCGCAGCGCGGCATCGCGAACCTCGAGCTGTTCATCAACGGTCACAAGTGGGCCGAGGCGAAGGGCCATGCGTTCGGCCCGGCGGGCCAGACCGACACGGCGTACACGATCTCGCTGCCCGGCACCGTGCCCGACGGCGTGATGGACATCGTCGTCAAGGCGTATGACGACATCGCCGTCGAGACGGATTCCTCGACCATCACCGTGACGAAGGGCGCCCCGTGCGCGGACGCGACGTCGTGCGCGAAGGGCCAGAAGTGCGACGCCGGCAAGTGCTTCTGGGATCCGCCGACCGGCATGCTCGGCGACAAGTGCACGTACCCCGAGTTCTGCACGAGCGGCCTGTGCGAGGGCACGAGCGACCTGCAGATCTGCACGATGCCGTGTCTCGTCGGCTCGACCGACGCGTGCCCGAAGGGCTACGAGTGCGCGCAGACGAGCGGTAACGACGGCATCTGCTTCCCGCAGGCCTCGGGCGGCTGCTGCAGCGTCGGGAGCTCGTCGCACGCGGTGTACGCGCACGGCCTGCTGGCGCTCGGCGTCCTCGGCTTCGTCGCCCGCCGCCGCCGCCGCCGGTAGGCTACACTCGCCGGATGTACCGGCTGTGCCTCGCGCTCGCGCTGCTCGAGGGCATCGCTGGTGCCGATGGCCGGCGCGTGATCGTCGCCACGCCGCCGCAGTCGCTCTCCGAGCAGGCCGCGGCGCCCGCGACGGTGCTGTACCTCAACCGCTGTACGGGCGGCTGCATGGTCGTCGCCGACGGCACGAACGACGCGGTCAACCAGCACACGTCGATCCTCAGCGGCGGGCGCTACGTGCTCGGCGAGTACCAGAACACCGCGCAGCAGACCGGCTCCGCCGCCGACGCGGAGTGGAACCAGGTCGTCAAGTGCATGAAGGAGGTGTACTCGCCGTACCAGCTGACGATCACCGATCAGCAGCCGCCGGCGGGCACCGTCTACAACGAGGCGATCATCGCCGGGAAGCCCGCCGAGGCCGGCCTCGCGCCCGACATCCTCGGCATCGCGCCGCTCGCGAACAACTGCTCCGCCGAGCAGAACGTGATCTCGTTCTCGTTCGCGAACCAGCATCCCGCCGATCAGCGCGCGCTCAACATCTGCTGGACCGCCGCGCAGGAGAGCGCGCACGCGTACGGGCTCGATCACGAGTTCCAGTACACCGACGGCACGTCCGCGTGTAACGACCCGATGACCTATCGCACCGACTGCGGCGGCGAGAAGTTCTTCCGCAACAAGCGCGCGCAGTGCGGCGAGAGCAAGGTGCGCAACTGCAAGTGCGGCGCGACGCAGAACTCGCACACGATGCTGCTCGGCATCTTCGGCGCGGGCACCGTGATCACGTCTCCGCCGACGGTGTCGATGACGTACCCGCCGCCCGGCTCGACGACGATCGTCAACGGCATCGCGATCCATGCGCTCGCGTCGTCGCAGCGCGGCGTCTCGCACGTCGAGCTCTACTTCAACGGCAGCCGGTGGGGCGACAAGCCCGGCGTGCCGTTCGGCTCGACCGGCCAGCCCGCGAGCGACTACGCGTTCCCGCTGCCCGCGAACCTGCCGGACGGCGTGATCGACATCGAGGTCAAGGCCTACGACGACCTCGGCGCGATGGCCGCGACCACGCCGCTGACCGTCACCAAGGGCGCGCCGTGTACCGACAGCGCGCAGTGCCTCAAGGACCAGACCTGCGACGCGACTGGCCGCTGCGTGTTCCCGGCGCCCGCCGGCAAGCTCGGCGCGGACTGCGCCTACGATCAGTTCTGCGAGTCCTGGCAGTGCACCGAGACCACCTCCGGCAAACGGTGCAGCCAGAGCTGCGCGATCGACGAGCCGGCGACCTGTCCCTCCGGCTTCGACTGCCTGGGCAGCGAGCAGTCCGGCTTCTGCTGGCCGCACGACTCGGGTGGCTGCTGCAGCGTCAGCGAGTCGCCGGGCGCGGCCTGGGCGCATGCCGGTCTGGCGTTCTTCGCGGCCGCGTTCGTCATGCGACGCCGCAAGCGCTGATACGATGGCCACATGCGTGGCCTTCTCGTTTGCCTTGCTCTCGCGTACGCACTCCCCGCGCGCGCCGACACGACCGCGATCACGTCCGTCGCTCAGCTGATGGTGCTCGAGCCGGGTGACTCCAGCTACAAGCTGTTCCACGGCGCGGTCTGGCTCGACAGCGACAAGGCGAGCACGAACTACCGCTGGGGCGGCCTCCAGTGCAAAGGCCGCGACCTCTCCGACACCTCGATCCAGCTCCTGTTCGCCGCGTTCCGCTCCGAGTACCAGGTCAAGCTCGAGTACGTCGTGACCGACTACAAGGACAAGCAGTACCGCTGCGTCACCGGCTTCACGGTCTCGAAGAGCTAAGCGCCCGAGCCGGAGCCCGCGGCGGGCGCGGCCGGCGCAGCGCCGACCTTGATCTGCTCGGGCCCGATCAGATCGTGGGCCGCCTTCGCACACTTCCCGATCAGATCGTTATCGACGTTCGACGGACCGCCGCGCACCTGGAAGATGCACTTCGTATCGTCGTCGAAGAAGCGGAACCGCTTCACGTCATCCTCGCCCTGCGCGACGATCAGCACGCACGAGTAGAACCCGAGCGAGTCGTCGTCCTTCTCCTTGACCTCCGCACACTTCTTGCGGAAGCGCTCCGCGTTCTCGATCGTCCAGCAGAACGTCGAGATGTTGCAGATCTCGTCGCCGGGCAACACGCCGAGCCGCCCGACCTTCTTCAGCTGCGCCGCCTGCTCGGCCGCGCTCAGCTTCTTGCCGCCGCGCATCAGCGAGCAGCTCGCCGCCGCCTCGGGCTCCGTCTTGCCATCGACGACGGTGATCGGATCCTTCTCGCCGAGCGCCTGCTGATACGTCGCCGGATCGATCAGCTGCGAGCACGGCAAGTGCGCGCGTCCCGGCACGGGTGGATCGATCTTCTTGGCCGCCTGGCCATCGCCGACCTTCTTCGCCTGCTCCTTCTCGGCCTCCTTCTTGGCCTCTTCGGCGCCTGCATTCTCGTTCTTGCTGCCGCAGGCGCCTGCGAGCAGCCCGATTCCCACGATCAAGCCAATCATCCGCATCGCGCGGAACCTAACACGAGTCCCAGCTTACGAATCGGGCCAGCGTAGGTCCTCGCACGACCGCCAGGGCGCGGTGAGGCCGGGCAGGGCCGCCATCGCCGCTGCGTACTCTCTTCACATGCCCACCACCGGTGAATGGTGCGCGCCGACGGCCGAGCTGTCGGCCACGCAGCTCGGCACGCTCGTCGAGAAGACCCGCCGCGAGACCGCCGTGATCCACGCGCTCAAGCCAACGGCCGACCCACCGCCGCCGCGCATGTCGCCGACCTGGTCGTCGCCGCAGCGCCGCCCGCGCCAGGTGATCCGCCGGATCTCGGGTGCGATCGCGGCACTCGCCCGCCCGGCGACGCCCGTCTACCCGACGGCGCCGTCGTCGCGCCCCTGGCTGCTGCCGCTTGCCGTGCTCGCGCTCGCCGCGTCGGTGCTGGTCTACCTCTACAGCTGATGCGCCGCGGGTGCGGTCGTGCCGGTGACGCTCGAGCCCTGCACGACGACATAGCCATCGCCGCCGGCGACCGTCGAGGTCGCGTTGACGCCCTGGCCGGTCGTCGAGCCGCCGATCGCGGTGACGCGGCCCGCGCCGAGCGCCAGCTTCCCGCCACGGATGAACACGTAGCCGCCCGCCGCCGTCACGTCGCGGCTCGACGGCCCGGCGCTCGCCGAGATCGTACCGCTCGCGCCAACGGTGAGCTCGTCGGTCAGCAGCAGCACGATGCCGCCCGCGAGCTGTTCGTTGACGACGAGTAGCCCCGGATTCCCCGAGTGCGCATCGCTGCACGTGAGATTGCCGCTCGCGCCGGACCCGATCGTCAGCTTCGATGCATCGGCCGCACCATACGTCGCGCCCGGCGCGCCAACGCTACGCCCGTTGTGGTCGACGCCCATCGTGCCCGTCGTCGCATGGCTCGCGCCCGAGTTCAGCGGCGCCGACGCGATGAACGAGATGCCGCTCGCCGCCGCGACGCCACCAGGCCCACCGCCATTCGGCGACGTCGATGCCGCCGCCGGTCCCGCGATCGACTCGCCGGGCTCGGTCGTCACGTTGTCCGTGCACGACGGATCATCCTGGCTCCACCGCCCATCGCGATACCCGCGCCCGACAACGCTGATCGATCCATCGACCTCGGCATGCGTCGCGCGAATCGCGATCACACCGCCGAGCAGGCCGTCCCACGGCGCGGTCGTCACGCTCGCCCCATCGGCGATCGTCAGCTGCCCGAACTGCGCCACGCGCACGAGCGCCACCTTCTGATCGGTCGCACCCGTGCCGATGCCGCTATCGCTGCCCGCGCTCGCGCCATAGCTCCGCGTCTTGTGCGCCGCGAACGTCACGCTCGTCCCGCTCGCGCTAGCGACGCGCAGCAGCTCCCAGTTGCCGACGTTCGCGATCGCGCCAGGCCCGCCCTGCAGGTTGATCACGAGCACCTCGTCGCCCGCGGCGAGGCAGCCGGCATCGGGCGCGCTCGCGAGCGTCGCACCGCTCGCCGTCAACGCCGTCACGCTGAACGCGGGCGACTCGGCGCAGCTGCGCCCCGCCGTCACCGCGGTCGTCGACAGATCCGCGCTGCCGCTGACCGTCACCGGCGCGAGTGGCGGCGAATCGATCGGCGCATCCGCCGCGGCGCTGCCCCCGACGGGCGCATCGGGCTGCGGCTCGGACGACATCGACGACCCGCCACAGGCGGCCGCCGCAAACGACAAGACAAGCGAGGCTTGAAGTGAACGCATACGGGGAAGAGGAGGCCTCGCGCCCGTCGTCGCACGGCGTTGCAACTACGCAGATCGAAAGTCAGAGCGGCCGACTACGATCGATGTGTGCGGGCTCATCACACGAAGAACAAGGGCGACCTCGGCGTCATGTACGCGCAGCTAGATCTCGCGCGGCGCGGCTACACGGTGCTGTTGCCGCTGACGGAGCATGCGGAGTTCGATCTCGTCGCGTACAAGGACCACCGCTTCCTTCGCGTGCAGGTGAAGTACCGGACCGCAAAGAACGGCTGCGTCGAGCTGCGGCTCGCGACGTTCTGGGCCGATCGACACGGTATTCATGCGAGCCCGATCGATCGAACGGCGGTCGACCTCTTCTGTATCTATTGCCCCGACACCGACCGCTGCTATTACGTCGACAGCCGCGACTGTCCTCGTCAGCTCTTTCTTCGCGTCCAGCCGGCTCGCAGCTCCCAGCAGAAGGGGATCCGTTGGGGTCGAGACTACGAGGACATTCCAGCGACTAGCACCGGAATGCGCGCGCGCGATCGCGCGGAGCTTGAGCCATTGTCGCCGATACGGCAGATTGTGCGGTACCAGAGGCCCGGGCTGGCCTCCTAAGCGCCCATAGCTCAGCTGGATAGAGCACGAAATTTCTAATTTTGGGGTCGCAGGTTCGAGTCCTGCTGGGCGCGCCATGGACACGCTCTCGGTCGTCGTCGATCCGGCACGTGCGCGCTGCACGCGTGGGGGCAACGTGTGCGCCGAGATCATGTTGCTTGCGGCCGGCAAAGCATTTCCGACGGAGTCGTGGACCGACTTCGCCGTGGTCCTGCTGTCGTGGTGGGTGCCAGCGATCGCCCGCGTCGCCGCGGACGGTCGGCGTGAGGAGCTGCGCTTTATGGAAGGGCCGTATTGGGCCGAGGTCTGGTGTGACGCCAGCGGTGCGTGGCGGGCAGATCTCGTGGAACACCGTCGGCGGCAGGAGGTCTTGCGGACGCTCGAGTTTGACGTCGTGAAGTTCGCGCATAGCCTGATGGATGCCGCGGACGTGACGCTGCGACTCTGCCGCGAGCGCGACTCGTGGTCGAGCGACGCGGATCTCCTGGATGCCAGCGCGAAGGAGTTTCGGCGAGACACGACGTTGATGCCGCGTTCCATGTGATCCGAGCGGCGCGCGCCACCGGTGTCCGGGCGCCGGACGAGCGGGGGCGAGGTAGGACCTCGGAGCACCGCGTCGACCATATTCGTCCGCGCGCTGCGATCGCGCTTACGCCGGAACCTGCTCCTTACCGAGAGCTGCGACTTTCGTCGCGCACGCCCACATCGCGCGGTGCCTACGCTGGTCGCATGCGGAACTTATTCGTGGTCGCGTTGTTCGCGTCGGGGTGTGCGGTGTCGACGGTCGGCGGCTCGCGCGGTGTGACGCGGGCGGAGTACGCAGGCGGTGCGAAGGTAATGTTCACCAACGCGTCGCCGGCGAAGATGTGCGAGCTGCGGCTGTCGTCGGATGGGCAGCCGGAGTACGGCGACAACTGGTTGCCGGCGGCGGGGCTCGCGAGCGGCGCGTCGCTCGAGCTGCACGTTCGGCCGGGGACGTACAAGGCGATGTGGAGCACGTGCCCGAGCGGAACGAAGGACGGGTACTACGCGGCGACGCTGTGGCACGACACGGCGTTCGAGGTGTCGAGCGACGTGCAGCTGTATGCGTACGTGGCGGATGGGGTCGCGCCGACGAAGCGCGCGCCGGTGCTCGGCGTCGATTACACGGTCGTGCGGTTCCAGGGCCAGGCGATCGGACCGATCGTCGCGGCGAACGCGCATCCGCAGCGCGAAGAGGCGCAGAGCGAGCCGGTCGCGGCGGCACCGGTGCCGGCGGCGAAGCTCGGCGCGGCGGCGTTCATCGATCCGGCGGCGGCGAAGAAGGCGCACGGCGGCAAGGCGAAGCGGCCGTCGCTCGCGCGCTCGCGCGACATGGCGAGCGGCACCGTCGCGTATCGGGCGCGCTAGGAGCGCGTCAGGACTTCGTCGTCGTCGGTGAGCTTGGTCGCGGCGAGCGCGTCGTCGAGCGTGTCGAAGCGCTGGTAGCTGACGATGCGTCCGTGCACGACGTGGAACGCGGAGGCGACCGTGCGCTCGCTTCGCGCGTCGGCCCAGCGGCCTCGCTGCTCGACGACGACG
>JAFAOG010000206.1 GCA_019237945.1 Deltaproteobacteria bacterium | reverse complement strand
TCAACAAGCCCGAGGCGTACGGTGGTATGGGCCTCGACTACAGCTACCAGATGGTAGTCACCGAGGAGCTCGGCACGTGCCACTGCGGCGCGATTCCGATGGCGATCGGTGTGCAGACCGATATGGCCACGCCCGCGCTCGCGCGCTGGGGCACCCACGAGCTCAAGCAGGAATTCCTCGCGCCTGCGATCGCCGGCGAGGTCGTGTGCTCGATCGCGGTCAGCGAAGCGAGCGGTGGCAGCGACGTCGCCGCGATCAAGACGATCGCGAAGAAGGACGGCAGCGACTACATCATCAACGGCTCGAAGATGTGGATCACGAACGCCGCGCAGGCCGACTGGCTGTGCGTGCTCGCGAACACGGGCGAGGGCCCGGTCCACGCCAACAAGACGCTGATCATCGTCCCCGCGAAGACGAAGGGCGTGACGATCGGCGCCAAGATCGACAAGCTCGGCATGCGCGCGAGCGACACCTGCCCGGTCTTCTTCGACAACGTGCGCGTCCCGCAGCGCAACCGCATCGGTGAAGAGGGCATGGGCTTCATGATGCAGATGGTGCAGTTCCAGGAGGAGCGCCTGTGCGGCGCGATCGGCACGCTCCGCGGAATGGAGTCGCTGATCGAGCAGACCGTCGTGTACTGCAAGGAGCGGCACACGTTCGGTCAGCCGCTGATCGACAACCAGGTGATCCACTTCCGGATGGGCGAGCTCCGCACCGAAGTCGAGCTGCTGCGCTCGCTGATCTATCGAGCCGTCGAGGAATACATCGCCGGCACCGACGTCACGATGCTCGCGTCGATGGCCAAGCTCAAGGCCGGCCGCCTCGCGCGCGAGGTCAGCGACTCGTGCCTGCAGTACTGGGGCGGCATGGGCTTCACGTGGGATAACCCCGCGGCCCGCGCCTATCGCGACACGCGCCTGCTCTCGATCGGCGGCGGCGCCGACGAGATCATGCTCGGCATCATCTGCAAGCTGATGGGCATCTTGCCGGGCAAGAAGAAGAAGCCACAGTCGACGTAGTGCGCGCACTCGTCGTCCTCTGTCTGCTCGCAGCAGTCGCGCACGCGCAAGGTGGCGACAAGCGTCCGATCGTCGGCTTCCAGGTCAAGGGTGACTCGAAGGTCCGCGACACGACGCTCGGCTACCTCGCGCACGTCCACATCGGCGACCCGGTCGGTGCCGACGATCTGCCGCGCCTCGAGGAGGCGTTGATCTCGAGCGAGCTGTTCGAGACCGTCGCCGTCGCGCTGCAAGACGCACCCGGCGGCTACACCGTCGTCGCCACCGTCGAGGACAAGCTGTCGTGGATCATCGGCCCGACGATCTACTTCTTGCCGTCGAACCGCGCGATCGGCGTCGGCTTCGCGGAGAACGACCTCGGCGGGCGCGATCAAAAACTCCTGCTCTACGGCCAGCTCGGCACGAAGACCTCGATCTTCTTCGCGACGTTCCTCGACCCGAGCTACCACGGCAGCAAGCTCCAGTACCGCGCCGACGTCTACCTCGAGCGCCGCCAGATAGACGAGTACGCCAACGCGACGCGCACCGACTTCGACGTCGCGCGCACGACGGAGGAGACGTTCCTCGACGCCGGCCTGCTCGTCGGCTGGCAGTTCCAGTGGTGGCTCGTCGCCGACGCGCGCCTGCGCAGCGCCTACGTCTACTTCCACGACTCGATCGATCCGCGCACGAGCATGCCCGCGACGAAGCCGCAGCAAGACGGCTGGGACACGACGCTCCAGATGCGCCTGACGCTCGACCATCGCATCCACAACTTCGGCGTCACGAGCGGCCCCTACGCGCAGCTCCTGATCGAACCGACGGTCCCCGGCCTCGACACGTACGGGTATCTGCAATCGCAGCTGCGCGCCTACTACTCGTGGGTGTTCTTCGACGAGCACCAGCTCGAGCTGCGCACGATCGGCCAGTTCGGCTATCACTTGCCCGTTCACGAGGAGAACGCGCTCGGCGGCGTCAGCGACCTGCGCGGCTACGCCGGCGATCAGTTCCGCGGCGACCAGCTCGGCGTGTTCCGCGCCGAGTACAGCGTGCCGATGTTTCGCGTCTGGAAGCTCAAGTTCCGCGCACTCGGCTTCTACGACACCGGCATCACCGCGTTCGAGTTCCCGCGCGCCGATCGCGACTACCTCCCGAACCAGCTCGGCCGGACCTGGATCCGCAACGACGTCGGCCTCGGCATCCGCGCGTACGTCAAGGCGGTCGTGCTACCGCTGCTCGGCATCGACCTCGGCTACGGCATCGAGGGCCACTCGCCCGAGGTCTACTTCGAGCTCGGGCTCACCGATTTCTGATCGGGGATCTCGAACTCGACGTCGATCGTCTTCTTCGCCGCGTCGACATGCGTGACCGGAGTGATGTCGGTCGCCTTCGTCGCGTCCTGCAGCTTCTTCATGCCAGTGGTCATCGCGGTGCGGCTGAAGATGTCGCCCTTCTTCACGCCGAGCGCCGCGAGCAGCTTCTTCTCGTCCGCCGGCTTCGCATCCTTGATCGATAGCTTCCCGACGCGAAACTGATCGCCTTCCTTGATCTCGAAGACGACGCTCGTCGACGGAGCCGGCGGCACGACCTGCACGTTCACGTACCCGTGATCGAAGTAGTAGCCGGTGAGCGCGAGCTCGGCGTGCTCGACGCGGTCTCCGTTCCACGGCGTGCCCTTGGCGACATCCGCGACGATCGCCTTCGCGAGCTCGTCACTCTTCGCGTGCGCGTTGCCCTTGAAGTCGACCTTGTCGACGACGATCGCGGTCCCCGGCGTCACATCGATCGAGACGTCGACCTGACTGCCCACCGGCTTCGTCGACCACCGCACCTGCGCATCGACATATCCGTTCGCCAGATACTTCTCGCGGAGCTCGCGGGCCAGGCTATCGAGCAGCACCGGATCGAGCGGCAGGCCATTCGCGGCGACGACCTGGCCCGGCAGCGTCACGCCCGGCGACGCCGTGATCGCGTGCACGGTCGGTTGCAGCGTGAGCTCGAGCTCGAGCTCGATGCCTGCCTGGCGCTGCACGCCGCGCACGAGCACGTCCTTGACACCCGGCAAGCCGAACACCTTGCTCGCCGCCTCGCGCACCGCCGTGCGATCGAGCGGCTTGCCGACGACGGGAGCCATCACGCCCTGCACCTTCGGCGTCAGCGTCGCATCGGCGGTAACGACCTTGACCTCGGTGATCGATCCCGTCAGCTGATCCCACGCGACGTCGACGGGCGGCACGTAGGGCGCCGACCCCGGCCCGGGAGCCTTTGCCGCCGGCGCCACCGGCGCGCCCGCGCCACCGCACGCGGCGAGGATGAGAAGGAACCGCTTCATTGACGCCTCTCGATGTGGACGGTCTTCTTGCGCTCCTCGACCCACGCGCGCCGCGCCGCATCGAGCCCACGCGCGAACTCCTCGGCGTTCTCGCTCGCGTGCACGGTCAGCTTCGACGCGAGCGTCAGCTGCATCCACTTCTCGAGCTTGATCTGGTGCGCGAGCTCGACGCGATACTTCGCGCGCGTCAGCCCGGCATCGGCGAGCGCCGTGTCGATCTGCGCGTCGGTGATGTTGTTCTGCTTCATGATCTCGGCGATCGCGGCGTCGACCTCCTGATCGCTCGCCGTGATGCCGGCCTCGTCGGCCGCCTGCAGCATCATGTGCTGCTCGATCAGCTCGTCGATGATCTTCTGCGTCACCGCGGGATCGGTGCCGGCCTTCGACGCGCGCCGCATGTCGTCGACCTCGCTCTTCCACACCGGCGACGAGCCGACGATCGCGACCGGCCGATCGATGAGCGCGCGCGCCCCGTACGGCGGTCCCGCCTGCGCAACGCCGCCGAGCAGCGCGAGCGCCAGCGCGGCACGTGTCATGATTGTCATCACCATGTTTTCGCGTACCGGCGGCGTGTTCGCCAGGGGATGTGTCGCCGTCGTGATCGCCGCGTGCAGCTCGTCGCACCCTCCCCCGCCCCCGGCGCCGGTCGTCGAGGCCAAGGCGCCGCCGCACCAGACGCTCGTCGACCTCCACAAGCAGCACGGCGCGCTGCTGCTCGTCACCGAGGACAAATCGATCGGTGCGTTCACACCCGAGCTCGAGCGCGTCGGCACCGTCACGAACCGCACCGGCCACGACGGCGTCACGATCAAGGACACGCTCTACGCGCTCGGAGATCGCCAGCTGTTCGAGGTGGATCTCGCGACCGGCGACACGCACGTCCTCGCGACGCTGCCGCCTCTCCACCACAAGTGCATCACGACCGACGATCCGACCGCGTCGCTGCGCGATGGCTCGTTCCCCGCGATCGATCGCACGGCGGGGACCGCATGCATCCACGTGCAGGATCGCAACGACAACATGGCGAGCGTGTCGATCGACTACAAGATCGATCTCAAGACCGGCAAGAGCGAGCATCGCACCACGATGGCGCTCGACGAGTGCCGCGAGCCCGGCGAGCCGAAGGATGGCCCGTCGCTGTGCTCCGCCGGCTACCCGCAGGTCCCGCCGGATCAGGACACCCAGCCGCACTCGCTGAAGGAGCTCGGCAAGGACTTCGCGAACGTGTCGGCGTCGCGCCGCTGGGCCGTGATCACCGACGACGCGCTCGCCGAAGAAGGCGACTACATCTATCACGCGCCGATGCTGTTCGACGGCACCACCGCGAAGACGTACGCGATCACGCCGGCCGGCGCCGTGCCGATCGACTTCAAGGCCGCGGTCGCCGCGCGCAAGCTCCCCGACGGCGCGTGCTACTCGCCCGGCGAGGCGCAGCCGCAGTGGCTCCCGAACATCGACGTGCTCCTCGTCCCTGGCTGCGGAGACGGCACGCTCGTCCTCGCGCCGGGCAAGCCGCCAAAGACGCTGCAGACGCAGCAGTTCGTGGTCTGGTAGCGCGTTACTCGGGGACGACGCCGGTGACCGGCACCCAGATCGTCTCGCCGGAGCCACCGACCTCGAGCTCGTAGTAGCCCTGCAGCAGCTGGCGAACCGTCGCCGACATCATCAGGCCGTTGGGGCCCGGCACGAGCACGCGCGCGCCCGGCGACACCTTCTGAGGGATCTCGCCCGACGCGACACCGCCCGAGCCGATGTGCGACATGCCGATGCCGAGGATCGAGCCGCGCGGCTCCTGCGGCGACGTCGGCGGCGGCTCGGCGACCTTCATCGCGCCCGGCAGCGGCGTGCGAATGATGTCGACGCCGGGCTGCGTGATCTCGTCCGTCTGCGGCACCTCGACGGAGCCGGCCTTGCGCGGCGCCGCCGGCGGCACGCTGCCTTTCGCGAGCTGACCGGGAATCGGCGGCGGCGTGGTCGCTCGCTTGTGCGGCGGCACGGTGCCACCGATCTCGCCCGACACCTCGGTCGGCGGATTCGTCTGCGCGCGCTTGTTCTGCGGAGGCGGATTGCTCGCGGGGCGACCACGCGCCGTATCGACGAGCGACGGCTGCGGTGCGCGCTCGGTATCGACCTGCGCCGCGCGGTGCGAGTGACCATTGAGCTGCTGCAGCGGCTGCGAGCCGTCGTCGGCGTAGATGCCGAGGTGGCCCATCCGCATCAGCTCGATGCCGAACACCGCGCCCGCCGCCGGGTTGTACGCGACGAGCTCCTCGATGATGCCCGCCTGCTGCGTCGGATCGGTGGCCGCGAGCGGCGTGCCCGCCATGACGACGCGCCGGGTGAGCAGCCGCGCGAGCATGCGCTCGATGCTGCGCGACACGCTGCGCACGATGCCTTCGTTGACGTGATCGAACGGCAGGCCGACGAACTGCGCGATCAACAGCGCCGGATCCGCGCAGCGCACCTGCAGCGAGCCGACCGCGCGCAGCCGCACCGGCTGACCCGTCATCGGCATCAGGAACTGCGTGAAGCAGTCGAACGACACCTCGACCGGCGACGTCAGCACGAAGAACGCGGACGCCGGCCGCATCGGATCCGGAGACCGCCAGCGATGACGCCCGGGACCGAGCCGATCGCCGACCATCCATGCCGGGCACATCACGACGAGCTCTTCGTCGGAGCAGCTCACCTCGTACTCCTCCGGGCCGATCGGAAACGGCCAAGCGTAAACGAGATGGTCCCCCGCGACAGCGTCGCGCGCGATGACCGGCATCAGCGAAATCGTACACGATCTCGTCGGGGAAGATCCGCAGCCGACCCGGCGTAAAAGGTGTCAGTCCTGGGGTGTCTCGACCGCCGCGTCATCCGACTGCGCGACGGGATGGATCCGCACGCGCCGGACGCGTCGCGGCGACGCTTCGATCACTTCGAGCACCGTTCCGTTATCGGTCGTCAGACGTTCGCCGGCCTGCGGGATTGCCTGCGCCAGCGACATGCACAGACCCGCGATCGTCGTGCGGTCCTTGCCGACCGGCAGGTCGAGGTGGAGGTCGCGGTTGACCTTGCGCACCGCCGCCCAGCCCTGCACCTGGATCGTGCCGCCCGGCTCGCGCGTGAAGTACTGCTCGGGGACATCGTCCTCGCTCATGATGTCGCCGACCAGCTCCTCGATCAGATCTTCGGTCGTCACGAGCCCCGACAGGCCGCCGTTGTCATCGACGACGATCGCCATCTGCGTGCGCGTGCGCTGCATCTCGCGCAGCAGGTCGAGCGCGCGCGTCGACTCCGGCACCTTGTGCGCGGGGCGCAGGATGTCCTCGAGCACGACGAGGCCCGTCTCCCACGCGAGCGCGAGCACGTCGCGCGCGACGCCGTAGCCGACGATGCGATCGATGTTGCCGTCGTGGACCGGCATGCGGCTGTGACCCTCCTCGAGGATCGCGCGCTGCACTTCCT
>JAFAOG010000194.1 GCA_019237945.1 Deltaproteobacteria bacterium | reverse complement strand
GGGCCCTGGCCGAGCAGCTCGGCGCGCTCGAGGAACGGGCGATCGCCGCCGGCGTCCATCAGGCGGTTCGGCGCATCGCCGGCGTCGTGGAAGCCGTCGGCGTACGGGTTCGCGAGGCCGAGCGAGTGGCCGATCTCGTGCGACAGCGTGCCGCCGATCAGGTTGCCCATCACGAAGATCGCGCACGAGATCTGCGACGCGCGATCGTGGCCCGGGCAGCTCGAGCCGTCGGCGAGCACCGCCGGCGCCGTCGCGAGGTCCGAAGACGTGATCGGCTGGCCGCCGACGTCCGCACGGAACGGATCGAACGCCTTGTCGAAGTTCTCGTCGGCGCCGGGAACCGCCTTCGCGAACGTGCCCGGGTGCTTCGAGAAGCCCATCAGCGACCGCACGAACACGCCGCCGTAGCCGGGATAGCCGTCCTGCTGCGTGACCGCGTTGACGCCGCCGAGCTGGTCGTAGAGACGGACGTTGCCGTTGTCCTTGCCCGGCGAGTTGTCGTAGCCGAACAGGCCCATGTCGTTCGGATCGACGCCGACGAGATCGACGTTCTCGAACAGCGCGAAGTCGGTGACGGGCTCGGTGCGGAACTCGATGTTGACGCCCTTGTAGCTGCGGTTGCACACCGCGACGATGCGATCGCGGATCTGCTTGTCGACCGCGCGCAGACCGAAGTCCCGCAGCTCCTCGACGTACGCCGGCTCGAAGTTCAGGTAGACGATCTGCTTGACGGGCGCGATGTCGAACGTCACCTGCGCGCCGGTGCCGCGCGACACGTCGCTGCCGTAGTGGATGATCGGCGTCATCGTGCCGGTGAAGTGCCCGGTGTCCTTGCGCAGGTCGAGCGCGTGGCCGAGCTCGTCATCGGTGTTGAGCACGTAGCGCACGAGCGGCCCGTCGACGAAATCGGGGATCAGGTGCATCGTGATCTGCGCCGGATTGCCGCCGGTCTTGTTGAACGTGCCCTGGATCTCGAGCTCGGTCAGCGCATTCGGCTCGCCGCCGACGAAGCCGCCGCCCTTCACGAACACGTACTGTCCGAGCGACGCCGCCGTCGGGCCGACCGAGAACACCTGCGACGTGACCATCGTGTAATTCACATCGACCGGTTGCGCCGCGACCTCGGTGCCGCCCGCCTGCATGTTGACGACGGTGACCTTCCCGGTGAACGACCCCGGCTGGATTCCCGCGATCTTCGGCACGAACGCCCACTGCCCTTTCGTGCGCGACAGCTCTTCCAGCGGTTGCATCGGCACGTCGATCTGCGTGATCGGCGTGCAGCCGCCGCCCGAGTCGAGCTGGAAGCAGCCGGTGAGGCGCGCGAACGTCTGGCCCTCGTTGCCGCCGAGCAAGAAGCCGTCGCCGTCGACCTCGATCGGATCGTTGACGAAGTGCACGCCGTCGACGACGCCGGTGACGTTCGGCGTCAGCTGCTTGCGGAACTCGAGGTCGAGCGTCAGCGGCGTGGTCTTGTAGACCTGGCCATCGCTCGTCGCCGTGAACTCGACCGTCGCCGTGCCGTGGAAGTCGTTGTCGCCGCCGACCGAATCGATGTTGCCCTTGTCGACCGCGACGTTCAGCGTGCCGAAGTCGACGAACGTCGCCGGCCACGACACGTCGATGTTCCCGCCCTGCAGGTGCAGCACCGCGCTGCCCCAGTGCGCATCGACGAACGAGTCGCCCTTCACGACGATCTTCGTTCCGGGAATGATCGTCCCCGGCGCGACCTTCGACACCGCGAGACCCTCGAGACCGGGATCCGGTGCCGTCGACGTCGCGCAGCCGACGAGGGCCACGAAGACGAGAGCGCGCATCACTGGATCCCGATGGTAATGCCGTACGCGTTCGTCGATCCATTCCAGCCGCGTACGACGACGTCGTAGTCGCACCCGGAGCCACACGTGGACGGCGCGGTGAACGTCGCGTGCTCGTTGGAGACCGCGCCCTGGCCGTGGTTGACGTCACACGTCGACGGGTCCGCCGGGCTGCACGGCCACTGGTCGATGCTGTCCTTGTAGAGGTGCAGGTCGAGATCCTGGCTCGACGTCGTCTGCGTGAACGTCAGGTCGACCGTCATCGTCTCGCCGGAGTACAGCGTGACCTTGTACCAGTCGTCGTCGTTCGGGCAGATCTCGTTGCCGGTCGACGAGAACGTCGGATAGGTCGTCGCGCGCGCCTGGCTGTACGTGTCGTCGTCCTCGTGCGAGTCGTCGGTGCACGTCGTCGTGCAGCTCTCGGCGTGCTGGTCGTACGACAGCAGATATTCGCTGCGGGCGTGCCCGAAGCCGTTGACCTTGACGTAGTACGTCGCGGCCGTGAGGCACGTGTTGATCTCCTCGTCGGCGGCGTGGCTCGTCGAGGCAGTCACGACCGTGCCGTCCGAGTGATAGAGGTGCAGGTCGAGGTCGGTCTCGCCGTTGCCGACGAGCTGGAGGTCGACGCGCGAGTCGGCGCCGACGACGATCTTGAACCAGTCGTCATTCGCGCGCGTCGTCGAGGTCGTCGACGGGCAGCTGACGAGGTCGTAGGTGTTCGGCGTCATCGTCGGGTTCGCCGACGCGTCGCTGCGGGTGTCGTTGACCTCCCACGTGTCGTCCATGCACGAGCCCTGCGGCGCCGAGCACGAGCCGCTCTGCGGCACGCACTGCGGAGCCTGGGCGCCGTCGACCGACCAGATGTTGCCCGACGAGCAGGTGTAACCCGTCGCGCAGCCACCGGCGCACGCCGCGAGGCAGTACGACGCGCCCATCGAGCCGACGTACACGCACTCGTTGCCGGCGCCGCACTGCGCGTCGGCGGTGCACGCCTCGCACAGACCCGCCGTGGTGTTGCCGCCCGCCGTGACCGTCATCGAGTAGACCTGCGACTGCGTCGTGTGATCGCAGCTGCCCATCGTGTCGTCGTCGTCATCGGCGACGATCACGTAGTACAGCGTCGCGCTCGTGCCCGCGGCAGCCGACGCCACCGGGTTTGGCACGGTCGCCTGGTACTGGCCGCTCATCGCGGTGCCGCTGGTCAGCGCCATCGACACCTGCGTCATCGTCGAGAGATCCGGCGTCGAGCCGGGGTTCGTCGTCGAGTAGTAGAACAGCGGCGTGTCCTTGATGCCCTTGTCGTCGCTGACCGTCGCGCTCGGCGTGAGGTCGAGGCGCGTCGTCGCGTCGGCGGGCGTGTGCGAGATCGTCGGGGGCGCGCCCGGGCAGCTCTGGCCGCCGCCGCCGGTGCCGCGCAGCACGACGAGGTAGTTCTTGATCGTCTTGGGGTTGTCGCTGTCGTCGGCGGACAACACGAGCGTGTAGCGGTCCTCGCCTTCCTGCGCGCGCGACGGGCACCAGTGCCACTTCGCGCTCTGGCCATCGACTTCCTTGAGCTCGGCGCCTTCGATCGTCGGCTCTTCCTGGCCGATCTTCACGGTCGGCGTGTCCTGATCCTCGACCACGACGTCGAGGTCGACGCAGTTGCTCTTCGACAGGTCGATCGTCGTGCCCGTGCCGAGCGGCTGGCGGAACACCGGCGCGGTCTGCGAGCCGATCGCGCTCTTGACGTTGATGTTGATCGTCACCGTCGTTTCGTTCGAGCCATCGGAGACCTTGAAGTCGAACGCGTGCTGACCGATGTCGGCCGCGAGCGGCGTCCACCGGAACACGCCGGCGCCGCTCGGCGAGACCGTGATCTGCGCGTGGCCCGCGAGGTCGGTCAGGTCGGCCGCGTGGTAGTCGTACGCGAGCCGGTCGCCATCGACGTCGGTGCCCTGGAGGTCGATCGTCAGCTCGGTGCCGACCTGCGCGACCTGATCCGACAGACCCATCAGCTCGGGAGCGTGACCGCTTGTGCAGGCTACTGAAGTAGCCAGCAAAGATGCAGTGGCCAGGGTCGAGAGTCCCAGTCGATTCGCAAGCTTGGGTATCCTCATGGCAGTGCTCCGAGGTGGGTCCGATGGCTGTCGGATGCCGGCCCCAATGAGCAACCACCGGGCCATGGAGCACCCCGCCACGGATGTCGTGGTCGGGGCGCCGCGCGCAGTCTAAATGGCCGTCAGCGCGTGACGCTGGCGTGGTCTTCCGACAGCGCCCAGGTGATCAGGCCCTGGGCTACTGGATCCGCCAGGAAGCTCGGGACGTCACGGTCGGCAGCCGCGGCGAGGATCTGCAGGCCCGCCAGCAGCGATCCCGAAGCGACCAGGCCGGCGCGCAGGCCGGCGATGCGCAGATCGCGCGCGAGGTTCTCGTGGCGGAAGTGCGTCTGGTCGACGGCGAGCGCGAACGGCTTGATCTCGTTCGACAGGCCCGTCGGGATCAGCCGGCGCAGCTTCTGGTTCTGCGCGGCGACCGCATCGGGATCGAGCGGCTCCTGCGGGAAGTCCGACTGGAACATCCGCAGCAGCGCGACCACCAGCACGCCGAGCTCGTCGGTCGGCAGGCGCGCCGGGATCGCGAGCGAGGACTGCGCGAGCTTGAGCGCGGAGCCGGCCGCGAACCGGATCGCCTTCGGATCCATGTTCGCGATCGCCTGGCCGATCACGAGCGACACCGGCGACGTCGGCTCGGCGACCATCGCATACGGCTGGCGCGCCGACACGTAGACGTCGATCTCGCCGAAGCCGAGGCCGGTGGCGACATCCTGCGCGTGCGCGGCGACCGGCGAGTCCTTCGCGCGCAGCCGATCGCCGCGCGACACGCCGTAGACCTTGAGGTCGATGCCGACATGCTTGGCGACGCGATCGCCGAGCAGCGTGAACACCTGGCGCAGCTCGGTCTGCACCGTGCGCGGGAACAGCACGTCGTCGGTCTCGGCGCGCAGCAGCGGCGCGAGGTCGATGCGGATCGCGTCGACGAGCAGAATGCGCTCCGGCTCCTCGCCGGCGCCGAGCAGCTGCGCGAGCTCTGCGGCCGCGCGCGCGATCGGGATCGAGCCCCCGACACCGGCCGCGGCCCGCGCTGCCATCGCACGCGAGATCACGCGATAGGCGACGCCGTCCTTCGGATCCTGCTGGGTGCGCGTGCGCATCGTGCCGGCGACGCGGTTGAGATGCACGCGGACGCTCTGCATGTCCCCGGCGTCGCGATAGAACTCGACGAGCTTCGTCAGCGCCTCGTCGTTCGTCGGTGCACCGTCGAGCGCGAGGTTCAGGGCTCGCTCGGCGCGCTTCATGTCGCCGAAGCCCTGCTTGAAGATCCGCGCGACGCGGTGGAGGTGCTGGGCGCGCTTGTCGGCGTCCTGCTCCGTCTTGACGAGCCGCTCGCACGCACCGAGCGCGAGCTTCCACTCCTGCGCCTGCGTCGCGAGGTCGGCGAGCCGCACGAGCGTGTTCTCGTCCTCGGGCGCGTACGTCAGCGCGCGCTGGAACGCCTTGAGCGCGAGCGGGATGTCGACGAGGCGATCGGCGTAGATCAGGCCGAGCCGGTAGAGCAGCTGCTTGAGCACCTGCGGATCGCGCTCGAGCCTCGCGCGCGCCATCAGCGCATCGGCGGCCTCCTGCCACGCGCCCTGCTCCCACGCGATGTCGGCGACGGCGGCGTGCGCACGCAGGTCATTGGGATCGGCGGCGAGGATCTCGCGGTAGTGCTGCTTCGCACCGTCGCGATCGCTGAGGAAGTTGCGATAGAGCTCGGCGAGCGCGCGGTGGATCTCGATCTTCGTGCGGCCGTCGGGCTCGTGCTCGAGGCGGTTCGCGAGCAGCACGGCGAGGTCGTCGTGGTTCGCGTCTTCCTCGAGCAGGATGCGCAGGCGCAGGAACGCGTCCTTGTGCGCCGGATCGGCCTCGAGCGCCTTCTTGAACGCGATCATCGCCTGCTCGCCGACGAGCGCCTTGTCCATCAGCACGACGCCGGCGAAGTGATAGAGGCGCGCCTTGGCGTCGGTCTCCTCGGCGACGGCCGCCTCGCGGTTCGCGGCCTCCGCGACGTCGACCCACAGCTGGCCCTTGAGCGCGGCGTTGCGCCAGCCCTCGAGCGCCGGAACGTGGCCGGGAAGGACCTCGCTCGCCTTGCCGAACTTCTGGACGGCCTCGTCGATGTTGCCGACTTCGGCGAGCGTCTCGCCGGCGCGCGTGTAGAACGCGGCCTGCGTGCGCGGCTCGCCCTCGAAGTACGCCGCGATCTGCTCCTCGAGGCGCGCCAGATCGACGCTCGGTCCGCCGCGGCGAACGATCGACTCGAGGTGGAGCATTGCCATGCGGCGCCGCGGATCGGCGGCGAGCGCGGCGCGATACAGCTCGGTCAGCTCGGCATCGGGGCGGCCGTCGCGATCGCCGAGGATCGCGGTGTCCATGATCATCGCCGCGCGATCCTTCGCCATCTCGGCGGGAATCTGCTCGATCTCGGCCTTGCGCAGGCGGATCAGCTCGCCGACCTGATCGGTGACCGCGTACTCGCGCTCGAGCCGGTGCATCAGATCGACGCGCGTCGGATCGGCCTGCGAGGCGCTCTCGAGCGCGACCTGCGCGGAGCCGGCGTCGGCGCGCAGCTCCTTGTCGATCCGCGCGAGCAGCTCGTACGCCTCGGCCTTCGCCGCGTTGTCGCCGGCCTGCTCGGCGGCGCGAAGCTGGGCGAGCGCGAGCGCGGCGATCGGCTCGGGCTCCTTGAGCTGAACGGCGGTGCGGATCAGCGGCAGCGTCGCGAGCGGATCGCCGGGCCGCATCTCGAGCGCACGCTGATAGAGCGCGAGCGCGCCGGCGCCGTCTCCTTGCGCGGCGGCGAGGTCGGCATCGCGAACGATCCGCGCGAACGCATCGCTCGACGCGGGGCCCTGCATGATCGGCACGGCCGTCGGCGTCGGACGATCACCGGCGCGGCGGCGCGCGGCGGCGAGCAGGTCTCCGACGATCGCGAGCTGCGGCAGCGCGCTCTCGACCATGCGCAGCAGCACGGTAGCGCGCGGCGCATCGCCGGCATCGAGCGCGAGCTGGGCCGCGCGCAGGCGCAGCGCCGCTGCTTCCTTGCTGCCCGCCAGCAGATTTGCGCGCTCCTCGAGAGCGGTCGACGCATCACGCAGCTCGCCGCGCTTCGCCGCGATCAGCTCGAACAGCACGGTGCGGCGCGGGTCGTCGATGCCGCTCGGCGCATCGCGTAGCACGTCGGCCGGATCGCCGCCCTCCCCGACCAGGCGCGAGCGGCGCAGCGCGAGGCTCGATGCGGACCAGGGCGAGCCCTCCGCCTTCTGCGCGCGGAGCAGCACCTCGCCGATCACGTCGCGATCGCCGAGCCGGCCGGCGAGCACCATCACGGCGGCGTGCGCGGTCGGCGATCCGGGCTGCGCCTCGAGGACCTTGTCCCACGCGCCGAGCGCGGCCGCCGTGGTGCGCTGCAGATCGTCGACGTCGATCGACTCCGCGGCCGCGGCCGCTCCGACCGCTTCTTCCCACGCGAGCGCGCTGCGGAGCTGCGCGAGCTCCTTGTCCATGTTCTCCGGCGGGTTCGCCGCGATCTCGGCGAGCAGCTTCGCGCGGTCACCCCAGCGATTCGCGGCCGCGAGGGCCTCGGCGAGCGCCTCCGACAGGGCGATCGATCCGAGTCGCTGCTCGCGCGCGGTGCCGAGCAGTGCGATCGCGGCATCGAGCTGACCGTCGGCGATCAGGCCGAACGCGGCGCGCAGGCGGGCGCGATCGCGCTCGACGTCGGCGGCGACCTGCATGTCGACCTCGATCGCGCGCTGCGTGTGCTCGGACGCGACGTGCGCGGTGCGCAGCTGCGCCGCTGCGTAGTCGTCGCCCGGATCGTGCGCGAGCGCGAGGGCCCACAGCTCTGCGCCGCGGCCCGGATCGAGCTCGGCGGCGCGACCCGCGGCGTACGCGCGCTCGGCCGACGGCGCATTCGTCGCGGCCCACGCGGCGAGCGCCTGCCCCGCGAGCACCGGATCCTGCGCCGCCATCGCGGTTTCGGCGGCGACGCGCGCGACGAGCGGCTCGCCCGGCAGCGCCATCTGCGCGACCTGGGCGGCGGCGGTGGCGCTCTCGCCCTTCGTCCAGAACTGGGCGCGCAGCGCGAGCGCGGCGGACGTGTACGGATCGGCCTCGCGCAGCTGCTTCGCGAGATCGAGCAGCGCCGCGGCGGCTCCCGCGGCATTGCCGCCGGCCGTCGCCTGGCGGATCGCACCGAGGCGCGCGCCGAGCGAGCCCGGATCGGACTCCGCGGCGGCGGCGAACCACGTCGCGGCACCGGCGGTGTCGTTGTGGTGCGCGGCGAGCGCGGCGCGTGCCTGCTGGACGGCGGCGCGCAGCTCGTTGTCGGTGACCGCGTGCGCGAGCTGCTCGAGCGCGTGGCCGAATTCGTCGGCGCGGCCGTCGAGGAACGCGAGCTCGAGTTGCGCGAGCAACGCGCGCACGTCGGACGGCGCGCTGTCGAGGATCTCGCCGGCGGCAACGCGCGCGAGGTCCTGCTCGCCGCTCGCGAGCAACAGATCGATCCGGTAGTGACCGAGCGGCCGACGTTCGAGCGCACCGGCGACCGCGATCTCGGCGTCGAGCTGGCGCGTCGCCTCGACGAGGTCGCTCTGCGTTCGCGCGATGCGGCGCAATCCGCGCAGCGCAGCCGTCGCGCGCGGATCGGCGAGCAACGCGGCATCGTAGTGGGAGCGCGCCCGATCGATGTCGCCGAGGCGCTCGCACAGGCGCCCGGCCTCGATCCGCAGCGCCGCGGTCTGCGCGGGCTCGTCGACGGTGCAGAGCTCTCGCTCGTAGACGAGCAGCCAGTGCGCGGAATCCTCGTCGAGCTGCGTCGTCGGCATCGGCTGCAGCTGCTCGGGCCACGTCGAGTCGACGCCGATCGCATCTAGATCGATCGCGGGCTCGACCTCGACGTGCTCCTCGCCGGGCAGCGGCGTCTCGAGGCGCACGCTGCGGCGCGGCTTGTCGGTGCCAACGCCCTGCAGCGTCTCGAGGGCCTCGCTGCCGAGCGGCGGCACGGAGGTCGGCGTCTTGACGCGCGGGTAGAGGTCGAGCAGCGCGGGCGGCCGCACGCCCATGCCCGGCATCGTCTCGGACGGCGACGGCTCGGGCGCCTCGGGCGCCTTCTGCACCGCGATGCTCGTCTCCGCATCGACGCCGTCATCGTCGAGCGGCGCGATGTCGGGCTCGATCGGCGACATCGGGACGTAGGCGTCGCCCGCGTCCATCTCGCCCTGTTCGGGGACGTGCCGCGTCGGAAGATCATCCGGGATCCGCGCCTCGCCGCGGAAGTCGCCCGCGACGTCGGAGAAGTCATCTTCGCCGCGCGGTTCGCTCGCCCCACGCTCGACCTCGATCACCGGCTCCGACTCGCGGCGATTCGCGGGCGGCGAGGGCAACCGCGGATCGCGTCGAACGACGTGCGCGACGGTGCGGCGCGGCGCGGGCGCTTCCTGCGCGGGCGCCGGCTCCTCCTCGTTGGCCCCGATCTCGATCTCGTAATCGTCGTCGGGCTGCGCCTCGGCCTCGCCGTACGACGGCGCGAACGACATCGGCGGCGGCGCGGTCGGCGCCTTGCTGCGATCGGGACCGCGTGCCACCTCGGCCTGCGCTTCGATCTCGTCGAGGCTCGCGACGCGCGTCGATTCGTTGAAATCGCCGAAGTCGTTCGCCGACGGCCGCGCCGGAGCGGCCGGCACCTGCGGCACGGCCGGTGGCGTCTGGCGGCGAATGATCGCGGGGCCCGTGCGCTTCGCCGTGATCGTGCGCGGAACCGCGGGAGCCGGCGGCGCCGCAAGCGGATCTTCGGGAGGCACCCCGTCGCGATCCGCGGCCTCCAGACCCGGGCGCGACGCGCTGGTGTAGACGTCTTCTTCTTCGACGGGCTCGATCGCCTCGGGGATCGCCGGGTTCGCGCCGAGCATCTCGCCGAGCGCGGCGGGCTCGCCGGTCGCGCCAACGTCGGAGAAATCAGCCTCGTGCGGATCGGAGTCCCACGTTGCCGCGCCGACGGTCAGGCTCGTCGCATCGCCGACCTCGCCGCCGGTCGCGCGATCGAGCGTCATCTGCTCGTCGAGATCAGGCTCGCGGCCCTCGAATGGCGCGAAGTCATCGACGGTGTGGCTCGCGTCGGGCTGCGTGAGCGCGGGCTCGGGGACGCGCGGCGGGGGCGGCGATGCGATCTCGGCGGCGGGCGCGGGCCACGCCATCGGCTGCTCGTCGAGCGCGGCGGGACCGCTCTCGTGCAGCTGATCGAACATGTTGTCCCACGCATCGAGCTCGCTGTTGAGATCGTCCTCGGCGAGGAACGGCTTCTGCGTGCCGGTCGTGGGCTTCTTGGGGTCGCTCATTACCGCGCTCCCTTGATCGCGACGCCGAGCTTGTCGCGGAGCTTCAGGTGTTCGTCGGAGACCGACCACGCGACGAGCGCGAGCGCAGCGGCGCTGTCGGTGATCGAGCGGCCTCCCTTGCCGACGTCGAGCACGCTCAGCGCGACCGCGAGGTCGCCGGCCCACACGAGGCCCGCGCGCTGACCGACCGCGATCGCGGCCGCCTCGAACTGGGCGACATCGGACTCGCCGGCGGAGCGCCCGAGCTGCTGCACGACGCCGCGTGCCTTCCGCGACAGCTCCTTCTTGAGAACCTTCGCGCGTTCGGCGATCGGCGCGTCCTCGCCGGCGACGACCTCGGCGAGCTGCGCCGGCACGGGCTGATCGAACGCGCGCAGCGCGGCCGCGATCGTCCATGCGAGCTCGCCCTCGCGCAGCGCATCGAGCGCGCTCGTGCCCTCCGCGAGCGTGGCGACCGCGCGGCCGAGCAGGAAGCGCTGCTGCGGCGTGCTCGCGGCGGCGACGTCGGCGCCAAGGCACAGGATCGGCGTCTCGGCGGCGAGCGAGCGAGCAAACCCACCGCGCGACGCGCTGATGTAGACGTCGACGTCCTCCACGCCGAACGCGGTCAGCGCCGTGACGAGCGGCTCGAACTTGTCGCCGAGCTTCTTCACGGCGAGGCGATCACCGCGGCCAAAGCCGAGCTTGCCCGGATCGACGCCGGTCGCGACCTGCACGCCGGGCGCGATCGCGCGCCACAATTCGAGCAGCGGTCCGCCGAGCTCGCCGCGCAGCATCCGCCGCGACGCGTCGTCGAGCTTGATGCGCGTCGGCGCCTTGAGCTGGCTGCGGCCGGCCGCGAGCACCTGCTTCTGATCGGGCGCCGGTGTGCCGAGCGCCTCGAACGCCGCGAGCGCGAGCCATCGCGCGTCGACGTCGGGCTGCCACGAGTTGACCTGCGCGAGCCGGTCGTAGAATTGCGCGCGGCCGGGGCCCTGCTGGATCGCGTCGCGCAGGTTGACCGCGGTCGCGCCGAGCATCTGCGCGCGCGCCGGCGGCTCGAGCAGATCCGCGAGCTCGCGCACGACGTCGAGGTTGACCGGGTCGAGCGTGCGCGCGCGATCGAGGGCAAGGCGTGCGCCGTTGCGGTCGTTGAGCTTGTCGCGCAGCATCAGGCCGAGACGCAGCTCCTCGCGGGCGCGTTCCTGCGGCGTCGCGCGCATCCGGGCGAGCGCGCGCAGCTCCTTGACGGCGCGGTCGTAGTCGTTCGCGCGCAGACACAGGCCGAGCAGGCGCTCGCGCAGCTGGACGTCATCAGACGCGCCCTCGACGACACGTTCGAGCTGTTCGATCGCGCCCGCGAGATCGCCGGTGTTCTCGGCGAGCACCTGCGAGAGCTGCAGCTCGACCTCGGCACGCCGCGGCGCACGCGTCTCGGCGGCGAGGTAGCGGCGCCACAGCGACACCGCCGTATCGACATCACCCGCGTTGAACGCGAGGTCGGCGCGGAACCGGAGCGCCTCGACGTTCTTCGTCGAGCGATCGAGCAGCGCATCGAGATCCGCCATCGCGTTCTCGGTCTCGCCCAGGCCGTGCAGCACGGTCGCGCGCTCGAGCAGCAGCGGGACGACGGTCTCGGTCGCGCCGCCTTCGGCCTCGAGCCAGGCGAGGCGATCGGTGATCGCGGCGACGAGGCCGCGGGTATCGCGGCGCTCGCGCAGCAGCTCGAGCAGGCGCTCGTGCTCGAACGCGCCGCGCTCGGCGGCGACGATCCGGCGATACGTCGCGACCGCATAGTCGGTGTTCCGCGGCAAGCCGGGCCCGTCGAAGATCGCGGCCGCCTCGCGCAGCATCTCGAGCTTCGCGGTCGGATCGCCGATCACGCGGGCGAGCGCGTATGCGGCCGATGCTTGCGTCGACTTGTCGCCCGCGCGCGTCGCCATCCGGCGCAGCGCCGACAACGCACGGAGATCATCGGGGCGCGTCTTGATCACGGCCGCGACGACCGCCCCGGACTCGCGCAGCCGGCCGGCGAGCTCCAGCGCCTCCGCGCGATCGAGCTCCCACGACGCCCGCGCCGCTGGATCGTCCGCGAGCGCGCCGCGCATCTCGAGCACCTCGGCGCGCGCGAGCAGCGGATCGACGGCCGCGAATGCATCGGCCGGATCGACGTGCGGCAGCTGGCCGGTCTCGGCGACGACGAGCAGCGCGCTCGTATCGTCGGGCGACGCGGTACGCGCCGCGAGCACGCGCTGGTTCGCGAGCTCGAGATCGCCGCTCGCGGCCGCCATCGCGGCACCGCGCAGCAGCAGCGCCGCCGCCGCCTCGGGCATCTGCGCGCTGACCGCGGCCGCGAGGCCTTCGTACGCCTGCGCCATCGCCGGCTGATCACCGCGCCGCGCGCCGACGAGCGCCGCACCGAGCAGCGCCCCGCGCCGCGTCGGATCGAGCGTGATCGCCGCCTCGAACGAGGCCGCCGCGCGGTCGAAGTCCTCGAGCACGAGCGCGTACATCCAGCCGCTGTCCTCGGCGAGCGCGCTGCCGAGCGCCGGATCGCTGGTGCGGCCCGCGAGCGATGCCGTCGCCTCGACGCGCATCACGGTGTCGCCGCGCGCGGCGGCGAGGTCGCCGAGCGACAGCGTCGCGCCGATCGCGGGCAACGACGGCTGCGACTCGTCGATCTGCAGCAGCTGGCGGTACTGATCGGCCGCGTCGTCGTGCTGGTTCGCGCGCTCGAGCGCCCGCGCATACAGCCAGCGCGCATCGGGCGAGGAGTTCTCCGCGGCCTGCGCGCGCGCCCTCGCCTCGCCGGCCCAGTCGTTCGCCGCCGCGCGACACCGCGCGACGCCTTCGATCGCCGCGATGTCGTCGGGGAACCGCTGCGACCACTCCTCGTAGACCTGCGCGGCCTGCGCCGCATCGCCGAGCCGGACCTCGAGCACCCACGCCGCCTCGCGCAGCGCACGTCGCGCGGCCGGTCCATCGGGCAGCGCCCGCGCCTCGGCGCGCCGCTCCGCGACGAGCTCGGTCCACTTCTCCTGCGCGCGCAGCAGATCGACGAGCGACTCGCGCGCGAACGTGTCCTCGGGCCACAGCACGAGCACCTGGCGATACAGATCGGTCGCCGCCTCGACCTGACCGGCGCGCTCGCGCAGACGTGCCGCACTCGACAGCGCGGTTCCGCGGCGTGTCGCATCGGTCTCGTCGGCCGCGATCTGGACGAGTAGCGCGGCGCGCTCGTCATCCTTGCCGAGCTGCGCGAGCGTCGACTCGAGCCGCCACCGCAACGGCAGATCATCGGGCGCGAGCGCGATCAGCTCCTGCTCGAGGGCGAGCACCGCATCGAGATCGCCGTGACCGCGCGCGAGACGCACGGCGCGCTCGAGCAGCGGACGCTTGTCTGCCTTGCCCGCACGCTCGGCCGCGCCGCGCAGGCGTGCGAGCGCCTCGCCGACCTGGCCCTGCGCATCATCGAGCTCGACGAGCGCTTCGATCGCCGGCGGATAATCGGGCACCGCTTCGAGCGCCTTGCCGAGTGCAGCACGCGCCTCGTTGAACAGCTCGGGCGCCTCGGGCGCATCGTGCGCCGCGACCTCGTACGCGAGCAGCTCGGCGGCCTGGACGTAGAGCGCCGCCGCCGCATTCGGATCCGGCTGCGGATCCTGCCCGGGTCCGAGCCACGTGCCGAGGTGCGCGGCATGCGCCGCCGACAGCAGCGTGTTCGCGAGCGCGCGCGCATCCTGGCGGCCGAGGGCATCGCGCTCGGCGGCGCTCGTCAGCACGACGAAGCCGGGCGCCGCGGCCTCGAGCGACGCGAGCAGCGCCCGCGCCTGATCGCGCGCGCCACCGCGCAGCAATGCATCCGCGCGCCGGATCGACAGCACCATCGCGCGCGCCGGATCGCCTTCGACGGCCTGCCAGCTCTGCACGAGCTCCGCGAGGTCGGCGTAGCGGCCGAGCTCCTCGGCAAGCTCGGTTAGATCCGCGAGCACGATCGCCTCGCCCGGCGCCATCGCGCTCGCCTGCTGCAACAGCTCCCACGCCTTGTCGGGCGACTCGCTGCGCGCGAGCTGCGCTTGCCGGCGGCGCAGCGCGACGAGCTCGTGCCGCAGGTGGACCGCGCGGTCGGTCGCCGGGGCGTCGGCCGCCGGACCCGCCGGGCCGAACGCCGCGAGCAGCACGCTCGACAGCGCATCGATCGCGGCCGCGATATCGGCCGGCGTCCCGTGCTCCTCGATGACGCGCAACCGCTCGCGCGCGACGCGCTCGGCCGCCGGCGTCGTGCCCGCGAGCTGCGACGCCTTCTCGAACGCCTCGATCGCACGCGGCAGCTCGCCGTTGCTCGCGGCACCGCGGCCGACCTCGAGCCAGTACGCGATCTTGCGCGACGGGTGCTCGACCGCGTCCGCGAGCCGCTCCCAGACATCGAGCAGCGCGCCGATGTCGCCGGCCTTCGCCGCCACGCGCTCGAGCTCGAGCAGCACGCCCTGATGCGCCGGCGCGATCGCGACCGCCTCGTCGAGCGCGTTGCGCGCCTCGCCGGGCTCGTTCAGCCGATGGCCGACGACGCGCGCCTTCTCGAGCAACAGATCCGCCCGCTCGGCGTCGTCGCGCGCGTACGCGACCTCCGCATCGACGAGCTTCGCGAGATTCGGCCACAGCTGGCGGCGATAGAACACGCGCCGGATCGCCCACAGGTTCGGCCGCAGCGACGGATCGAGGTTGAGCGCGCGCCCGAACGCCTTCACCGCGCGCGCCTCGTCGGCAAGCCGGCGCTCGTACAGCTCGCCGAGCTCGTACGCGATGTACGCGGCCGCGGCGGGATCCGTCAGGACCTTCGCCTCGAGCTCCTTGCTCATCGCCTCGGCGCGCTTCTCGCCGCCGGCCTCGCCGAGCTCGCCGATCGCCTTGTCGACGACGGTCGGCGACTCGAGCGCCGCCTCGAGCGGCTGATCGACGACGATGTTCGGCTCCGCGGTCCCGACCTCGACACCACCGTCGACCGGCTGTGACAGATCGGTGCCGTGGCTCAGTACATCGTCGTCTGCATGCGCCTGCACCGGCGCGTGCTCGCCCGTCTTGAATCGCGGCTCGCCTGTCGGCGTGCGCGGCCGCGGCGGCGCGGTCGGCGGTTTCGTGCGCGGGACGCTCATCTCGCCGGGCTGCGGCGGTGCGGTCGGGGGCTTCGTGCGCGGCTCGAGCGTCGGCATCGGGCCGGTCGGCGGCTTGCTGCGCGCATCGGCGGCCGGCGGCGGCACGGATGCCGCGATCGGCGGCACGGAGACGCGCGGCGCGGGAATCGAGACCTGGGGAATCGGCTGGCTCGTCCGCATCGGCGGAATCGCCGGCGGCTTCATCTTCGGCACGCCACCGGGCGGCGACGGGATGCCTCCCGGGCGCGGCGGCGGAATCGCGACGACGGGGCGCGGCGGCACCGGCGGCGGGCGGAACGCAGGCGGCGTCACCGGCGCGGGCGCCGGCTTGCTCGGCCCGCTGACATCCGGTTCGACTTCCTCGATCTCGTCGACGTCGATTGACTCGGCGTCTCCCGAGGTCATCGGACGCGCGGACTTCGCAGGCGCGTCCTCATCATCGCCGCTGTGCTCGGCCAGGAACGCATCCATGCGCGCGGCGAGCGAGCCGCCGCTTTTCGCGGGAGGAGCGGGCGATTCGGGCGCGCCCTCGTCCGCGCCCGCGTCATCTTCGGGTGGAGAACCCAACGCCCATCCAGATCACCACCTTGGATGCGAGGTGTCAACGCCGGCAGGCCGTCATTCCGAGGAGTTGGCCGTGCTACACCTCCGCCCGTGCAAGCATCGTTTCGGCTCGGAGATGAGCCCCTGACCCTCGAAGCTCTCGGCCAGGTCGCGCGCGGCGGGCGCAAGGTCGAGATCGGCTCCCGCGCGCGGGCCGCGATGGCGCGAGCGCGAGCCGTGGTCGACGAGGTCGTCGCGGGCGGCGATCGCGCTCCCGCGGTCTACGGCGTCAACACCGGCTTCGGCGCGCTCGCCGAGGTCCGGATCTCCGCGGATCAGGTCGTCCGCCTCCAGCAAAATCTCGTTCGCTCGCACAGCAGTGGTGTCGGCGCGCCGCTGCCGCGCGAGGCCGTCCGCGGGATGATGCTGCTCCGCGCGAGCGTGCTCGCCACCGGCCGCAGTGGCGCCCGCGCGGTGTGCTGCGAGCAGCTGTGCGCGATGCTCGACGCCGGTGTGCATCCCGTCATCCCCGCGCGCGGCTCGGTCGGCGCCTCCGGAGATCTCGCGCCGCTCGCGCACCTCGCGCTCGGCATGATCGGCGAAGGCCTCGCCGAGTATCGCGGCGACACGCTGCCCGCCGCCGACGCGCTGAAGGCCGCCGGGCTCGCGCCACTCGTGCTCGAGGCCAAGGAAGGTCTGACACTGCTCAACGGCACGCAGCACATGACCGCGGTCGGCGGGCTCGCGATCCTCGATGCCGTCGAGACGTGCGTCGTCGCGGATCTCGCGGGTGCGATGTCGCTCGAGGCGCTCAAGGGGACCGTGCGTGCGTTCGACGAGCGCGTCGTCGCGGCGCGCCCGCATCCAGGTCAGATCGCGGTCGCTCGCTTTTTGCGCGCGCTGCTCGCGGACTCGCCGATCGCCGAGTCGCACAAGGACTGCGGCAAGGTCCAGGATCCGTACTCGCTGCGCTGCATGCCGCAGGTCCACGGCGCGAGCCGCGACGTGATCGACTTCGCGCGCACGGTGCTCGAGCGCGAGGCGGGGTCGTCGACCGACAACCCGCTCGTGTTCGCCGACGAAGGCGAGATGATCAGCGGCGGCAACTTCCACGGCCAGCCGGTCGCGCTCGCGCTCGATGCAGCCGCGATGGCGGTCGCCGAGCTCGCGAACATCTCCGAGCGCCGCGTCGAGCAGCTCGTCAACCCGCACCTGTCGTCGGGCCTGCCGCCGTTCCTGGCGCCCGACTCCGGCCTCAACAGCGGGTTCATGATCGCTCAGGTCGCGGCGGCGTCGCTGGTCAGCGAGAACAAGGTGCTCGCGCATCCGGCGAGCGTCGATTCGATCCCGTCGAGCGCGGGCCGCGAGGACCATGTCTCGATGGGCGCGACGAGCGCGCTCAAGCTGTCGATGATCCACGATCACGTGCGCACGGTGCTCGCGATCGAGATCCTGTGCGCCGCGCAGGGCCTCGATCTGCGGCGACCGCTGACGTCGACGAAGCCGATCGAAGCGGTGCACGCCGCGATCCGGTCACGCGTGCCGGCGATGATGGTCGATCGACCGATCGCGCCGGATATCGCCGCGGTGCGTGCGCTGATCGACGACGGCACGCTCGTCGCGGCGGCGGCCGCGGCGGGCGCGCGGGCCTAGCCCATCGACACGCTCCAGCTGACCTGCTCGCCGCGGAGCTTGCGGCCGAGGATCGTCCCCGCGATCGACGCGAACAGCGTCCCGAGCGCGAAGAACGCGCCGAAGAACGTGCCGAGCGCACCGCCGAGGCCGCTGCCGAACGCCTTCGCGAGCACGATGTAGAAGAACGCGGCGAGCCCGGCCGACCCGACGGCGAACGCGAGGAACACGTAGCGACCGCGCGCGGTCGTCAGCGCAGTCGCGGCGGCCGCGCCGATCGCGAAGATCGCGCAGTAGATGCCGCCGAGCGCCTTCGGCGTGATCGGATGGTGGATGACGTGCGGGATCACGTAGTTGCTGCCGATCGTGGCGGCGAGCGTGATCGCGGCGAAGAGCCAGACGAGCTGGGGCGAGAGCGTGGGCGTGACGAGCTTGGGCGTGTTCATGGAAATCCTCCGCCCGGTCGCCATGGCAAGGGACATGCCGCGCAGCATTTCGCGGCAGGATGCGGACTTGCGACGCGCTGGACCGCGTTCGTGTCGTCACGCGTGTCACGACCTTTGATACTCTCGCTCGTCCCGTGCGCGAAACGATCGATGACGTCTCGACCGTCGCCGGCGAGGAGCCGGGCGCACCCGTCGCCGTGCTCGTGTGCGTCGGGACCAAGCCCGACGTACGCGTCCTCGACATCGGCAAGAAGCTCGAGCTCGGCCGGGCCGTCGTCGATGATGACCGCGTCTCGAAGGAGCACGCGACGATTCGCTTCGAGCGCGGCGCGTGGCTGATCGCGGATCGCGGCAGCCGCAACGGTACGTATGTCGACGGCGAGCGGATCACGAACGAGGTCCGCGCGCACGGCACGGTCGTCGTAAGAATCGGGCACTCGGTGTTCCTGCTCGTGCCAGACGGTCGCGGCTATGCGGACGCGACGAAGGACTCGGGCGAGCACGTCGTCGGCCCCGAGCTCGCGCGCCTGCACACCCAGGTCAAGCGCCACGGCCAGAGCCCTACCCTGCTCGTCCACGGCGAGAGCGGCTCGGGCAAGGAGCTCGTCGCGCGGCTGTATCACGCGAGCGGCCCGCGCAAGAGCGGCCCGTTCGTCGCCGTCAACTGCGCCGCGATCCCCGAGGGCGTCGCCGAGCGCCTGCTGTTCGGTGCGAAGAAGGGCGCGTTCTCGGGCGCGCAGGACGCGGAAGGCTATCTCGCGAGCGCCGACGGCGGCACGCTGTTCCTGGACGAGATCGCGGATCTCGATCCGGCCGTGCAGGCCAAGCTGCTCCGCGCGATCGAGACGCACGAGGTCACGCCGGTCGGTGCGAACGCCTCGATCACGATCGATCTCGGCGTCGTCGCCGCGAGCCATCGCGAGCTGCGCGCCGCGGTCGCCGCGAAGACGTTCCGCGAGGACCTCTACTACCGGCTCGCCCGCGCGGTCGTCCACGTGCCGCCGCTACGCACACGCAAGCTCGACATCGCGCGCCTGATCGTCCGCGAGCTCGCGTCCGTCGACAAGAAGCTCGGCGCGCATGCGCGGCTCGTCGAGGCGTGCTGCGTGCGCCCGTGGCCGGGCAACGTGCGCGAGCTGATCGCCGCCGTCCACCAGGCCGCGCTCGCCGCGCGCGATGCGGGTCGCGACGTCGTACGCCCCGAGGATCTGCCCGACGGCGCCGGCCTCCCGCTCGACGCACCGGTACCGACCGCCCAGAGCGGCGACCGTTCCGCGCCCGTCGCGACGCCCGGCTCGCTCGACAAGGCGGCGGTGCTCGCGGCGCTCGAGGCGGCGAACGGCGTCGTCAGCGCGGCCGCGCGCACGCTCGGCCTCCATCGCACCCAGCTTTACAGGCTGATGGACAAGTACGGAATCGCGCGAGACTCGAGCAGCGAGAGCTAGCGCGTGCGCTTCGTCAGCTTGTGAACGCGCAGGCCGTGGCGCACGGGGCCGTTGCCCGACCCCGACCCGCTGCCGCTGCCCGAGCCGCTGCCGCTGCCCGTATCCGGCGCCGCCTGGAGATCGAACGTCAGCGAGTCGATCGTCGTCGAGCAGCCATCGGCGTTCGCGGTCGTCGCGAGCGTGTCGGGGTCGATGTCGACGTGGACGAGCGTGACGTTCGTGAGCGTCGCGGCAAAGTGCGGCGACGTCTGCGTGATCGTCAGCGTGCCACCGGTCGGCATGTACGTCGCGGCCGGGCCCGTGTCGGGATCGACGTCGGCGCTGACGACGATGCACGCGCCGCAGGTGTCGAAGCTCGCCTCGGCGCCCGTCAGCTGCACGGTCATCGGGCCGATGTCGGTATCCGTGAACACGCCGTAGCCGTGATAGAGCAGGACCGCGAGCGCGTCGGGCAGCGCGTCGGCGTTGAGGTTGTCGCGGTAGCTCAGGTACGTCGGCGGGTCCGCGTCCTCGTCGATCGCCGGCGCGATCGGCGTGATCGTGCCCAGGCTCGACGCGACCAGACACGCGGCCTGCGCCGGCGAGTCGGGCGGCGCATCGGGCTGGTGCTGCACCGGCGCGTCGGCCTGCTGCTGCGGCGCGTCGGCGGGATGACCGGTCGTGCCGGCATCGGGCTGCTGCTTGGGAGAAGAGCTGCCACCGCAGGCGGCGACGGCGAGGACGATCGGGAGGCTGAGCTGGCGCATCGGACTCGCCCGCCATCGCAAGCGACGAGCCAGGCGCAAGATGCGCAACTCCAACGAGCTACGCGCCGTTTCACCGACGAGCGCGGTCGCCACGGCAAGCCCGTCAGCCACGCGAGCTGCGTCATGACACGAGATCGCGCGCGGCTGACCGGATCTATCTAGCGATACGGGCCGCCGTCCTTCTTCGTGCGCGGCTTCGGTTCGCGACCGGCCCGTCCGAGCGCGTCGCGCAGCACGAACTCGATCTGCGCGTTGAGGGAGCGCAGATCATCGGCGGCCCACTTCTGGAGCGCTTCCAGCACCGCGGGATCGATGCGCAAGAGGAAGGGCTTGCGCTCGGGCATCAGTAGAGGCTGCCGGCGTTCACGACCGGCTGCGTCGATCGCTCGCCGCACAGCACGACGAGCAGGTTGCTGACCATCGCCGCCTTTCGCTCGGTATCGAGCTCGACGATCCCGCGCTTCGCGAGCTGATCGAGCGCCATCTCGACCATCGACACCGCGCCCTCGACGATGCGCTGACGCGCCGCGATGATCGCGCCCGCCTGCTGGCGCTGCAGCATCGCCTGGGCAATCTCGGGCGCGTACGCGAGGTGCGCGATGCGCGCGTCGACGACCTCGACACCCGCCGAGTGAATGCGCGCGTTGATCTCCTTGCGCAGCTGCTCCGCCACCAGATCACTCTGGCCGCGCAGGCTGATCACGTTGTCGTCATGGCTGTCGTACGGGTGGTGCATCGCGAGGTTGCGCACCGCCGCCTCGGCCTGCATCTGCACGTAGTTGCCGAAGCTCTCGACATCGAACATCGCCTGCGCCGTGTCAGTGACGCGCCACACGACCACCGCCGCGATCTCGATCGGATTGCCCTCGATGTCGTTGACCTTGATCTTCGCGGTCTCGAAGTTGCGGGCGCGGAGCGAGACATTGCGCTTCGTCGTGAACGGATTCGCCCACCGCGGCCCCGTCACCCGCACCGTGCCCGCGTACTTGCCGAACAGCGTCAGCACGCGCGCCTCGTTCGGGCCGATGATGAAGCAGCCCTTGAGCACGAGCACGCCGAGCACGAACCCGACAAACGCCACCGCGAGGTACGGCGCCGGCGCCAGCTGGTGCGACGGGATCTGCGAGAAGCCCCACGCCGGGCCGCCGATCAGCAGCACCAGACCGATCAGGATCGCGAGCCCACCCGACATCGAGAACGCATCGTGCTCTTTCATCGCCATGTTCAAACCCTTCCGAAGAAGTCTGATGGCAATGTGATATCACTCTGCTAGCTCGTCAAGCCCCGCCGCAGATCACCCGCGAAACGAGATTGGTTCCATAGCGATACGGAACCTCCTCGGGACGCTCGCAGCTCCAGATCACGCAATCCGCCCGCGCTCCCGCGACCAGCGCTCCCGCCTCGACGCGCAGCGCCCGCGCCGCCACCCGCGTCACGCCGAGCCACGCCTCCTCGACGGTCATTCCGTAGTGCGTCGTCGCCAGCCACATCTGGATCGGCAACGTCTCGCAGTAGCTCGTCCCCGGATTGAGATCGGTCGCGACCGCCATCGCCACGCCCGCGCGCCGTAGCTTCTCCACCGGCGGCACCGGCAGCCGCAGCTGCACGCACGCGCCCGGCAGCATCACCGCCACCGTCCCCGCGCGCGCGAGCGCCGCGATCGCGGCATCGCTGATCAGCTCGACATGATCGACGCTGAGCGCGCCCGCCTCCGCCATCAGCTCCGCCGCCCCGACATCGCCGAGCTGCCCGACGTGCCCGCGCACGCCGAACGCCGCCGCCTTCGCCGCCCCGATGATCGCGCGCGTCTCGTCGACGGTGAACGCCCCCGTGTCGCACCACACGTCGACGCTGGTCGCGAGCTGCTCCGCCGCCGCCCGCGGAATCCACTGCTCGCAGATCTCGCGCACGAACACGTCGCGGTCCGCCTTGCGCTCGGGCGGCACGAGATGCGCGAGCAGCGTCGGTACCACGCGCGGCGACTCGAGCGCCGCGACCGTCTTCACGGTCCGCAGCAGCGCGAGCTCGCCCTCGGTCGTCAGGTCGTAGCCACTCTTCACCTCGACGCTCGTTGTCCCGCCGTCGCGCATCCGCTCGAGCCGCGTCATCAGGATGCCGAGCAGCTTCGCGTGGCCGGCGCCGCGCGTCGGCCCGAGCGTCGCGTTGATGCCACCGCCGGCCTCCGCGATCTCGAGGTAGCCCTTCCCGGCCGCGCGCATCGCAAACTCGCCCGCCCGGTCGCCCGCGAAGATCGCATGCGTGTGGCAGTCGACGAGCCCCGGCGTCACCAGCCGCCCGTCGGCGTTGATCACCGTCGCCTCGCCGGCCGGAGCTTCGTTGTCGGGGCCGACCCACACGATCCGCGCGCCTTCCATCACGACCGCGCCGCGATCGATCATGCCGAGCCCGGGCCGCTCGGGATCGCACGTCATCAGGCGCGCGTTGCGGATGACCATGGTCACGCTCGTACCGTACCGCAGTTGCCGTCGCCGCACGCATCGTGGTGTGCTGGTCACTGATGAAGGCAGGTCGGGCGTTGTTCGTGCTGCTTGCGGGTCTCGTGCTCGGCCCGGCGATCCTGGCGGCGATCGGCCGCACGCGGCGTGCCGCGGCCTGGCTCGGCGGCCTCGTCGTGTGCGCGATCGCGAGCTGCTTCTGGTTCTATTTCGCACTCGGGCTTGGTGTCTGCTTCGCCGGCCCGATCATCGACGCCGTGATCGTCGCGTACCGCAGCGATGACATTCGCCCGCGCTGGGACCGCGCTCTGCCGGCGGTCGCGATCCTGATCGCCGTCGCGCTTTCGCTGCGCGCGTTCGTGATCGAGGCGTTCAAGATCCCGTCGAGCGGCATGAATCCGACGATCGAGATCGGCGACCACCTGTATATCGACAAGCTGTCGCCGCACTGGGACGCGTACGAGCGCGGCGAGGTGATCGTCTTCGTCTACCCGTGCGATCCGCGGCGCGACTACATCAAGCGGATCGTCGCGCTCGGCGGCGACACTGTCGAGGTGCGATGCCATGACGTCTACGTCAACGGCAAGCCCGTGCCGTCAACGCTGGTCGACGGCAACGCGACGTACGCGGACCGCTACGAGGACGACGACGAGTGGGTCACGAAGGCGTGCTCGCGCTACCGCGAGTCGCTCGGCGGCCACACGTACGAGGTCTTCCACGATCGCGAACGCCCCGCGAACGACGAGCGCCACATGCCGGACATACGCGACTTCCCCGCCGGCAACAGCGTCCCGTCCTGCGCGAATACGGAGGATGCCGAGCGCAACGTCCACGAGACGCTCGGCACGATCGTTCCCGGCATCTCCGACGACGCCTGCGCGCCCCAGGCGCATTACGTCGTGCCGCCTGATCACGTGTTCGTGCTGGGCGACAACCGCAACAACTCGAACGATTCGCGCATCTGGGGAAGCGTTCCACTGCGCAACATCAAGGGACGCGTCACCGGCATCTGGCTGACGAACAACCCGCAGCACGGGCGGCTGTCGCGCTTCGGCCCGGTCGACTAGCGAAGCTTGCGCGCGATCACGCGGGCGAGCGCGGCGTCGTCGTCGATCACGGCGCGCACCGCCTCCGCATCGGCGCCGGTCAGGCGATGCGTGCGGCCGCCGCGTCGCACGATCACCGCGTCGCCGGTGTCCTCGATCTCGAGCTCGGCGTCGCCGCCGCCGCGGCCGACCTTGCGGCAGGTGCGCCCACCCTGGCTCATCGCAGCGGCTCCGACGGCGTCAGCACGCCGACACGATACACGCCATCGTAGCCGTCGCACGGCGCGAGCTCGACGCCGCGCGGCCCGTCATGGCGCGCCCTCAGCTCGTGCACGCCGACGCCTGCATCGGTCGCGCACCAGGCGGCGCCGCCGTCGTAACCGAGATCCAGCGAGAGCATCCCGGGGACGCGTTCGCGGACGTGCCAGCCCATCCAGCGCGGGTCATCGATGCGCGCGTGCAGGTTGCCGCACAGCGCAAGCGTCACGTCGGTCGGCCGCACTGCCGAAATCAAGTTGGCGGCCATCCCGGCGTCTCGCGCCTCGCCGGAGTCGAACGTGCCGTCGAAGCAGACGACCCGCGCGCCGAGCCGCCGCGCGACGTCGAGCAACGCGACGAGCCCGCGGCCACCGCGGCCATCGCGCCACTGCCAGAACGGAACGTCGTGAACGAGGCCGCTGCCCGTCGCGAGACAGGCGTCGACGCCGGGCTGGACGTCGTCGGGCAGCTCGAGCGCGAGCGTCACCGGGCCGCGCACGGCCGCTGCCACGTCGGCGACGAACGCGGGCGCCTCCAGCGTGCCGTGGAGCTCGCCGAACATGACGAGTGCGCCCGGCGTCAGCGATTCGCCGAATGCGCCCGGCGCGAGGGATTCGCCGAACGCGCGCGGCGTCATGCGTCGCGGCGGCGCGGGATCACGACGCCGCGCTCGTCGGCCGCGTGGATCGCCTCGTCGTAGCCCGCGTCGGCGTGGCGGATGACGCCCATGCCCGGGTCACTCGTCAGCACGCGCTCGAGGCAGCGCGCGGCGCGCGGCGTGCCGTCGGCGACGACGACCATGCCCGCGTGCAGCGAGTAGCCGATGCCGACGCCACCGCCGTGGTGGAAGCTGACCCACGACGCGCCCGCGGCCGTGTTGACGAGCGCGTTCAGGATCGCCCAGTCGGCGACCGCGTCCGTGCCGTCCTTCATGCCTTCGGTCTCGCGGTTCGGCGATGCGACCGAGCCGCAGTCGAGGTGATCGCGGCCGATCACGATCGGCGCCTTGACCTTGCCCGTGCGGACGAGCTCGTTGAAGCGCAGGCCGACGCGGTGGCGCTGGCCGTAGCCGAGCCAGCAGATGCGCGCCGGGAGGCCCTGGAACGCGATCTTCTCGCGCGCGAGCTTCATCCATCGGTGGAGCATCGGGTCGTCCTTGATCTCGTCGAGGACGGCCTCGTCGGTGACGCGGATGTCGTCGGGGTCGCCGGAGAGCGCGGCCCAGCGGAACGGGCCCTTGCCCTCGCAGAACAGCGGGCGCACGTACGCGGGCACGAAGCCGGGGTACGCGGTCGCTTCCTCGTGCGTGGCGCCGCCGAGCTCGGCCTGCGCGCGCAGGTTGTTGCCGTAGTCGAAGACGTGCGCGCCCGCCTTCTGCATCGCGACCATCGCGCGCACCTGCACCGCCATCGACGCGCGCGACCGCCGCACGTACTCCTCCGGATCGCGCTTGCGGAGCTCGGCGGCCGCCTCGAGCGACAGCCCCTGCGGGATGTAGCCGACGAGCGGATCGTGCGCGGACGTCTGATCCGTGACGAGGTCGGGCGTGACGCCGCGGCGCACGAGCTCCGCGTACACGTCGGCCGCGTTGCCGATCACCGCGATCGAGCGCGCCTGCTTCTTCGCCTTGCACTCGTCGACGCGGTGGAGCGCCGAGTCGAGGTCGGGCGCGAGCTCGTCGAGGTAGCGCGTCTCGAGGCGGCGCTGCACGCGCGTCGGATCGATCTCGACGCCGAGGAACACCGCGCCCGCCATCGTCGCCGCGAGCGGCTGCGCGCCGCCCATGCCGCCGAGCCCGCCGCTGAGCACGAACCGGCCCGCGAGGTCGCTGTTCCAGTGCGTCGTGCCCGCGGCGGCGAACGTCTCGAACGTCCCCTGCACGATGCCCTGCGAGCCAATGTAGATCCACGAGCCGGCCGTCATCTGGCCGTACATCATCAGGCCGCGCGCCTCGAGCTCGCGGAAGTGCTCCCACGTCGCCCACTTGCCGACGAGGTTCGAGTTCGCGATCAGCACGCGCGGCGCCTCCTCGTGCGTGCGGAACACGCCGACCGCCCGGCCCGACTGCACGAGCAGCGACTGATCGTTCTCGAGCCGCCGCAGCTCGCGGACGATCACGTGGAAGTCCTCCCAGCTGCGCGCCGCCTTGCCGGTACCACCGTAGACGACCAGGTCCTGCGGCCGCTCCGCGACATCCGGATCGAGGTTGTTCATCAGCATCCGCAGCGCGGCTTCCTGCTGCCAGCCTTTACACGTCAGCTGCGAGCCTCGCGGTGCACGAATGACATCGGCCATGGGCCGGTCCTAGCACGAAGTGACACTTCGTCGCTCCGCGCCCACGCCGATCCGAGGACTTGCGGCTTGGCCTCGCGGTTGCTCCTTCGTCTCGCGTGCTTCCGGCCATCACCACTCGCCCTCGGTTCTTTCTGCCCGTTGCCGTGCTCCTGATCGCGGCCGCGATCCCGTCGATCGCATTGCGGATCCAGCGCATGAGCGAGCTCAAGGAGGACTACACGCACCCGCATCGCTACTTCTCGGCCTACGCGATGCTCGGGCGCGCCACGTGCGACCAGGGAATCGACCACTTCCTGACCGGCGCGTTACAGCGCGACGGCTACGGCAATCCCTACCTATGGGAGTGCAACGCGCGCGGGTTCACCGTTGTCTCTGCAGGACCGGACGGCATCTACGACACCGCCGACGATGTGAGGAGCGATCGATGATGGGCTCGCTGGTGTTCCTGTCGATGTGGTGCGCGCTGCTCGTCACGCTGGCGACGCGGATCGCGAGGTCGGCCCATGCGTAAGCTCGTGCGGCACGTGCATCGGCCGTCGCGGATTCGCCGTCATCACGTGCTGCTCGGCGCGATCGGGCTCGGCCTTGCGGTCCACGCCGCGAACGGGCTGATCGCGTCGCTCTCGACGAGCAAGGAGCAGGTCGCGCGCGAGGCGGAGAGCCGGATGCTCGACGCGCTTGGCGAGCGGTCGCTGCGCGCGTGTCCCCGCGACGTCGCCGACCTGACCGACGGTGCGACGCACGATCCGTGGGGCCAGCCCTACAAGATCCTGTGCGACGACCGCGGCGACAACGTCTACATCTCGATCATCTCGCTGGGGCCCGAGCGCGGGCCGATCATCTCCGATACGCGCGTCTACTGACCGCGCAGCCGCGCGAGCTCCGCTTCGAGCGCCGCGATGCGCGGCCCGAGGATCTCGGCGATCTCGTCCTCGCTGTAGCGCGGCGTGATGTGCTGCGGGCAGTTCCAGTCGAAGCCTTCGACGCGCAGCACGAACACGCGCTCGATCTTCGCGCCTGGCTCGAGCGTCACGTCGGGGTACGCCGACGGCTCTGCCATCGTGACACGCGCGAGCAGCTTGAGCCGCGCGCGGTGCGGGTAGTCCATGAACATGCAGGCGACGCGGTCGTCGCGTGTCAGGTTGCCGACCGAGATGTACTGGCGGTTGCCGCGGTAGTCGGCGAACGCGAGCGTGCGCTCGTCGAGCACGTGCACGAAGCCGCGCGGACCGCCGCGGTGCTGCACGTAGGGCCAGCCGCCCGCGCCGACCGACGCCATGTAGAACGAGTCGCGCTCCGCGATGAACGCGCGCTCGTCGTCGCCGAGCACATCGGGCGCGTCCTGCGGCGGCACGCGTCCGTACGCCTTGCGGCTCCCCATCTGCTCCTGGATCGCGCGGACCTCGGGCGTGAACGTGATCGTGTGGAAGCGGCTCACGCGATCAGCGTACGCCGATCAGATCCACTTGAACGCGGCCATCTGCGCCGGATCCACCGGGCGCGATGGCATCGGCGGCGGCGGGGCCTCGAGCGTCACCAGGCCGGTGACGTCACTCGGGTAGCGCATGCAGATCAGCCGCCACTGCAGCCAGCCGAAGCCGCCCATGACCACGGCAACGCCGAGCGCGACGTACACGAAGAATCGCTCCTCGAGCCCGAGGTACGCGCACACGCCGACGACGCCCGCCCCGATCGCGACCAGCAACGCGCCGACGATCGCGCGCGTACGCGCCTGCTTGGCCGCGACGACCTCGTCGAAGTAGCCGCACTGGGGACAGCGCGCGAGGGCGAGCAGCGTCGCGACCGAGCGCTCGGCGTCGTCGTGCGCGCGCTGGCCCGCATCGCCCCACAGACCGGACGTCCCGACGCCGATCGCCTGCACCTTCGCTTGCTGCTCGCAGCCGCACGCGCGGCACCGCCACGGACGCGTCAGCTGAACCGCTCGCACCGACTGATTCACATGCATGCGGCGCAACCTACGGAGGCTGCGCGTGGCGCGCCGCAAATAGATTCGGCCGAAACGACGAAGGGCGCCGTTGCGGGCGCCCTTCGTGCTTCCGAAGGCGACGACTTACTTCTTGTCGCCGCTCTGGATGCGCATCGCGTAGAACGAGCGCCACGCGAACGCCATCGAGATCAGGACCGAGACGCCGGCGATGACGTACTTCGCCGTGTCCATGCCCTTCTCGTGGAGCTCGAGCGCCAGGCCGACCGCGAGCACGCCGAACAGCGTGGTGAACTTGATCACCGGGTTCAGCGCGACCGACGACGTGTCCTTGAACGGATCGCCGACCGTGTCGCCGACGACCGTCGCCGCGTGCAGCTCGGTGCCCTTGGCGCGGAGCTCGGTCTCGACGACCTTCTTCGCGTTGTCCCAGGCGCCGCCGGCGTTCGCCATGAAGATCGCCTGATAGAGGCCGAACAGCGCCATCGAGATCAGGTACCCGATGAAGAAGTACGGGTCGATGCAGGCGAAGCCGAGCGTCGAGAAGAACAGCACCATGAAGATGTTCTTCATGCCCTTCTGCGCGTAGATCGTGCAGATCTCGACGACCTTCGACGAGTCGGTCACCGAGGCCTTGGCCTGCGCCGAGGTGTCGAGCTTGATGTTCGCCTTGATGAACTCGACCGCGCGGTAGGCGCCGGTGGAGACCGCCTGCGTCGACGCGCCGGTGAACCAGTAGATCACCGCGCCGCCGACGATGAGGCCGAGCAGGAACGGCGGATGGATCATCGACAGGTTGCCGACGGCCGTCGCCTGGAGGCCGTTCGTCACGAGCATGATCAGCGCGAAGATCATCGTCGCCGCGCCGACGACGGCGGTGCCGATGAGCACCGGCTTCGCGGTCGCCTTGAACGTGTTACCCGCGCCGTCGTTCTCCTCGAGGTACATCTTCGCCTTCTCGAAGTCCGGCTTGAACTTGAACTCCTTCTCGATCTCCTCGACGACACCCTCGCGCGTCTCGATCAGCGACAGCTCGTAGACCGACTGCGCGTTGTCCGTCACCGGACCGTACGAGTCGACCGCGATCGTGACCGGGCCCATGCCGAGGAAGCCGAACGCGACGAGACCGAACGCGAAGACCGCGCTGGCCGCGTGGTACGCGAACGCCGCGGCGGCCGGATCGCCACCGCCCATCGGGATGCCGGCGGCCATGTTCGAGCCGTCGAGCAGGTTCGCGACGCCAGCGGACGTCGAGATCCAGTACGCGATGCCCATCAGGCCCGCGATGATGAGACCCATCCAGTAGCCGGAGAAGTTACCGGCGGTGAGACCGGCGAGGATGTTGAGCGACGGGCCGCCTTCCTTCGAGGCGGTCACGGTCTCGCGGACGTGGCCGGAGTTCACCGAGGTGAACACCTTGACGAGCTCGGGGATGATCGCGCCGGCGAGCGTGCCGCACGAGATGATCGCCGAGAGCTTCCACCACAGGCCGAACGGCAGCGTCGAGTCGCCCTGGCCGATGAGCAGGTAGGAGACGAGGAACGTCAGACCGACCGAGACGAGCGACGTCAGCCACACGAGGATCGTGAGCGGGTGCTCGAAGTTCATCTCGGCCGCGTTGCCGTACTTGGCCTTCGAGACCGCCTCGTTGATCAGGTAGCTACCGACCGACGCGAGCACCATGACGATGCGCATCGCGAAGATCCACACGAGGAGGACCGTCTGGATCCACTCGCCGGCATCGGCGAGGCGGCCATTGGCGTCGATCGCGGGCAGGCCCGGGATGTTCGGCAGCGCGACCAGGATGAACGTGATCAGCGCGACGCCGGTGACGCCGTAGGTCTCGAAGCCGTCGGCCGTCGGGCCGACCGAGTCGCCGGCGTTGTCACCGGTGCAGTCGGCGATGACGCCGGGGTTACGCGCGTCGTCTTCCTTGATGTTGAAGACGATCTTCATGAGGTCGGAGCCGATGTCGGCGATCTTCGTGAAGATGCCGCCGGCGATACGCAGCGCCGCAGCGCCGAGCGACTCGCCGACCGCGAAGCCGATGAAGCATGGACCCGCGAGGTTGCCCGGGAGGAACAGCATGATCGCGAGCATCAGCAGCAGCTCGGTCGAGATCAGCACCGTGCCGATCGACATGCCGGCCTCGAGCGGAATGGAGTACGTGCCGTACGGCTTGCCGCGCAGCGACGCGAACGCCGCGCGCGAGTTCGCGAACGTGTTGACGCGGATGCCGAAGAAGGCGACCAGCGAGCTGCCGAGGATGCCGACGACCGAGAATGTCGCGATCAGCACGACCTTCACCGGCTCGACCTTCTCGAGCACCGCGAAGTACACGACGATGACCGCCGCGATCAGCACCCAGAGCTGGGCGATGAACTTCGCCTGCGTCTTGAGGTACGTCTTGCAGGTCGCGTAGATCAGCTCGCTGATCTCGCGCATCGCCGAGTGCACCGGCAGGTTCTTGAGCTTCTGGTACTTGATCAGGCCGAACAGCAGGCCGATCGCGCTGACACCCAGGCCCATCGCCAGGATGTTCCAGCCCGACATCCCCAGGAACTTGACCTGGTGGAAGTCGGGCAGCTGGAGCTGGGCCTCGCTGCGGGGCCGGGCAGAAGCGCCGCCGACAGCATCAGCGCCTGCGGCAAGCCAGTGGATTATCGACATCATGGGGTTCCTCGGGGGGTCTCGTGAAGCAGGGCGTTATAAGGACATGTCCCGAGAAGCGCAAGACTTCCGGGCCCTCCCGTGATATGGAAAGCTGCCCGAAAGGTTTTCCACCCATGCGCCGCCCCGAGATCCTGGCGCCGGCAGGCGATCTCGATGCCCTGGCCGCGGCGCTCGCAGCGGGTGCGGACGCGATCTATCTCGGCCTGGACGACGGCTTCAACGCCCGCGCCCGCGCCGCGAACTTCGCGTCCGACAAGCTCGCCGACATCGCCGCAATGGTCCACCGCGGCGGCGCCCGCCTCTACATCACGCTCAACACGCTCGTCTTCGAGCCCGAGCTCCCGACGGTCGAGGAGCTGCTCCGCCGCGTCGCGCGCTCCGGGGCCGATGCGATCATCGTGCAGGACCCGGCCGTCGCGCTGCTCGCGAAGGCGATCTGCCCGGCGCTCGAGGTCCACGCCTCGACGCAGATGACCGCATCCTCGCCGCTCGCGGCCAATCTGCTCGCGCCGCTCGGCCTCTCGCGCGTCGTCGTGCCGCGCGAGCTGTCGGTCGACGAGATCCGCGCCTACCGCGCGGGCACGCCGCTCGAGCTCGAGGTCTTCGTGCACGGCGCGCTGTGCGTCGCGTGGAGCGGCCAGTGCCTGTCGAGCGAGGCGTGGGGCGGCCGCAGCGCGAACCGCGGCCAGTGCGCCCAGGCGTGCCGCCTGCCCTACGAGCTGATCGTCGATGGCCGAGCGCAAGACCTCGGCGAGGTCGCGTATCTGCTGTCGCCGAAGGATCTCGTCGGCCTCGACGTCGTGCCGCAGCTCGCCGACGCCGGCGTCGCGTCGCTCAAGATCGAGGGCCGCCTCAAGGGCCCGGCGTACGTCGCGACGGCCGTCTCGCAGTACCGCGATGCCGCCGGCGCCTCGGTCGGCGAGCCCGCGCCCGAGCGGCCGGTCGACATCCCGCGCGATCGCGAGGCGCTGCTCGTCGCGTACTCGCGAGGCGCGTCGACGGGCTTCCTCGGCGGCACCGATCACCAGACGCTCGTCGAGGGCCGCTTCCCGCGCCATCGAGGCGTGCTCGCGGGCGTGATCACCGCGATCGAGGGCAACGAGGTCGAGATCGTGCGCGAGGCGCGCGCCGGCGAGTCGCTCGCGGAGCTGCGTGCGGGCATGGGTGTCGTTTTCGACGCGGGCACGCCCGAGCAGCCCGAGACCGGCGGCCCGATCTTCGCGGTCGCCAAGACGCCGCGCGGCTTCCGGCTGCGGTTCGGCACGCCGGGCCCGGATCTTTCGATCGTGCACGTCGGCGACCGCGTGTGGGTCAGCTCGGATCCGCGGGTCACGCGCGCTGGCGACAAGGCCGCGGAGGCGGGTCGCGGTGCGCTCGGCCGGATCGCGGTCGACCTCGTCGTGTCCGGCACGGTTGGCGCGCCGGTCGCGGTCGAGGCTCGCTGGTCACAGATGCCGGCCCGGCAAATCGGTACGAACGCCGGTTCGTACGGTTCGAACGCCGGTTCGTACGAGATCGCCGGGCCCCACGTGCCGGCCCGGCACATCGATACGAATGGCGATACGAATGGCGATACGAATGGCGATACGAATGGCGATACGAATGGCGATACGAATGAGATCGCCGGCCCCCATATGCCGGCCCGGCAAGTCGATACGAATGGCGATTCGAATGGCGATTCGTATGAGATCGCCGGCCCGCGCACCGCACATGCATCGCCCACGGGTGTCCGCGCGACCAGCACCTCCGTCCGCGCGACCAGCACCTCCGTCCGCGCGACCGGCACCTCGGTCCGCGTGACCAGCACGTCGACTCTCGCCCCCGCGCGCGGCGCCGGCATCACGCGCGACCTGCTTGCTGACAAGCTCGGCGCGTTCGGCGGCACGCCGTTCCACCTGCGCGAGCTCACCTGCGAGCTGCCGCCCGGCCTCCACCTGCCGGTCAGCGAGCTCAAGGAGATCCGCCGCCAGCTCGTGACGCAGCTCGAAGCCGAGCTCGCGCGCGTCGACCGCACGGTCGCCACCGACTCGAAGATCGACAGCGTGCGCACGCCGATCGAGCCGCTCGAGCACGCGCCAATGCTCGTCGCGCTCGCCCGCAACGATGCCCAGCTCGATGCGCTGCTCGATGCCGGCTGCCGCGACGTCGAGCTCGACTGGATGGAGCTCGTCGGTCTCGCGAAGGCGGTCGACCGCGCGAAGGCTCGCGGTGCACGCGTCACCGTCGCGACCGTGCGCATCCAGAAGCCGGGCGAGGACAAGATCGACGCGCACCTCGCGCGCCTCCCCGCCGACGCCGTGCTCGTCCGCAGCTGGGGCTCGCTCGCGTTTTTCGAGGCCCTGGGCGAGGACGAGCAGCGCACGCTGCACGGCGACTTCTCGCTCAACGTCACGAACTCGATCACGGCGGGCTGGGTGCTCGCGCACGGCCTCGAGACCGTCACCGCCGCGCACGACCTCGATCGCGATCAGCTCTACGCACTGCTCGGCGCCGCGCCGCGCGGCCGCATCGCGGTCACCGTCCACCACCACATCCCGACGTTCCATACCGAGCACTGCGTCTACGCGCACCTGCTGAGCGAGGGCAAAGACTTCCGCACCTGCGGGCGGCCGTGCGAGCAGCACCAGGTCGCGCTGCGCGATCGCGTCGACCTCGTGCATCCGGTGATCGTCGATGTCGGCTGCCGCAACACGGTGTTCAACGCGCAGGCGCAGAGCGCAGCGGCGCTCGTCCCCGACCTGCTCGCGCGCGGTGTGCGCCGGTTCCGCATGGAGCTCGTGCGCGAGTCCGCGGACGAGACGCGCCGCCTTTACGAGGCCTACCGCCAGCTCGTCGCGGGCACGCTCGCGCCGGCCGACGCGGTGAAGGCCGCCGCGGTCCACGAGCAGTTCGGCGTGACGCGCGGAACGATGCGCACGCTGACGGTGCTGCGGTAGCTAGCGCCGAGACATCCGTGTCATGCCCCGGCAGGTGCCCGGGCAGCCGTGTCAGGCCCGGCCGCGGATCGCCGAAACCCCACGGCGGCTGGCAATTTCCGATTCACCAGCCGGCGAGCGCACTTCGCAGTGAAATCGCGCCTGGCATCGCGGGTGCTCTTAGGGCCGGGCATGTCGAGCCGCCTTGTCGTCGCCGCCGTCCTCGCCGCCGCCGCCACCGCCCACGCCGATCCCGCCACGGTGGTCGTCACGCCGACCGCGCCGGTCGTGATCGTGACCGCGCCCGGCTCGATCCCCGAGGGGGCCGAGGAGGAGCCGCCGGTCCGCACGCCGCCCGCCGTGGCGCCGGTCGCGCCCGCCGTGCCGCAGAACGAGGCATGGAGCAACGTCTCGCACATCAACGGCATGCCGGTGCCGGTCGGCGATCGCAATCGCTACCTCTACAAGTTCAAGAAGACGAACGTGGCCGTGAACCCGTTCGGCCTGCTGTTCGGTTACTACGAGGGCGGCGCGCAGTTCGCGCTGTCGCAGAACGTCGCGCTGTCGGTCAGCGGCGCGTACTACTCGCTCGGCAACAACGGCGACGTCAGCGGCTACCAGATCGCGGCGTCGGCGCCGATCTACTTCCGCCGCGCGTTCTCCGGGCCGTTCCTCGAGCCGGGCGTGATGGCGCGCAGCACGCGCGACCGCGTCTACTACGACCTCGCGCCGTGCGACACGATGACTGGCACCGGCGGCTGTTACGACAACCCCGGTCAACCGCACCACGACTGGGCCGGCATCGAGATGCTGTTCGGCTGGCAGTGGACGTTCGACAGCGGCCTCAACGTCGCAATGGCATTCGGCGTCGCGAAGCACCTCGCGAGCAACCACATGGGCTCGTCCGACGACGCCGACGCCAACGGCTACTTCCGTGTGGGGTACGCGTTTTGACAGGTTGTCGAACCATCGACGCTCTTTGCCACCGGCACGAGCTGGCAAACCGAACCGCTGCGCGCACTTCGACGCGTGGCATCCAAGCTGCTCTAGGGGTTCCCATGATGATGCGCGCCGCCCGCTTCGCTCCGATTCTTGTCACCCTCGCCGCCGCCTCGGCTCACGCCGATGAGGTCCAGACGACGACCGCCGGTACGGTGATCGTCGTCGCGCCGAGCGCGCCCGTCATCGTGCCGACCGCGCCGACCGCGCCCGCGGCCGCTCCGGTCGCCGCGCCGGGTGCGGTTGCCGAGGTGGCACCGGTTCCCGCGCCGAACGCGCCGCCGCAGAACGAAGCGTGGAGCAACGTCTCGCACATCAACGGCACGCCGGTGCCGGTCGGCGAGCGCAACCGCTACCTCTACCAGTTCCGCAAGAACGAGATCACCGTGAACCCGTTCGGTCCGTTCTGGGGCTACTACGACCTCGCGGCCGCGCACGCGGTCTCGCAGAACATCGCGGTCCAGGGCTCGATCAGCGCGTGGGACTACGACAACAGCTACCACACGGGCTACCAGCTCACCGCGAGCCTCCCGATCTACCTGCGCCGCACGTTCTCGGGCCCGTTCCTCGAGCCGGGCGTGATCATCCGCGAGTCGAACTACAACGATAACTACTGCTACGACGGCAGCTACAACTCGGGCTGCGGCGGCACCACGCACCGCTGGGCCGGCCCCGAGATGCTGTTCGGCTGGCAGTCGACGTTCGACTCGGGCCTGACGGTGAAGTTCGCGTTCGGCGTCGCGAAGCACATGGCCACGAACGACGGCATGTCGTCGAGCGACGACACCGACGTCAACGGCTACTTCCGCGTCGGCTACGCGTTCTAGGCCGCGAGCGGCTGCTCGTCGGCGGGCGGCTCGGCGCGCAGCTCGGCCGGCAGCTTCGGCTGGATCTTCGCCGCCCAGCGCGTGCAGGCGTCGAGGCCTTCCATGCCCGGCAGCTGCGCCATGCGGCGCTCGATGTAGCTCATCACGTCGAAGATGCGCTTGCCGGGGAACAGGCGCGCGACGAGCGCGGCGGCCTCGCCCTCGCTCTTCACGCCCGAGCCGACCGGCGAGTAGAAGCGCTGCGCGATGAAGCGGCAGAACTTCTGGGCGCGCTTGTTATCGGTGAGACGCGTGCGCGCCTGGCCGAAGTAGTACGCGAAGTGACGGCGCTCCTGCTTCGCGATGCGGCGGAACATCTCCGCGAGCACCGGGTTCTGCGTCGAGCGGATCACTTCCTCGTAGGCCTGCATCGTCAGGCACTCCTGGAGCGCGCCCCAGAACATCCACAGCGCGACGAACCGCTTCGGCATCGTCTTCGCCATCATCGTCTGCGCGAAGTCCTCGAGCTTCGCCTTGAAGCGCGCGCCGGCGCGGACCTTCGTCGAGCGCTCGGTCGCATTCTCGATCGGGACGCCACACTCCTGCATCAGGCGCGTGATCGCGTGGCTGTGGAAGTACTCCTCGTAGTTCCACATCGTGAGGAACGTGAGCAGCTCGGGGTCGCGCACGACTTCGAGCTTGGCGACCTCGAGGAAGTAGTAGACGGTCTGGCTCTCGACGTCCGCGAAGAACTTCAGATTCTCGATCTCGCGATCGGTCAGTCCGTGCTTGCGCGCGAGATCCCAGTCCAGGTCCTCGATCTCGACACGATCGGAGACTGCGACGTGCTGAGCGATGTCTGACACGCTGTTAACCCCTCATCCGGCGAACGCCGGCTGCCTGATGTACGTGCGACTGGTCCGTTCGGATCAGCGCGCCCCGTCTTCCAGCCTAACCCAAAGTGGGCCACGGAATCAGCAGGCCCGCGATTCGATCCGGATCCGCGGCGCCGAGGTCGCTCAGAAAGTCTCGCGCCGCCGCCGCGCGCGCGACACCGGTTGGACCACCTTCGAGCGTCGCGCGACGCATCCGCGCGATGTGCATCCAGCCGGTCATCCCGCTCGTCGTCAGCTGCTCCTCGGCGGCCGCGAGCGACGCGATCGCACCCGCGCGATCACCGCGCAGATGGAGTGCCGCCGCACGCGCACATAGCCCGATACCGACCGCCCACGGCGCGCCTTCCTTCATCAGCTCCTCGGCGGCCTGCTTGACGAAGCGCGCGCGTTCCTCGGCGGGCTTGCCGCGATCGCGCAGCACGAGCCGGATCCGCAGGTACTGGAGCTCGCAGCGGAGCTGCTGCATCCGGAGCACGCCGATGCGCTCGATGTCGGGCCACGCCTGATCGAGGCGCTGCGTCGCGGCTGCGATCTCGCCGCGATAGATCTCGATGTTGCACGCGGCCTGCACCGCGAGCACGTGCGGCAGCTGGAAGCCGGGCGCGAGCGCGTGGATCGCGGCCTCGAGCTGGCTGCTCGCCTCGTCGGGACGTCCCGCGATCAGCCACGCGAGGTTGCACCGCCCGGTGCGCACGCCGAGCTGCGCGACCAGATCGTTGCGCTCGATCGCATCGCGCACGAGCAGCTGGACCTGGCGGATCATCTCGCGCCACTCGCCGACGTAGTACAGCGACGACAGCCAGTACTGCTCGCCGATATCGAGCTCCCACCGCGCCGATGCCGCGTGCGCGCGCATCACCTCGAGCCCCGCCTCCAGCCGCTTTCGCGCCTCGACGAACGATCCGCTCATGTACGCGGCGATGCCGATCGCGAGCTTCGCGATGCCGAGCAGCTGCGGATCGCCGAGCTTGTCCGCGAGCTGCTGCAGCCGTGTGCCCAGCGCGCTGACCGCCATCGCGTTGCGGCTGCCGGCGGCGGCCGAGTAGCAGAGCTCCTGCGCGAGCGCGAGACACACGCGCATCGGCTCGCCGCACTCGAACGCCGTGCGCATCAGCTCGGCCTGCAGCGCGCGGCCGAGCCCCGGGTCGGCGAACGCGAGCCCCGACACGATCGAGTACAGCACGTCGATCCGGCGCAGATCGGACGGCTTGCACTGCGTGGCGTCGCGCTCGACGAAGTCGACGCCGCGAAGCTTCTGCTGCATCCACTGCGCGGCGAGGCGCGTGCGCGATGCTCCGAACGGGCTGCGCACGCCGATCGCGGCGAGCAAGGTCTCGGCCGCGGGTAGCGCTTCGTCGAGGCGGCCGCGGCGCAGCAGCGCCTCGATCCGCAGGCGCTCGCAGTCGACCGCCTCCTCGTCGAAGAACAGCTGCGCGGCGTGGCCGTAGACACTCGCAGCCTCGTCGAGCTGCCCCGCACATGCGAGCGCCGTCGCCTGCTTGCGCAACAGGTCGCGCTGCCCCATGACGTCCCACGGCCCGTAGTTCAGCGCGATCTTGTAGAGCTCGGCCGCGCGCCGGAACGCCAGCGCATCCTCGGCCTTCGCCGCCGCCGCGACCGCATGGTGCGCCGCGTTCGCGGGATGGCCCGCCGCGAGCCAGTGCTCGACCACCGCCTGCGGATCGAGCTCGCCCGCCTCTTCGAACGCCTTCGCGAGCGCCTCGTGCCACTGCGCCTTCGACTCGACGTCGAGGCTCGCGACGACCGCGGTCCGCACGTGATCGTGCGCCGGCGCGAGCACCGTCGCATCGCCGATCCGCCGGATCGTCGCGAGCCGCTCCGCCGCCAGCTGCCGCGCCTCGTCGTGCCCGCCGACCAGCCCGGCCGCTCGCGCCGCAACCTCGATCGGCAGCGGACGCGCCGCGATCGAGCTGACGGCGAGCATCGCCTGCGCCTCGAACGACACCCGCGCCACCCGCGCCTGCACGAGGTCCTCGACCTTCGCCGTCGGAGCGAGCTGCGGCGCGCGCGCCATCTCGGTCAGCAGCAGCGGGTTGCCGCCGGCCGCCTTCATCACGATCTCGGCCTGCGCCGGCTCGGGCACGAGCTGCGACACCAGCGCGTGGCTCTCGTGCTCCGGCAGGTTGCTGATCTCGACCTCGCGCAGCTCGCCGCGTCGCACCGTGCCCGGCGGCTGCTTCAGCTTCGCCATCACGCCGAGGTAGTCCTCGGGCCGGTGCGCGAGCACGATCAAGACCGAGCTCTCCGGGTTGTGGATCAGATCGGCGAAAAACGCGATCGAGTCGGCGTCGCCCCAGTGCGCATCGTCGACGAAGATCACGACCGGCCGCAGCTTCGCGAGACGTGCCAGCACGTGGCGCAGCGCCGCGAACCCGCGCCGCCGCAGCTCCGCCGGATCGCCCGGCGCCGGCGCCACATCCGCGAAGCGCTTGATCCGCTTCATCACCGGGAACAGCCGCACGAGCGCGCCGAGGTCCTTGGGCGCAAGCGCGTCGACGTCCGCGGGTGGCAGCGCGAGCAGCACGGCGGTCAGCATGTCGACGACGCCGTCGAGCATCTTGAACGGCACCTGCTCGCGCTCGAAGCAGCGGCCCTCGAGCACGAACACCGTCTCGCCGAGCGAGCGCAGGAACGTCCGCGCGAGCGCGCTCTTGCCCATGCCGCTCTTGCCCTTGATCGTGACGGTCTGGCCGCGGCGGCGGCTGTCGGCCTGCGCGCGCCGCAGCTCGTCGAGCTCCTTCTTGCGCCCGACGAACGTCGCCGGCATCGACGAGCGAGCCATCGCGCGCGTCCTGGGCGACGGAGCCGCGCCGAGCGACGCGAGGATTGCGAGCCCATCCGGCCGCGCCGCCGGCGACGGTGCGAGCAGCTGCATCGCGAGCTGCGCGAGATCCGTCGGCAGCCCCGGCGAGACACCGAGCGGCGACGGCGGCAGCTCGCTCTGCTTGCGCGTCATCACCTGCTCGCTCTCGCCTTCGAACGGCCGCCGCCCGACGAGCGCCTCGTACAGCATCGCGCCGACCGAGTACCAGTCGCTCGCCTCGGTCAACGTCTGGTCGCTCGCCTGCTCGGGCGACATGTAGACCGGCGTGCCGACCGCGAGCTTCTCGGGATTGAGCTCCGCGACGCTCGACACGAGCCCGAAGTCGAGCAGCGCGAGCCGTCCCTGCTGCGTCACGAGCACGTTGCTCGGCTTGAGATCGCGATGCAGCTTGCCCGCCTTGTGGAGCGCGATCAGCGCATCGACGAGCTGGACGAGCGCGCCGCGCAACCGCACCTCGTGCACCGGCGACGCGACGATGTCCTGCCGCGTGCGCGTCGGGCCCGACATCGTTCGCGACGGGCGCACCCAGTCGATGAACGACACGCCCTCGACGAGCTCCATCGTGAAGTACCAGTCGCCCTCGGCCTCGTGCAGCTCGTGCAGCGTGACGAGGTTGGGATGCACGATGTCGGCGAGCGCGCGGAACTCGCGCTTGAAGCGATACAGGTCGCGCCCCGATGCCTGGCGCAGGTGCTTGAGCGCGACCTCGCGCTGCAGCTGGCCGTCGTACGCGCGATAGACCGTGCCGGCGCCGCCGGTCCCGAGCGTGCCGCGGATCTCGAAACGTGCTCCGAGCCGCGGGCGTTCCATCCAGCGCGAACTATACGATCAGTTCAGCCAGATCATCTTGCCGCGGACGCGCACCTCGGCCTTCGACTCGACATTGACGTCCTCTTCCGCCGTGACGTCGACCTTGCCGCCACTGACCTCGACGCGCTCCGCACCCTTGATCTCGACGGCCTGGCTCTCGATCGAGAGCTGCTCACTTGCCTTGAGCTGCATCCGCACCGCTTCCATCTGCAGCACGGGACCTTCTTCGGTCAGCTTGATCCGCACCTCGACCAGTCCCGACTCGTTCCGGATCTCGACCAGCTGATCGCCGCCCTGCTCCGACAGCGTCAGCTTGCGACCGTCCTTCAGATAGACCTCGCGCTGATCCTCTTCATGCGACGTCTCGGTCTCCTCGGCATGTTCGAGTTTTTGCTTCGGAGAACCCGCCATCATTCAAGGCTATCACATACGATGAAGTCGGCCGCATGAGCTCGGATTTGCTGGTCTGCCTCGCCTGCCGCGTGATCGAGCCCGGCACGATTTCGCTGCAGACGCTCGAGCGCCAGGGCGACGAGCTCGCGTGCAAGTGCGGCCAGCGCTATCCGATCGTGCGCGGCGTCCCCGTGATCGGGCTGCCCGCTGCCGAGGAGGTGCCGCTCGATGCCGCGCGGCTGTTGAACGCCACCGACGACTCCGAGCTCGCGCACCTCGCGCACCATCTGTCGACGTATCTCGATGCGCACTGGCCGCCGCGCGGCCCGCTCGTCGACAAGCTCCGCGAGCTGCCACCCGTGCCGCTCACCGTCGAGCTCGGCTGCAACGTCGGCGGCGCGCTCGCCGTGATGCCCGGCGACCGGCTCGTCGGCATCGAGCTATCGCGACCGACATCGTGGCGCGCGCAGGCGCTGCTCGACGGCAAGACGGTGCCCTACTTGCGGCGCGTGATCGGCAAGCACTACGAGCCGGCCGAGGCGCAGGGCATCGCGCGGCCCGCGACGATCGTGTGCGCGACGGCGCTCGATCCGCCCCTGATCCCCGGCCGCTTCGATCGCGTCGCCGCGCTCAACGTCCTGGACTCGGTGACGAGCCCGCTCCAGCTCCTGTCCGTGATCGACGCGCTGTGCCGCCCCGGCGGCGAGATCATCATCGCGTGCCCCTACCAGTGGGCTTCCGAGGAGCGCCTCGCGAGCGCCGACCCCGCCGCCGAGCTCGTCCAGATCCTGCGTGGCGGCGAGCAGTTACGCGCCACCTACACCATCCTCGACGAGGCCGAGCTCGACTGGACGCTGCGCCGCAACGCGCGGAGCCTCGTAGCCTATCGAATCCACTACGTCCGCGCTTGGAAGGGCAGCTAGCAGCGCCGCGCTCCGTATAAAGTGACAGAGCCATGCCCGCGCCTCCCGCGATGCTTTGCACGATGACCGCGAAGATGACCTTCGCGTCCAAGGGGCTGAAGGTCCCGCAGAACTGGAAGAACCCGAGCGGCGATCCGGCGGCGAAGCACTACGGCGACGCGTTCCAGCCGGCCGAGAAGATGACGATGCCGGCGATCGCGGTGCCGCTGCTGTTCCAGCCGGCGTCGCTGAACAAGTACCACACCGAAACGCAGAAGATGCACATCGACAAGATCGGCAGCTTCATCGAGGGCATCACCAGCGCGGTGTGCTCGGCGGTGCAGCAGTGCCAGGCGACGTGCACGATGTCGGGCATCGTGATTCCGGCGGGACCGATCGCGATGGGCGGTCAGATGACCTGCCCGATGCCGATGATGCCGACGATCATGATGAGCGCGCCGAAGAACACGCCGAACCTGGCGAAGTACTCGAAGGCGGTCGCGCAGGCGTTCGACACGCAGTGGCAGGCGTTCATCGCGTCGATCAAGATCCCGGGATTGCCGCTGTGGCCGATGTTCGCGGCGTTCCCGAGCCCGGCCGCCGTGATGATCCCGAACATCCCGCTGCCGCTCGGCACGCTCGCGCACGCGCCGATCACCGGCAGCGCGCTCAAGGGTCTGATGCTGTCGAACCTCGGCGACATGCAGGCGCCGTTCGTCCAGGAGCTGTTCGAGTCGATCTCGACCGGCATCGAGACGTGGTTCAACGCGTGGCTGCTCGCGACGCAGGTCACGAACGTCATGGGCAACGGTCCCGTGCCGACGATGACGACGCCGGTGCCCGTGCCCGGCCCGGTGACCGGCGGTACGGCCGTGATGGCTCCTGGAGGACTGGTGTAATGCCCCCGCAAGCACGACTCGGCGACAAATCGAACGTTCCCGTCGACGCGCACGGCTGCCCGGCGTGTCCGCACTCGTGTCAGGGGCCGGCGATCGTCGGCTCGCCCAACGTGATGGTGAACAACAAGCCGGCGATCCGCGTCGGCGACACGGGCATCCACATGGCGTGCTGCGGCCCGAACATGTGGACCGCGCAGGCCGGCAGCTCGACGGTGATGGTCAACAGCATGCAGGCCCATCGCCAGGGCGATCAGGATCAGCACTGCGGCGGCATGGGCACGATGACCGAGGGCTCCGACAACGTCATGACCGGCGGCTGAGCCGCTCGAGCTGACGCAGCGCCCACGTGCGCGGGACTTTCGGCGCGCGCGGCGTTCGCAGCGGCGTGCGAGCGAGTGTGCGGAGCAAGAGGCGCGCGTCGTCGGCCTTGCGATCTGGTTTCGGCCACGCCTCGAGCGCCGCGAGCTGATGCACCGGGAGGCCGGCGGCGCGGCCGTCGTTGATCAGGCGCGCCCAGCTGCGCTCGCGGTAGAATGGCAGCCGCGCGAGCTCGACCAGCTGATCGCGCGTGCGGGCCGTGACGATGCCGGCGCGGGCGGCGCGGGCGAGCCCGTCGCGCAGGTTGACGAGCGCGTCGGAGACCGGGCGATAGCCGACCTCGCCGGGCAGATGCGCGACCGCGACCTCGTCGTCGTTGGTCAGGTCGCCGCGCTTGAACGCGCGATAGATCGCGCCGATGCCGCGCATCCCGTAGACGTCGAGCTCCGCCGCGCGCAGCGCACCCATGCTCGCGGCGCCCCACACTTCGATCCCGCGCTCGAGCGCGACGAGGATCTCCTTGTGCCACACGGCGGCCATCCGCTCGAAATAGCCGTCGATGATCGCGATCCGCGCGATCCCCTCGCGCGACGCTCGGAGGACATCGCCGACGCCCGCCGGTGGGCGCACCTCCGCGCCGACGAGCGAGACGTCGCGCAGCGTCGGGCCGACGAAGACGACGGTCTTCATCCGAGCGCCTCCACGTCGGTCGCGCGGCCGGGGACGATCACCTTCGCGACGGGGACGCCGAGCGACTTCAGCGTGAGGTCGACGGCGATGACACTGGGGCCCGCGAGGCTGCACAACCGATCGAGATCCTCGCCGAGCCCGCGCGTCACGTGGCGCGGCAGATCGCGCGCATCGACCGGGTCCTCGCACGGCGCGGCGAGCCGCTCCCACATCTCGCGCAGCAGGTCGGGGTCCGTCGCGCGCTCGTAGTCGAACGGGAAGAAGTCGTCGCGGCCGCCGGCGATGTACGTCAGCCGCGTCTGCGCGGCCTCGGTCAGCGCGCGTGCGATCGCGACCTCGGGCACGAGGTGCGCGCCGAAGCCCTGGTAGCAACCGAGCGGCCGCCACGCGATCTCGTTCGGATCCTCGACGATCGCGCAGCCGATCGCGGCGATCGGGCCGCCGAGGTCCCACAGGAACACGCGCGCACCGGTCCGCGTGATGCGTTCGATCAGCGCGCGGCACGCGGGGGCATCGATCGTGTCGAGCACGAGCCGGCGATCGCCGCCGGTGCGCCGCCAGTGCGCCTCGGCATCGCGCTCGATCACCTCGCACAGGCCGTGCGCGACCGCCTCGACCAGCGCGTTGCCCGACGCCAGGCCGTTCGACGAGATGTCGAACACCGGCGGCGCGCGGAACGTGGTGTCGAGCGTGACCGCCTGCGCAGGGACCAGCACGGCGCGGCCGGCCGCGAGGTCCCAGCCCTCGACCCAGCGCCAGCGCGCGTGGCC
>JAFAOG010000052.1 GCA_019237945.1 Deltaproteobacteria bacterium | reverse complement strand
GTGCAGCCGAGCGCGGGCGACCGCGTGTATGCGATCGGCAACCCGCTCGGCGTGTTCGACTATTCGATCACCGACGGTCTGGTCTCGCAGGTCCGCAAGCTGACCGACGACCTGACGATCCTGCAGATCAGCGCCGCGATCTCGCCGGGCAGCTCGGGCGGCCCCCTGTTCAACCAGTACGGCGAGGTCGTCGGCGTGACGACCGCGATCATCACGCAGGGCCAGGCGATCAATCTGGCGGTGCCGGCGACGTACCTGCGGCCGATGATCAAGCAGCCGGCCGCGATCGCGCCCGACGAGTTCGCGAAGCTGACGAAGGACGCCGAGGAAGGCGACAAACCGCCGCACGCCGACAGCGACGACGACACGAGCGCGCCGCCGCGTCACGTGCCGGAGCTGCCGGTGTCGACGTGGCAGGGCTGCAAGACCGACGACATCCAGGGAACCGTCAAGTCGATCCTCGAGGCGATCGACATCGGCGCGCCCGCGTACAACCAGATGAACGCGAAGGGCTTCGAGGAGTGCTTCCGGATCTACGAGGGCACGGCGTTGAAGCTCGAGCACGACGGCGCGTGCAAGGGCGTGCGCGATGCGTTCGGCGACGGATTGCAGCGCGCGGAGGCCGTGAAGTCGTACAAGGACAAGGCGTGGGCGCTGCGCGATACGTTCGACGGCCTGCTCAATGCGGCCGGCAAGTGGTGCGAGCAGGATGCGGCGTGTCGCGCGAGTGGTAAGCACAAGAAGCCGTGACCACGCTCTACCTGTTCGACATCGACGGCACGCTGCTGCACGCCCAGGGCTCCGGCCGCGGCGCGTTCGATGCGGTGATGCTCGAGCGGCACGGCGTCGCGGATGCGAGCCGCGGCATTCGCTACGGCGGCAAGACCGATCCCGCGATCGTCGACGAGATCTTCCAGGCGCGGCTCGGTCGTGCGGCGACTCCGGCGGAGCGCGATGCGTTCCTCGATGCGTACATCCCGAGGCTGCGCGCGCTGCTCGCGGAGCAGAAGGTCGAGGTGCTGCCCGGCGTCGTCGAGGCGCTGACGTTCTTGCAGAGCAAGGCGCGGCTCGGCGTCGCGACCGGCAACATCCGCGCGGGTGCGCAGGTCAAGCTCGAGGCGGCCGGGCTCGCGCACTGGTTCGAGCTCGGCGGCTACGGCTGCGACTCACATTTGCGGCCCGAGCTCGTCGCGGCCGCGATCCGCAAGGCCGGGCCGTGCGACGAGGTGATCGTCGTCGGCGATACGATCCACGACATCTCGGCGGCACGCGCGTGCGGCGCGACGGTGTGCGCGGTCGCGACCGGTGCCGATTCGCCCGAGGCGCTCGCACATGCGGATTTCGTGTTCAAGACGCTCGAGGAGCTGCCCGCGTGGCACGCCGAGCGCAGCACTACCCGTTCGCGGCCTTGAGCCGTTCTTCCTTCGGATCGCGCGGCCAGGTGATCGTGAACGTCGTCGCGCGGTCGTCGCTCGCGAGATCGATCGTCGCGCCGTGCGCGAGCGCGATCTGCTGCGCGATGTAGAGGCCGAGGCCGAGCCCGCGGCGGCCCGCGGCATCGTCGCCGCGCGCGAATGCATCGAACATGCGGCGCTGGAGATCGGGCGCGATCGCGACGCCGTGACTCGTCACCGTCGTGATCACGTGCGTGCGGTCCGGGCTCTCGAACGCGGCGATCTCGATGGACTCGCGCGTGTGGTCGACCGCGTTGCCGATCAGATTTCCGAGCGCCTGTGCGACCCGGTCGCGATCGAACGGCCCGCGCAGGTCGCCGCGCGACTCGAGCACGATCAGCCGATCCGGGTGGGCCGCGCCGAGCTCCTCGACGACCGCGCGACAGATCTCGGCCATGTCGTGGAGCGCCGGGTTCGCGGGGATGCCACCGCCGAGGTGACCGCGCGCGAAGTCGAGCACCTCGCTGATCATCCGCTGCATGCGATCGCACGAGCGAGACATGCGCGTCAGGACCAGCTTCTGCTCGTCGGGCGTCCCGCCGCCGCGCGCGAGCACGTCGATCGAGATCTTCACCGTCGACAGCGGGTCGCGCAGATCGTGACCGAGGATGCTGATGAACCGAGCGCGGATCTCTTCGCGACGCTGCGAGTAGCGGTCGATCGCGGCGCTGATCGCCCGGTCGAAGCCCTCGTGCAACAGCACCATCGAATCCCGCGCGACCTCGATCGCGCCCAGCTCGCTCAGGATCACGAAGCGCAGCTTCGCGTACTCGCGCATCACCGTCTCGAGGCCGACCGCGTAGCCGAGCCGCTGCAGCGCGTGTCCCTGGACGAGCGCCTCGAAGCCGCGCTGCGCCTCTTCGGTATCGCCTTCGATCCACGCGGCAAGCCCGAGCAGCAGCTCGTACGCGTGATCGATCAGCGCCGGCCGCGCGAGCGGCGCGAGAGCAGGCAGCTCGCTTCGCACCTCGCGTTCCCAGCGCTCGACGATCCGTTCCTTCTCCCTGCGCAGAAACGCCGCTACCGGATCCATGATCAAGGCTAGCGAACGCCCCGGGTCGGCGCACCAGTGCGCCCCTGTCTCAGCGTGCGAGGCTGCTCGGATCGGTCACGCCGACATCCGGATAACCCGCCTTGATCGCGGTATCCATCGCGATGACGAGCGACTGGTAGCTGATCGGATGTGCATCGGTCGACAGCGCAGCGACCTCGACGCGCTGGGGATCGGTCTCCTGGAATGTCTTGAGCGTCGCCTCGAGCTTGTCCCAGTCGCCAGCCGCGATCTCCGCGCCCTGCCCGCTCGGCGACTGTGACACCTGGATCGAGTCGCGATCGAGCAGGATCGCGATCGTCGGGTGCTCCTTGCTCGGCGTCTCGCTCGCCTGCTTGCCGGCCTGCTGGTTGCGAATGTTCGCGGTGTTGATCCACACCGCGGTCACCAGCAAGAACGCCGTGAGACACGACATCAGATCGATGAACGGGATGATGTTGAGCTCGACGTTGACCGAGCCCTTCTGCTGCGTTCCAAAGCTCGCCATGCCCGAGAGGACACCGGCTACAGCGGCAGGTTGCCGAGTCGCGCGCGCCGCTCGGCGCAGCGGCGGATCTGGGCAACCGTGTGGGTGAGCTTGCGCCGGCCGCCGGGGATGTCGGCAAGGTGCGGCGCGAACGCGGCTTCGACCTCGTCGGCCTTGTCGCAGAGCTGCGCGACCGCGTCGAGGACCTGCGGACGGTCGGCCGCCGGCAGCACGGCGAGCACGTCGGCGAGCTTGGGACGCAGCGCGCGCCACGCGTCGTCGCGCGTCGCCCCGCGGTCGAACAGGCCGCTGATCGCGGGCCACGCCGCGACGCGGCGCACGGCGACGAGGTCCACCGCGATCTCGCTGCCGGCGGGCGGCGCGGCGGCGAGCGCGTCGATCATCGAATCGCGGCGCGCGGGATCGAGCTCGGCCGTCTTCGCGATCTGCGCGAGCGTCGCGGCATCGGGCGCGGCCGCGGCGACGAGCTCGGGACCGACCTCACCCTTCGGGAGCAGCGCGGCGAGCATCTCTCTCGCGCGCACCTGCGTCTCGCGGGGCGGCGTGACGAGTGCGATCAGCCGGTCGCGTAACTCGCGCTCCGCGGGCTTGCCCGGTGCGAACAGCTCCGCCGGCGCGAGACGATCCGCGAAGCGCGCGACGAGGTATGCGTTCCAGCGGTCGCGCTGCGTCGGCGCCACCACCGGATCGATCGCGCGCGCGATCGCGACCGCTCCGAGGCGCGCGTACACGTCCTTCGAATCGGCGAGGCGGCGCAGCTCGGACAGCGCATCACCGGCCGACAGCTCGCCGCGCAGCAGCGCGAGCGCCGCATCATCGCCGGCCGCCACGCGCTCGACCGGCGCGAGCTTTCCGATCGGCGGCGGCGGCAGCCTGCCCGCGACCGCGTAGTAGCCCGCGCCGTCGTTCGCCTCGATCCACGCCGCGCAGCCGGGCAGCTTGATCTCGGCATCGGTCAGCGCGCACGTCCTGGGCAGCGCATCGGTGCGCACGCACACCGGCACGCGGCGGCCGTCGCGCGCCTTCAGCGTCAGCGCCGCGCACGTCGCCGTGACATCGACCACCGGCGCGCCCGGATGCTCGATGTAGCTCGCGAGCGCGACGCCCGCATCGCCGCCGATCGCGTCGAGCATGTCCTTCGTGGTGACGCTGCGGCCGGCGTGCGCCGCGAGATAGCCGCGCAGCTCGCCACGCCACGCATCCGGCCCCGTGAACGCCTCGAGCGTCGCGAGCACCGCCGCCCCCTTCTCGTACGAGATCGCATCGAACGCGTCGTCGGGATCGTCGTCACGGCCGAGGTGCGGGTGCAACGAGCGCGCATCCGGCTCGACATCAGCCTCGAGCGCCTGTTCGCGATCGATCGCGTGGTCGAGCGCGACGTCGTCGAGCGCACCGAGCTGCGCGCTCACCTTGTCGCCGAGCCACGTCGCGAACGCCTCCGCGAGCCACAGCTCGTCCCACCACGCGGGCGTCACGCTGTTGCCAAACCACTGATGCACGAGCTCGTGCGCCGCGATGCGCGCGAAGTGATGCGCATGCTCGTCGTCCTTCGCGTCGCCGACGATCTCGTCGGCATTCATCGTGATGAGGCCCGGGTTCTCCATGGCCCCGAACAGGTGAGGAACGACGACGAGGTCGAGCTTCGGCCACGCCAGCGGCGCTCCGACATACGCCTCGATCGCGGCGACGATCGGCGGCAGCGTCGCGATGACGCCGACCTGCTTGTCCTGCCCGGCGAGCGCGGCGACCCGCACCGGCACCTTGCGCGCGCCGACGACGCCACCGTCGACGATCGCGAACGGCCCG
>JAFAOG010000048.1 GCA_019237945.1 Deltaproteobacteria bacterium | reverse complement strand
ACGAGGCCCGCACGATCACGCCCAACGACGCCCGCACGAGCACGCCCAACGAGGCCCGCACCACGACGCCGAACCAGCCGAGCCAGCCGCGGACGACGAGCCCCACGAACGAGAGCGGTCAGGTGCTGCTCGCGCGCATCCCGACGGTCAACGTCGCGCGCCAGCCGACGCCGCCGGGCAGCAAACCAGTCGCGCGCACGACGACGACGCGCGATCCGATGCCGCCGCGCACCTCGACGACGCGGGATGCGATCCCACCGGTCGTGAGCGACCAGGACGAGATCTCGATCCGCACGAGCACCGTGCGCGACGCGGCCCCCGTCGACTCGACGACGACGGTGCGCGATCCCGAGCGCGACGCGCGCGACGAGATCGATCTCAGCCGCACCGCGACGCGCCGCGATCCGGAACCGGCCCCTGCCCGGCCGCCCCGCCCCACGCCGCCGCGCGACGAGGATACCGGGCGCGTGCGCAAGGCGACGCCCGCGCGCGGCACCGCGTTCTCGACGCCGTCACACGGCGTGAAGATCATCGCGCCCGACGACGAGCGGAAGTATCGCGCCGGCCAGGCCGCGGATCGCGCGCGCCGTCTGATCGAGGCGCACGAGTACAACGAGGCGACCAAAGAAGCGCTCGCGGCGACGCGCCTGGTGCCCGACAGCTTCGATTACCAGGCGCTGCATGCGTGGGCGACGTTCTGCGGCTCGCGCGACAAGCCGTCGGTTGCCGATGCGACGCGCAAGCTGCTCGAGAAGGCGACGCACCGCGCGACGCAGCCCAACGACGTCCGCATGATGCTCGGCAAGCTCGAGCGCACGGTCGGCCGCGAGCGCGAGGCGCTCCGCCACTTCAAGGCCGTCGTCGAGCGCGATCCGCAGCACACCGAAGCGGCGACGCTGGTCCGCGAGCTCGAGGCTCAGCTCGAGGCGTTCGCACGCCGCTGACTGCCGAGCACCGCGCCCGCGATGATCAGCGCCATCGCGATCGCAGCGGTCGCCGTGAATCGCTTGCCGCCGACCAGCACGAGACACGCGGTCGAGAGCAGCGGCGTCAGGTACGCGAGCGCGCCGATCCGCCGCGGATCCCCGCGCTTGAGCGCCGCATCCCACGCGTAGAACGCGGCACCCATCGGACCGATGCCGAGCGCGACGAGCACCGTAATCTCGCGACCCGATAGCGCGACATGCGGCTCGATCAGCGCGTGCGTCGCCAGCGCGAGCGCGCCCGAGACCAGACAGAACTGCGAGACGACCGCCGACGACAGACCGCGCAAGCGTCGCGTCAGCACCGAGTACGACGACCAGATGATCGCGGCGGCGAGCGCGAGCAGGAGGCCCGGCTGCCAGGTCAGGTGCGTGACGTCGCCGCCGGTCGCGATCAGCGCCGCCCCCGCGAACGCGGTCAGTGCGCCCGCGACATGGAACCAGCGCAGCGGCGGTGACATCGCGACGATCAGCACCGGCCACAGGTAGTTGACGAGGTTCGCCTCGACGGTCGGCGCGAGGCGCAGCGCCATGAACAGGCAGAAGTGGTAGCCGAACAGCCCGTAGACACCGAGCGCGAGCACGCGCGGGTCGCGGGTGAACGCACGCACGCGCACGAGGCCCGGGAGGCTGCCGACGAGCAGCGTCACGCCGACGAGCTCGAACGCGGGCACGCGCGGCACGAGCGTCGAGAGATACGCGAGCGATGCCCAGAGCGCGATCGAGACGCCGGCGAGCGCGAGCGGAGGCACGCGCCGAGCTTAGCCGGTTACGTGCTACTGGCCGAGGCCGCCGGCGCGCAGCCCGAGGATCACATCGGTCAGGTGCTGCAGGTACGGCCGCGGCGAGATCACGTGCTTGACCCACGGCCCGATCTCCGCGGCGGTGTGGTGCGCGTTCGCGACGATCAGCGGGATCTCGGAGTCCTGCTTCGACGGGCTGCCGTGCCAGCTCCGGTACAGGTTCGCGAAGTAGAAGCGGTCCTCGGGCTTGTCGACCTCGCCGAACTTCGCGAGCAGCATGATGTCGCCGGCGCGCTCGCCGTGAACGCCGACGGAGAGGTCGTGCAGGCGCGCCTCGAGATCGATGTACGTCGGGTGCGGGTGCGCCTCGAGGTACTCCTGGATCGACATCGTCTTGCCGCCGCCGACGTACACCTCGAACGGGCGATCGATCTCGCCGACCGGCCGCGGCCGCCGCACGAGGAGCATGTCGAGGTTGTTCGCCATGCCGCGATGTAACGCCTCGGCGGCAGGCAGCACGTCCTGCTCGTAGCGCGGCATGCGATCCCACGCGCAGACGTCCTTCGGGCCCGGGCACGTCGATCGATCCGCGAGGTAGACGTAGGCGGTCGCGCCGCCGTACGCGAGCACCGCGCTGAACGGATCCTTGTCATCGACGTTCTGCTTGAGCGGCCGGATCCGGAAGCCCGCCTGCTTCAGCGCGGTCGGCGCCGGGGCATCGAGGCCCGCCGTGCCGAGTGCGTGCTGCTTGTCGTGGACGACCTGCGAGTGGCCGTGATCGGCGATGACGACGACCCACGTGCGGTCGAGGCGGTTCTTCTCGCGCAGCACGTCGACGATCCGGCCGACCTGCTTGTCGCCGACCTTCTCGAGGTAGTTGCGGCGCGCCTCGTCGGGCCCTTCCGCGGCCTGGTGCGTGTACAGGTCGGTGCCGGCGAGATACACGGTCATCACGTCGGGCAGCGGATCGCTCTTGAGGTGCGAGATCACGGCGTCCACCGCGGCGCTATCGAGAGTCTCGAACAGCGCGGGCGACGGCTTCGCGTTGGCCTCGTCGACCTCTTTCGAGATGAAGCCCTCGAACGCCTTGACGAGCGCGGTGCGCTTCGCGAGCAGCATGCGGTCCGCGCCGCGGAACAGGTGGTTCATGACGACCCAGATCTGGATGTGCGGCTCCTTCTCGCGCAGCCGCTCGTAGACCGTCGGCACCTCGACGAGCTTGTCGAGGTAGTGCTCGGTGTAGACCGAGAGCGTCGGCGCGGGATCGTCGAACGAGATCGGCGCGGGGCACGCGAACTGGCGCTTCTCGCGGATGAAGTACTCGTTGCCGGTGACGCCGGTATCGGCGGGCGGGCGGCCGGTCATCGCGGCGACCCACGCGTCCATCGTCGTCGAGGGCATCGTCGACAGGAACGAGTTGTCCATGTACGCGTGCGCGAGCTGATCGCCGCCGAGCAGCTCGGTCATCCGCGGCAGCTTGCCGTCGCGCAGCTCCTGGTACAGCAGGTCGCGCGACATGCCGTCGAGCGCGAGCACGAGGATCGGCGGCGGCGCCGGCGATGTCTGGGGAGCACCCGCCGGGCGATCACGAAGCTTCTGATCGCTGCTGCCCGCGACCAGCTTCACCGCTTGTTTGTTGCACGCGATCGTCGTGAGCGCGAATACCAAGGCTGCGAGCCGCATACGCAAACCGTAGGCGGTTCGCGCCCAAGCGCCACGGTGAGGGCGTCTTATACAATGACCGAGGCAGGAGCGCTCGGTTTCACGATCGCGGCCGCCACGCGCAGCGCCATCGCCACGATCGTCATCGTCGGGTTGTAGCCGCTCGACGTCGGGAAGATCGCGCCGTCACTCGCATACAGGTTGCCGAGGTCCCAGAACCGGCCGTTCTTGTCGGTGACGCTGGAGGCCGGTGAGACGCCAGAGCGCAGCGTGCCCATGATGTGCTGGGACGACGGGATCGCGTCGCGCGGGGCGATCGCGGTGTAGCGGGCGCCCGCCGCCTGGAAGATATCGAGCAGCTTCGGCTCGTAGAACGTGCCCGCATCGACCTCGAACGCATGGTTCTGGTACGTGCACCGCGCGACCGGCAGGCCATCGAGATCGACGACCGATGGATCGAGATCGACCACGTTCGACAGCTGCGGCGCATCCTCCGCCTGCATCACGAGCACCATCACGCGGTCGCGGCCGGGCGACTGCCGCATCAGCTGCTTGAACAGCGCGCCGTCCCAGCGCCCGCCGCGGAGCTGGTTGACGATCCGCGCGTAGAACTGCGCCTCGCCGATCGGGAACCCGCCGCCGCTGATCTCGACGATGCCGCCGAGCGGCTTGTTCGGATCGTTCGGCTTGCCGCGAAAATCGGCAAACCCGTGCGCGACGGTGCGGCCACGATAGCCGTGCACGCGCTCGTCGAAGATGCCGAGCGCGACCGTCTGGTAGTGGAACATCAAGTTCTTGCCGACGAGGATCGCGCACGGATACCCGGAGCAGAATCCGCAGTTCACGCACGCCGGGCGGCCGTCGTACGGGATCGAGTTCACCGCCGTCGGATACGGGAACATCGTGTAGCCGAGCGCGGAGAGGCCCTTCCCCACCACCGTCGAGCCGTACATCACGGGGCCCGGTGGCATTGGATAGTCGGCCGAGCGCGGGCCCTCGAACGGGTTCGCGCCGGCGAGACCCTGCACGCCGAGCAACCGCTCGCCCCACGCGTAGAACGGCTCGAGCTCGTCGTACTGCACGGGCCAGTCGGCGAACGACGTGCCGGAGAACTTGCCGGCGAGCAGCGTGCCGAGCTGGAAGTCGGTCGGCTCGAAGCGCGGCATCTTGAGATCGGCGTGCAGGCATCCGCCGCCGACGGTCTTCGGCAGGTTCTGCACGTTGCCCGTGAGCGATCGGTCGCCGTCGGCCGGCGTCGTGCGCCACGTGCGCGGCTCGACGCTCTCGTGCACCTCGATGAAGTTGCGGTGCTCGAGCTTGAGCTCGTCGTTGGAGAACCGCGTCACCGGCTGGCGATTCGGATCGTCGAGGTAGTCGAGGTGGCACGGCCCGGCCTCGAGCACGAGGACCTTGAGGCCGTTCGTCGCGAGCACGTACGCGACCGGCCCGCCGCCGGCGCCGGAGCCGATGACGAGCGCGTCGAAGTGATCGAGCGACTCGTTGCCGTAGACGGTGCGCCTCATCCTAGGTCCTCGCTTCGCTCGGCCTCGGATGCAAGCCCACCCAACCCCAACACCCCGCAAACTCCGTTTGCTCTCCTCACGACACGCGCCCTCCGAGCACGCCGATCACCGTCGCGAGCAGCTGGCGCACGTCATCGGTCAGCGGCTCCGGGTCGCTCGGGTTCGCTGTCGACAGCGGCGCCTCGGGGCGCTCGACGTGCTCGCTGCCGTTCCACTGCGAATAGCCGAGCGGCAGCGAGTCGCCTTCGAAGTGGATCAGCTGCCAGCCCGCGCCGCCGGGATTGCCGCCGTACTCCGGCGCCGCCCACGCCGCCTCGAACACGAGGTCGAGCATCAGCTGCTTGAAGTCGTCGTCGCTGCTGTCGAACAGCGCCGCGAAGTCCGTCGCGGTCAGATCGTCGATGCCCTTCGTTGTCGTCTCGGCCGCCGTCTTCAGCCCCGCGCGCAGCCGCTGATCGAGCGACGCGATCTCGGTCTGCCATGCGGCGAGGCTGACGCGATCGAGCTCGATGAAGCGTTCGAAGTCGCGCGTCGGATAGGTGCCGTCGGGATACGCGACGCGCCCCGAGAACGGTCCGCCGGCGTAGATCGCGGGCGTGTCGTGCAATGCGCTAAACGCGGTGATCAGGCGCTCGATGTAGGCGACCGCGCCAAGGTCCGCGCCGCCCGGCGTGTCGTCTTTCGGGATCACGACATCGGCGAACCCGCGCAGCAGCGTGCGCTCGGTGTGCGAGAACACCGGATCGGCGTTGTCGCCGCACGCGGGCAGCTTCGCGAGGATCGCCGCCCCGCCGACCACGCGAAACAACTGCCGGCGCGTCAGCGACACGCGGCTACGATACCATCGGCGCGATGTTCGCGACCACGTTCCTCGGCCACCAGGGCTGGGCGTTCCGCACGGAGAAGGCCGCGATCCTCGTCGACCCGCTGCTGCGCGAGGACTTCGGCGACATCCACGCGCTCGAGTACCGGGTGTGGCCGCCGCGCGTGTGGACACCCGAGGCGTTCCCGCGCCTCGACGCCGTGGTGCTATCGCACGAGCACGACGACCACTTCGACATTCCCTCGCTCGCGAAGCTGCACCGGGACATCCCGATCTATCTGTCGGCGCGGTCGTCCTACGCGGCGCGCACGATCCTCGAGCAGATGGGGTTCACGGTGCACGACCTCGTGCCCGGCCACTCGGTCCGGATCGCGGACCTCGAGGTCACGCCGTTCACCGGCGATCACCTGACGACGAACTGCGGCGACGAGTGGGACACGCTGCCGTTCCTGGTCCGCTCGACGGAAGGCCACGGCAGCTTCTTCTCGATGGTCGACATCCCGATCACGCAGGCGCACGTCGAGTGGGCGGCCGCGAAGGCGATGCGGCCCGGTCTGATCTCGTGGACGAACAACGCGCTCGACTGGTCGCACATGGCCGGCTACCTCAAGGAGCGCGTCGAGGGCACGCAGCAGTGCTTCATGAACATGGGCGTCGGTCACAAGCTGATCGAGCAGACGTGGGGCACGCCGCAGGGGATGATCACGTGCGCGGGCGGCTTCTCGTTCACGGGCGGCAAGAGCTGGCTCAACGAGCGTGTGTTCTGCGTCGACACCGAGCAGGTCTGCAAGCTGATCGGCAACGTCTACAAGAAGGAGAAGTTCTGGGCCGGCGTTCCGGGCCAGACGTGGACGCTCAAGGCGAACAAGCTCGCGTCCGTCGAGGAACGCACGCCGTGGCTCGCGACCGAGCCGCGCGACACCTGGCCAAAGCGCGGGCGCGGCGGAGGCACGCCGGAGGACTTCGAGCCCGCGACCGGAACGACGGCGTTCGACCGAGCCAAGCTCGAGGCGGGGCTCGCGGACCTCGCGGCGTCGCTCGTCGGCGGGCCGTTGTTTCGCGGCCTCGCATCGGTGCTCGCGACCGAGTGCAACGGTAAGAAGCCGACGTTCTCGTTCGTGCTGCGCACCGATGCCGACCCGCTCGTCTACGAGTACGCGCCGACGCGCTGCGCGTTCGTGCCGGGCACGCGCGACACGATCGCCGGGCTCGAGTGCTACGCGAGCGACCTCGCGGCGGTGCTCGCCGGTGAGCTCGGCGCGATCACGCTGACGTTCGATCGCGCGCGCCTGTGGCACGACCTCGCGGGCCGGATCGGATTCGATCCGTTCGCGGAGCTGCATCGCGTCAGCCACCCGCTGCGCAAGCCCGACGCGTATCTGCGCAGCTACGAGCGGATCTGGCAGCGGCAGCGCGACGTCGCCCCGACGCTCGGCCGCGGCTAGCGGAGCCAGACCTCGACACGGCGGTTGCGCTGGCGGCCCGCCGCCGTGGCATTGCTCGCGACGGGCAGCGCGGGGCCGAAGCCGTCGATCACGACGGACGTGATCCCGCGCGTCGCGAGCTCGTCCGCGATCGCCTTCGCGCGCTGCTTCGAGAGCGCGAGGTTCACGGTCGGATCGCCGGAGCTGTCGGAGAATCCGAACAGCACGAGCGTCGAGTCGGGATAGCCGCGCAGCGTCTGTGTCAGCCGATCGAGATCGCGCGTCGCGCGGCTGTCGATCTCGTCGCTGCCCTCGCGAAACCGGAAGTCGAGCGACAGCCGGCGCGCGTGATGGGTCGCGTCCGCATACGAGGCCGGGCAGCGCACGTCACACCGCGAGCCCGGATGGACGCCGACCGTCAGATCGACAAAGCCCGCATCGCGCACGACCTCCTGCCCTTGCGCCGACATCGCGAAGCTGACGAGCTCGGCCACCAGCGGCGTGCTCGGCGACGCGGGCGTATAGAAGTAGAGCCGCCGCGCGAGCAGGTAGTCCTCGGTCGTGACGGTGAACGGCGTCGGGATCATCGCCTGCACGCCGCTATCACCGACGGCGACCGCCTTCGCCGACCGCACGTACGCGAGGCCGATGAACCCGATCGCGTCGGGATCGGTCGCGACCGCATCCGCGAGCTGCTCGCTCGACGCATACCGCGTCGCGCCGGAGACGAGCTTGTCGCCGCCCAGCACGAGGTTCTTGAACGTGTCGTAGGTGCCGGACTTGTTGTCGCGCGCGAGCACGTGAATTGTACCCGCGCCACCGCCGGGAACGCCCGACCAGGCTGCGGTCTTGCCGGTGAAGATGTCGTGCAGCGTCGCGCGATCGAGCGCGCGCAGCGGATTGTTGGGATTGACGATCACGGCGATGCCGTCGAGCGCGATCACGTGCTCGGTCGCGGGCGAGCGCAGGTTGCCCAGGCTCGCGAGCTTCGCGACCTCACCGTCGTTGATCGCACGCGATGCCATGCCGACATCGCAGGTCTTCGCGGCGAGCCCGTCGAACGCCGTCGCGCTGCCGTGCGCGATCACGTCGATCGAGATCTCGCGGCCTGCGAGCACGCCGACGACGATCGTGTGCTCCGCATCCTCGGTCGCGAGCCGCGCGATCTTCGTCGCGCCCTTCCGCGCGAGGAACGCTTCCGCGAGCGCCGGTGCGAGCTCCGATCCGATCGTGTCCGATCCGCAGAGCCGCAGCGCGGGAGGCGGCGGTTCGGCGGAGGTCGGTGTCAGGGGCATCGCGGCGGGTCGCGGCGCCACGGCCGCGTTGTTGCCGTCGCTGCGCAGCCACGCCCCCGCCGCGCCGGCGGCTCCCGCCACGAGCATCAGCCCGAGCATCCCCATCCCCCAGAACCGCCGGCGCGGCACCTGCGTCTCGGGCGCGCTGATCGCGGGCCGCGACTCGTGGGCATCGCGGGCCTGAGCGCTCGCCTCCGCGGCTCGCGTGCTCGTGCCCTTCGCGTAGGTCGTCAGCTCGCCGCCCTCGGGATCGGCGAGACCCTCGCCCGCGAGCGCCGCATGGATCTGCTGCGCGATCGACGCGCGCCGATCGCCGCACAGCCGCCGCACGAGCTCGCCGAGCTCCGCATGCGTCGCGGTCGGGGCATCGATCTCGTCGAGCGCCACCTGCATCGCTGCCGCCGTCTCGAAGCGAGCCTCGCGATCGCGCTCGAGCGCCCGCGCACAGATCGCCGCGAGGCGCGGATCGACATCGGGCCAGATCTCGTCGAGCACCGGCACGCGCATGTAGAGGACGTTGTGCAGCTCGGCCGCCGCGTTCGGCGCGCGGAACAGCCGGCGCCCCGCCACCAGCTCCCACATCACCACGCCGAGCCCGTACAGATCCGCGCGCTCGTCGACGCGCTCGCCGCGCGCCTGCTCGGGCGGCATGTACGGCAGCTTGCCCTTGATCATCCCGATCTCGGTCTGCAGCGACGACAGCGCGTACTTCGCGATGCCGAAGTCCATCAGCTTGATCTGCCCGTCGTACGTCCAGAAGATGTTCTGCGGCGACACGTCGCGATGCACGACGTGCAGCGGGCGCCCGTCGTAGTCGGTCAGGCCGTGCGCGTAGATCAGCGCCGCGAGCACGTCCTTGACGATGCGCAGCACGTACGGAAGCTCGATCCGCACGCCGGCCCGCGCCGCCGCGCGCATGACCTGCGCGACCGAGCAGCCTTCGAGATACTCCATGATCAGATACGGCAGGCCGTCCCGGTCGCTGACCTCGTTCGTCTGCACGATGTTCGCGTGATGCAGCCGCGCCGCGAGCCGCGCCTCGTCGAGCATCAGCGTCCGGAACTGCGGCTCGACGAGATCGGACCGTAGCCGCTTCATCACGACGAGCTTCGTGAAGCTGGCGGGCCCCAGCCGCGCGGCCAAGAAGACATCGGCCATACCGCCGCGGCCGAGATTCGCGATGAGTCGATAGTCGACGTCGTTCACGCGCGCGCATCCTCGCCAGTGTTGATGACGAGCCTGTCGCAGGACGGTTCCGTCCCGGTCAGAACTCCTGACTGTCGATCGCAGGTCGGCGTGAGGCGACCTCTGGAGCGTTGCCGCATCGCACGCTCCGGACCACACACGGGAGCGTGATCAAGGACCTCTGGTACAAGAACGCGGTCGTCTACTCCCTGCACGTCGGCACGTTCATGGACAGCAACGGCGACGGCATCGGCGACTTCGAGGGCCTGATGCGACGACTCGACTACCTCGCGGGTCTCGGCGTCACGTGCCTGTGGCTGATGCCGTTTCAGAAGTCACCGCGCCGCGACGACGGCTACGACATCAGCGACTACTACGCGGTCGACGAGTGCTTCGGGCACCTCGGTGACTTCGTCGACTTCACGCATCAGGCGAAGCAGCGCGGCATCCGCGTGCTGATCGATCTCGTTGTCAACCACACGAGCGATCAGCACAAGTGGTTCCAGGAGGCGCGCCGCGATCCCAAATCTCGCTATCGCGACTTCTACCTGTGGTCCGACAAGAAGCCGAAGGACGCCGAGAAGGGCATGGTGTTTCCCGGCGTCCAGAAGACGACGTGGACGCGCGACAAGATCGCGGGCGCCTACTACTTCCACCGCTTCTACGACTTCCAGCCCGACCTGAACACGCAGAACCCCGCGGTCCAGGACGAGATCCGGAAGATCATGGGCTTCTGGCTCGAGCTCGGCGTCGACGGCTTCCGCATGGACGCGATCCCGTTCGTGATCCAGGGCAAGGGCCTGCACGAGCAGCACGTCGAGCACTACACGATGCTGCGCGACTTCCGCGAGTTCCTGCAGTGGCGCCGCGGGTCCGCGATCATCCTCGCCGAGGCGAACGTCGAGCCGCGACACAACCCGAGCTACTTCGGCGAGGACGGCGACCGCCTCGAGATGATGTTCAACTTCTGGGTCAACCAGCGCCTGTTCTACGCGCTCGCGACCTCCGACACGCGCCCGCTCGTCCGCGCCCTCGAGCAGACGCGCGACCTCCCCGCCGACGCGCAGTGGGCAAACTTCCTGCGCAACCACGACGAGCTCGACCTCGGCCGCCTCACCGACGCGCAGCGCGAAAAAGTCTTCGAGGCGCTCGGCCCCGACAAGGACATGCAGCTCTACGACCGCGGCATCCGCCGCCGCCTCGCCCCCATGCTACGAGGTGACCGCCGCCGCATCGAGTGCGCGTACTCGCTGATGTTCACCCTCCCCGGCACGCCCGTCATCCGCTACGGCGACGAGCTCGGAATGGGCGACAACCTCGAGCTCCCCGAGCGCAACTGCGCGCGCACCCCGATGCAGTGGTCGACCGAACCGCACGCCGGCTTCACGCGCGCCGACAAGCCGATCCTCCCCGTGATCGACGACGGCCCCTACGCCTACCAGCAACTCAACGCCGCCGATCAGCGCCGCGATCCAAACTCCCTACTCAACTGGACCGAGCGCCTGATCCGCATGCGCAAAGAAGTCCCCGAGCTCGGCTGGGGCGACTTCGACGTGATCGACGTCAAGAACCCGGGCGTCCTCGTCATGCGCTACGACTGGCGCAACAACGCGGTCGTCACCGTCCACAACCTGTGCGGCGAGAACCTCGAGATCACGCTCCCCCTCGCCGACAAGCTCGTCTCCCTCTTCGACAACGCGCACAGCGAGCCCGACAAGCGAGGCCGCCACCGCATCACGCTCGAGCCGTACGGCTATCGCTGG
>JAFAOG010000022.1 GCA_019237945.1 Deltaproteobacteria bacterium | reverse complement strand
CGGCGGTGGCGGCGCGAACGGCGGCGGTGGTGCCGGCGGGAACGCGGGCGGTGGCGGTGCGAACGCAGGCGGTGGCGCGAACGGCGGCGGTGCGAACGCAGGCGGTGGCGCGAACGGCGGCGGTGCCACGCCCGAAGCCGGCGGTGGGACGCCCTACGGCGGCGGTGCGGACGGGCCGGGCGGTCCGTACGGGGCGCCGCAAGGCGTGTTCAGCATCCAGCTGGTCGTGACGGGGCGAAACGACGTCGCCGACAACGCGCACGCCCAGTACAAGCCGGGCTCGCAGGTGAAGGTCGGCGTGATCGCGCGCGACGCGCACGGCAATGTCGTGAGCGGCTGCGAACCGGTATTCGAGATCGGCGAGAACAGCGGCGCCGATGGGCTCGCGCACGGCGCGCTCAACGGCAACGAGGTGACCTTCCTGCGCGAGGGAAAGTTCTCGATCTTTGCTCACTGCAAGGACCACCCCGAGATCAGCACGCGCGGCGAGCACAACAACTTCAACTTCGAGACGAGCGACAGCCAGTTCGCGCACTGCACGAACACGCCCGCCTGCAACTCGTGCGTCGACAAGTGTGACATCAAGGCGCTCGAGCAGAAGGCGGGCGGCGACAAGAAGGCGCATCACGGGCCGAACGCCGGCGAGGTGTTGCTGATCATCGGGCTCGGCGGCGCGGCCGCATATCTGTTGTATGGGCTCGCGGGCGGCGGCGTGTACTGCTTCGACATCACGTCGAGCAACAACGGCTCGTGCCCGCCCAACCACTACTGCGACGCTTCGCAGTCGGCGTGCGAGATGAACCTCGCGCAGACGATGGCGATCTGTACGTGTCACGTCGCGCAGTGCACCGTGAATTTCACCGGCTGCAGCGCGGGCCGCGAAGACTTCCACGACATCCACGACGTGAATTCGCTGGTCGAGCGCGGCTTCGCGCTTCAACGCAGCTCCTCGATCGCGCGCGTCGCGCCGACGAATGCCCCGCACACGGCGGCGGCGCACTCGGGCTCGCACCTGGCTGCCGTCGGCGCGGTGCTAGGGGCGGCCGCGATCGCGACCACCGCGTACGTGATCTGGCATCGCAGCCAGGCGAAGCGCTCGAGCGTCGAGGTCGTGCCGTGGGTGTCGCCGTCGGGCGCGGGCGTGACGGCCCTTGGACGGTTTTGACCGGCGTTGTGTGATATACGGGCCTGGCGATGCCGAATTACTCGAAGCTGCACGACCTGATCAGTCATCGCGTGATGATCGAGTACGACACGGGTGCGCGGATCACCGGATACGTCGCGTCCTGCCAGCCGTCCTCTGGGCCGGTGGAGTTCGTCGTGCTTTCCGACGCCAAGCTCATCGACTCGCGCGGGCGCGTCGTTCGCGAGACCGGCGAGCTGACGCTGTGCCCGAACGTGCTGACGTCGATCGCGCTGGACGAGGGTCCGCGCGGCCGCGACGTTCCGACCGCGCGCGAAGTCCGCTAGCTGGCCGGCTCGGCCTCGCCGAGCACACCGCCAAACGCCGCGACGAGGCGATCGTCGTGGTCATCGGCTGTCGTCGTGACACGGATGATCAGATCGCGGACCTCGCTGCGATCGAGATCGATCGTCGAGCGCTCGCTGACGAGCACGACGCGCTCGCCGTGCAGCGCGAACGCGACGCCGCAGAGCGACACGTTCTGGAACAGCAGGTGCGCGAACAGCGACGGGCGATCGACCTTCTCGTCGAGCGTGATCACGACCGCCTCGACGCGGATGTGCGACAGCTCGCCCGTCGGGAACACCGAGATCCGCGTCATCGCGGAGCCGGTCTTGATGCGCCACGTGTGGTGCGCGGCCTCCTGGCGGCTCGCGGCCGGGTCATGGCCGAGCTCGCGGAGGATCTCCTCGACGAGCGCCACGGTGGACGACAGGTTCGTCTCGCGCTGATTGGCAAACAGTGGCTGCGCCATCCCACACCCAGACTATCATTGCTGCTGCGTGAACAGGCGCCGGATGGTCATCCTCGGGGCAGGCGCGGCCGTCGTCGCGGCGCTCGTGCTCGTGATCGCGCTGCGCGGGCACGCGAGGCATGGCGGCACGGCGCCGATCGTCGCGAAGAAGGACGGCGGTGCGGCGGTGCGCGCGCCGGCGGCGCCCGTGATTCCGGCGGAGCTGAAGGGCGGCACGCGGCTGACCGGGTTCGTCGTCGACGGCGCGGGCCTGCCGGTCGCGGATGCCGAGGTGACGGCGGAGCTGGAGAAGGGCGCGCCCGATCGCGCGCTCGCGGGGGCGCACGTCGGGTCCGCGGCCGGTTCGGGGAGCGCGGCCGGTTCGGGGAGCGCGGCGGGCGCGTCAGCGCATCCAGCGGGCGCGGGCTCGGCCTCGCAGCCCACCGCCGCGGTCGCGGTCGCGCCGCTGACCGGTGCCGACGGTCACTTCGTGATCGACGGCATCGCGCCGGGTCGATACCGGCTGCGCGTCAGCGGCAAGGGCCTGCTCGCGGCGGAGGTGCGCTTCGTGCCGGTGCCGTCCGACGAGGCGCGCATCGTCGTCGCGCGGCAAGTGACGATCGACGGGACGGTGACCGACGGCGGCAAGCCGGTCGCGGCGGCGATGGTCGGCATTCGCGGCGATGCGATCGGCGGCGGCATCGAGGTGAAGACCGACGGCAAGGGCGCGTTCAGCGTGCCGAACCTGCCCGAGGGCCGCTACCAGGTATACGCGTGGCAAGGTGCGCTTGCCGCGCGTGCGGTTCGCGTCAACCGGCTCGGCGCGGGGCCGTTCGGGCCGCTCGAGCTGCGGCTCGAGGCGGGGACGATCGTCGTCGGGCGCGTGATCGACAAGGACGAGGGCACCGGGCTCGTCGCGGCCGTCGAGCTGCGGCCCGTTGGCGACGATCAGGCGCCGCGCTATGCGCGCACGCGCGACGACGGTGAGTTCCGGATCGAGGGCGTGCCGAACGGGCGATGGATCGCCGATGCGTTCGCGCCGGGCTACAGCTCGCCGGGTGGTGTCGAGCTCGACGCCGGCAAGGGCGTGCCGGAGCTCGCGCTCGTGCGCGGCGGTGCGATCGAGGGTCGGGTGCTCGACGGCGATGGCCATCCGGTCGAGGGCGCGAGCGTGCGCGCGCTGACCGCGGGCCCGACGCCGACCGAGATCTCGGCGCAGGTCGATGCCGACAAGCTGCGCCGCTTCAGCGGGCGCACGGCGGCGCCGATCGCCGACACGACGCAGCAGTTCGCGGATCCGCAGTTCCTCGCGCGCGGCGAGCTCGGCGTGATGCTCGGGCCGATTCCGCCGATCCCGCCGCCGGGGGCGGAGGTCGCGCGCCCGGCGGCGGTCGTCGATCCGGCGTCGCCGGTCGGCTCGCTCGCCGGCGATCCGCCGCCGCTCGCGGTCGATGCATCGCGCGCGTCGATCTGGGTCACCGGCGCGGATGGGCGCTACCGCATTCGCGGGCTGCCGAAGGGAAAGATCACCGTGCTCGCGGTCGCCGGTGCGTTCGCGGAAGGAAAGTCGCACGCGGTATCCGTCGGCGCGGGCGAGCTCGTCGGGGGCGTCGATGTCGTGCTCTCCGCGGGCACGTTCGTGTTCGGCAAGGTCAGCGATCAACACGGCGCGCCCGTGATCGGCGCGCAGGTCACCGCGCAACCCGAGCTCGGCGCCCCGCTCGAGGCGTTCACGGACGCCGACGGCGCGTACCGGCTCGGCCCACTCGTCGGCACGATCGAGCTGCGCGCGACGGCGTACGGGCATGTCGATGCGCACAAGTCCGTCGAGCTCGCGCCCGGCAAGGGCCGCGATGCCGGCGAGCAGAAAGAGGACCTCGTGCTCGAGGTCGCCGATGCGCTCCTCGCGGGCACGCTCGACGACACGGCCGGCGCTCCGATCGGCGGCGCGCGCATCGAGGTCGCGGGCGGTCCCGCCGATGGCCGCGGCACCGTCACCGCGAACGACGGCACGTTCACGCTCGACATGCTGCCGCGCGGACATCTGCGCGTGCGCGTCTCGCATCCTGACTATCCGTCCGACGAGCTCGATGCGGTCGCGTCGTCGGCGGGCGACCACGTCCACCTGCGGCTCGCGCTCGGCGGAGCCGCGGAAGGCGCGCTGCTCGATGCGGTCAGCGGCGGCCCGCTCGCCTCGGTGACCGTGACCGGCGCAGGCCCGCAAGGCGCGACGGCGGAGACGACGACCGACAAGGTCGGGCACTGGAAGCTCGGCCCGCTGCGCATCGGCCACTGGAAGCTCGACGTCAAGCTGCCGGGCTACCTCGAGGCGCAGCGCGAGCTCGACGTCGCGGCGTCTCACGCGCCCGGTGCGGCGAGCGTGCGCGACGTCCGCATCGATCTCGCCCGCGGCGCGTTGCTCGGGGGCACGGTGCGCGACTCGCGCGGGCAGCGGCTCGCGGGCGCCCACATCATCGTGCGCGCGGGCGATCTCACCGTCGAGGGCGACGCCGACGCGCAGGGCGAGTTCCGCCTCCACGACTGCCCGACCGGCGACGTCGGCATCTCGGCGAGCCAGAACGGCCCGAGCGGCACGCTGAACGGCTCGCTGCACGTCACGGTGCGTCCCGGCGACGAGATCCTGTCGCTTCAGCTCGAGCTGCGATAAGCACGGGACATGCGGAGCCTCGTCATCTGCGCGCTGCTCGCGGCGAATGCGCACGGAAGTCCGATCATCATCAAGGCCGCGCACCTGCTCGACGGCGTCAGTGACCGCGCGCGCGATGGCGTCGCTGTTGCCGTCGATGGCGAGCGGATCGTCGCGGTCGCGCCCGCCGGCGAGCTCGCCGCGAAGTATCCGGCGGCGACCGTGATCGATCTCGGCGGCGCGACGCTGCTGCCCGGCCTGATCGACGCGCACACGCACGTGTTTCTCGACGACGACGTCGGGCCGGGCGTGTACGACGCGATCCTGCTGAAGAAGAGCACGCCGTATCGCACGATCGAGGCGACGGCGAACGCGCGGCGCGCGCTCGGTTACGGCTTCACGAGCCTGCGCGATCTCGAGACCGAGGGCGCGATGTACGCCGACGTCGACGTGAAGACCGCGATCGCGAAGGGCGTCGTACCGGGGCCGCGGATGTTCGTCGCGACGCGCGCTCTCGCGCCGACCGGGATGTATCCGCTGCGCGGGTACAGCTGGGAGCTGACGATGCCGATCGGCGTGCAGACCGTCGACGGCGCCGAGTCGATCCGCAAGGCGGTGCGCGAGCAAGTCAGCAACGGCGCCGACTGGATCAAGTTCTATGCGGACCACGGCGTGTACGAGGGCACGCGCGACAGGCCCGTGCGCAGCATCGTGAACTTCACGCCGGCGGAGGCAGCGGCGATCGTCGACGAGGCGCACCGGCTCGGCGTCAAGGTCGCGGCGCACGCGAACGGCTGGGACGGCATCGACTCGGCGCTGCGCGCGGGCGTCGATTCGCTCGAGCACGGGCAGGGGCTGACCGATGATCTCGTCGCGCGCATGGTCGCGCAGAAGGTCGCGTGGTGCCCGACGATGCTCGCCTACGCGTACAGCGAGAAGAAGCTCGGGCCGAACCCGCGGTCGTTCATGATGCCGGCGCACAAGGCGGCCGTCGCGCGCGCGTTCAAGCGTGGGGTGCGGATCGTGTTCGGCACCGATGCGGGCGCGTTTCCGTGGAACATGAACCCGGCGGCCGAGGCGAAGCTGATGGTCGAGGCGGGCATGTCGCCGGCGGCGGTCGTGCGGTCGCTGACGTCGTCGGCCGGCGCGCTGCTCGATCCGCTGTGCAAGCCGGGCTCCGCGACCTGCGCGCACAGCGACGTCGGCGTGATCGCGCCCGGCAAGTACGCCGACCTTGTCGCCGTGCCGGGCGATCCGCTCGCCGACATCACGCAGCTCGAGCACGTGCGCTGGGTGATGAAGGCCGGCGCCGTGCAGACGCCCTAGCGGCGGCGCTGCCGCATGCGGCCGATGTCGATGATCATCGTCGGCGCGCCGTGCAGGTCCTCGTCGTAGACGGGCTGCACGCGCGACTTCTTCGCGGCGGGCGGCGGCGGCGGTGGCTGCGTGCGCGCGACGCGGCGGCCGG
>JAFAOG010000008.1 GCA_019237945.1 Deltaproteobacteria bacterium | reverse complement strand
GGAGAACGCGACCAAGCCGAGCCGGTCCGATTTCGCGCGCCGCATCAAATCCAGCGCCGCCAGCTTCGCGCGCGCGAGGCGGTTCGGCGCGGCATCCTCGGCGAGCATCGACCGCGACGTATCGAGGACGAACATCACGTCGGCGCTCGCCTCGGCGGCCGGCACCGTCTCCGTGACGCCGCGCGCCCGCGGTTGCGTCAGCGCCCACACGCCGCACACGAAGCAGCCGAGCAACAGGCCGAGGCGCAGCAGCGTCCGCGAGAAGCTCGCCTGTGCGGTCAGCCGGCGCTGCATCACGGGCGACATGAACGCCGTCAGCGCGTCGCGTGCGCGCAGCTCCTGGATCACGGCGACCGTGATCACGAGCAGGCCGAGCCACACGAAGTGGATGTAGGCCGGGTGGACCGGCTTCCAGCCGAACAGGCTCACGGCAACCTCCGCAGGATGCCGCCGCGCAACAGCAGCGCGAGCGCGACGAGCAGCAGCGCGGTGCCGAGGAAGTACGGATAGAACTGGCGGTACTCGAGGAAGCGCTCCTCTTCGATCGTCGTGCGGTTGAGCTTGTCGATCTGCGCGTAGATGCGCGACAGGCTCGCCTGATCGGTGGCGCGGAAGTACTGGCCGCCGGTCTTGTCGGCGATCTTGCGCAGCAGCGACTCGTCGATCGACACGCCCATCTGCATCAGCTGCGTGCGGCCGTCGCCGCGGTCGGCGCAGATCGGCGCGACGCCGGTCGTGCCTGCCCCGATCGTGTAGACCTTGATGCCGGCGTCGTGCGCGTCCTGGATCGCCTGATCCTCGTCGATGTCGCGGACGTTCGACTCGCCGTCGGTCAACAGCACGATCACCTTGCTGTGCGCCTTGTAATCGGCGAGGCGCTGCACGGCGAGCTCGAGGCCCGCGCCGATCGCGGTGCCATCCTCGTCGGGCGCGGCGAAGTCGAGAGAGCGCGCCGCCGCGATCAGGTTCGGGTGGTCGAGCGTCAGCGGCGAGCGTGTGTCGGCGTAGCGCGCGAACGCGACGAGGCCGATCGCGTCGTCGGGGCGGCCGTCGAGGCCGGGACCGCCGAGCACGAACCGCTCGAACTGCCGCTTGACCTCGCCGAGGCGCGTCGGGTCGCGGCCGTCGGGGCTGCACGTCGCGCCGTCCTTGCCGGCGAGATCCTGCGCGCGCATCGAGCCCGAGACGTCGACCGCCATCATGATCGCGATGCCTTCGCGACGGACGCGCGAGCCCTTGTCTCCCTGGCGCGGCCCGGCGAGCGCGATCGCCATCGCGACGACGGCGAGCACGATCAGCGCATCGGGCAGCCACGCGATCCGCGTTCGCCACGTCTCGCCGTGCAGCGGCAGCGCGCGCAGCGAAGAGAACACGACGCGACCGGCGGCGCGCTGCGACAAGTACAGCGCCGGCAGCGCGGCGAGCGCGGCGAGCAGGAAGTACGGATGCGCGAATTCGAAGGGCAGGTGGATCACGCGGCCTCCTTCGCGGGCGGCTGCTCGGGGGCCTTCGTGTCCTCGACGAACGTGCGCGCGGCCTGCAGCGTCGCGAGCGACTCGGCCTCGTCGGGGCGATAGCCGGCGAACTTGACGCGGTCGCACCGCTCGAGGAACGCGGTGAGCTGTGCGCGATGCTCCTGTGTGAGCTCGCGGGCGCGCGCGGCCTCCTGCAAGAACTCCTCGGTCGTCAGCTCGGGCGCGCGGATGTCGTAGCGGTGCTCGAGGTACCTGCGCACGATCGCCGACAGCTCGACGAACCAGCGATCCGCATCCTCGGCCGACGGCGCACCGCGTTTCTGCAGCGAGGCGAGCGCCGCGATCGCATCTTCATACGCGCTGCGCTGCTCGGCGATCCGGCGCTTCGTGCCGAGCACGCGCCACGCGAGCACGCCGCCCGCGCCGAGCATCATGATCAGCGAGCCACCGAGCAGGATCCACGTCCACGGCGGACCGCCGACGTTCTCGTCGAGCTTGCCCGGCGCCGGCTTGAGCTCGGCGGCGATCGCCTCCGCCTTCACCGGCGCGATGTCGAGCGGGACCTCGTCGGTCAGGATCTCCTGCGTCTTGCCGACCTCGCTGCCCTGACCGGGGCGCGTGTCGACCATCTCGAGCCGGAGGTGCGGGATGCGCTGCTTGCCCGACGCCGGCGCCTCGAGCGTGTACGTCTGGCGCTCGTGCACGCCGCCATCGCTCTTGTGCTGGGTGTCGCGCTGGAAGCCGGTGACCTGGAAGCGGCCCATGCGCTGATCGCCGGCCTCCTGGAACGGCGCATCGATCGACACGCCAGCGGCCGCATCGACATCGAGACGCAGATAGATCGGATCGCCGAGCGACGGCTTCGGCGGCCACACGGTCACGGTCGCCTTGACCGGGCCGTTCTCTGTCGTCTTCGTGACCGCGTCCTTCGTCGGCTCGGCCGCGGTGACCTGCTGCTGGTCGAGCAGGCTCTTGCCGCCGCACGCGACGACGAACAGCAACACGAGGCACCTCATCGCAGCCTCCGCTCGCGCTCGCGGAAGAACCGCAGCAGCGGATCGACCATCGACTGCGACGCATCGAACACGACGAGGTCCATGCCGGTCGCGCGCAGCTCGTCCTTGAGCTTCTGCTGGCGGGTGGCGGCGCGCGCGGCGAGCTCGGCGCGGAACGCGGGGCTGCGCGTGTCGACGAGGCGCTCGGCGCCGGTCTCGGCGTCCTCGAGCGTGACGAGGCCGGCGGGCGGCATGTCGGCCTCGCGCGGATCGGTGATCAGCGACGCGACGACGTCATGCTTGCGGTTCGCGTGGCGGAGGACCTGGAGGTAGCCGTCGTCCATGAAGTCGGAGATCAGGAACAGCACCGCGCGTCGCGGCAGGACCTGGCGGCAGAACTCGAGTGCGGCGGCGATGCTCGTCGAGCGGCGCGGCGCCTCGCGCGTGACTCGCTGCAGCTTCGCGAACCAGCGGCGCGCGAACGCGGGCAGCAGCGGGCGCTTCGCCGGGCCTTCGGCGACGCCCTGGCCGCGCGCGAGCACCTCGCGGACGATGCGCAGCGCGTGCTTGCCGCCCTTGCGCGGCGGGATGTAGAGGTCGGCGCCGCCGTGGAACAAGAGGAGGCCGACCTTGTCGCCGTTCTCGACGGCGGACAGCGCGAGGAGCGCCGACAGCTCGACGGCCGCCTCGAGCTTGCTGCGCCGGCCCGAGCCGAAGTCCTGTGATGCGCTGACGTCGACGAGCAGCATCACGGTCAGCTCGCGCTCCTCGACGAACCGCTTGATGTGCGGCTCGCCGGTGCGCGCCGTGACGTTCCAGTCGATCGCGCGGATGTCGTCGCCGGGGACGTACGGGCGCACCTCGTCGAACTCCATGCCGCGGCCCTTGAACACGCTGAGGTACGCGCCGGCCATCACGTCCGACACCTGTCGGCCGGTGATGAACTGGATGCGCTTGACGGCCTGCGCGATCTCGGCGGGAAGCATGACGCCTCTACGGAACGGGCACGTTCTCGAGAATCTGCGCGATCACGTGGTCGGTGGTCTTGCCCTGCGCCTCGGCCTCGTAGCTGACGAGGACGCGGTGGCGGAGCACGTCGTGCGCGATCGTCTTGACGTCGTGCGGCGAGATGTACGCGCGCCCGGAGAGCAGCGCCTGCGCCTTGGCGACCTTGACGAGCGCGATCGATGCACGCGGCGAGGCGCCGTTGTCGATCAGCGGCGCGAGCGCGGCGACGCCCGAGGCTTTCGGATCGCGCGTGGCGGCGACGAGGTCGACGGCGTAGCGCTTGACCTTGTCGTCGACGAACACGTGGCGCACGACCTCGCGCGCGGCGAGGATCTCGTCACACGTCATGACCTTGCTCGCGTGCGGCTCGCTGCCCGAGCCCGCCATGCGATCGATGATCTTGACCTCGTCTTCGCGCGTCGGATAGCCGACCTTGACCTTGAGCATGAAGCGATCGAGCTGCGCTTCGGGCAGCGGATACGTGCCCTCCTGCTCGATCGGGTTCTGCGTCGCGAGCACGAGGAACGGCTCGTTGAGCTTGAACGTCTGATCGCCGAGCGTGACCTGGCGCTCCTGCATCGCCTCGAGCAGCGCGGCCTGGACCTTCGCCGGCGCGCGGTTGATCTCGTCGGCGAGGATGAAGTTGCCGAACACCGGCCCCTTCTTGACGGAGTACGTGCCCTCGCGCGGGTTGTAGATCTGCGTGCCGACGACGTCGCCGGGCAGCATGTCGGGCGTGAACTGGATCCGCGAGAACGTGCCTTCGAGCGCGTCGGCGAGCGTGCGGATGACGAGCGTCTTCGCGAGGCCGGGCACACCTTCGAGCAGCACGTGGCCGCCCGCGAGTAGACCGAGCAGCAGGCGGTGAAGCATCTCGTCTTGACCGACGAGAACTTTGCCGACCTCTACCTTGAGCGTCGAGAACTGCCCTTGGAGCTTGGAGACGTCTTCGGTGAGTCGATCCGACATAAGAAGAGTGGGGGCCTGGAGAAAACCGCCTGGGGAGCGGCCTGTCAACCAGCCCGGACGGCCGGACATTCCTGGGGACGCTTTCTCACTTCTCCACCCACCGAATCCGGGAGATTCGCCGATTTAGGTGGGGACGCTTTCTCACTTCACAACCTTCGCGATGGTTGCGAAGTGAGAAAGCGTCCCCAGTATCTGGTTGCACTCAATTGTCGGGCTGCGAACACGATCCTTGACGGATCGCGGGCGTGGCGCGAGAGTAAGTTTCGAGACCGGAGATTCGCCGATGAAACTCGCCACCCCGTACACGTGCTCGCAGACGACGACGATGATCGTCGACTGCGGCGTGGCCCGCGGCAGGCGAGGCTCGGTCGGCTGACCCGAGACTTCTCCCTCCCTGACGCGGGCTCCAGCAACCCTGGAGCCCCTGTTTCGTTTCGGCGCGAACCGGGCTCCTCCATGAGCCGGTCCATGCGCCCGGCGCATCCACCTTCTGTCTCGGAAGGCACTTCGTCATGTCTGTTCTCGGTGTCTCTACAAGCTCTGCTCCCTTGACCTGGTCCGAACATCCCGGCCGCGCCTTGCTGCGCCTCGCGTGGCCGATCACCGTCTCGATGGTCTCGTTCTCGACGATGACGCTCGCGTCGACCGCGTTCGTCGCGCAGGTCGGCGCGGACGAGCTCGCCGGCGTCGGCCTTGCCGGCGTGATCGGCTTCGCGCTCGTCTGCTTCGGCATCGGGTTGCTCCGCGGCGCGAAGACGCTCGTCTCGCAAGCCGTTGGCGCAGGTCGCCGCGATCGTCTGCCCGAGCTGATCGGCGCCGCGCTCGGCATCGCCGTCGTTCTCGGTGTCGCCGCGCTCGCGGCCGGCCAGCTCGTCGCACCGTTGCTCGTCAAGCTGTCGGCGTCGCCGCGCGCCGGTCACTTCGCCGCGCAGTACCTCGCGATCCGCTCGCTCGGCGCGCCGCTCGTGCTCGTCTACGCCGCGCTTCGCGAGGCCAGCTACGGCGTCGGTAACTCGACCGCGCCGATGCGCGCATCGCTCGCCGGCAACGCCGTCAACATCGCGCTCGACGCGACCTTGATCCTCGGCCTCCACTGGGGCGTGCAAGGCGCGGCGGTCGCGACGATCTGCGGCAACGTGACCGAGCTCGCGATGCTCGCGTGGCCGATGCGCACGCAGCTGCGCGCGCTTGCGTGGTCGCGCCGCGCCGTCCGCGACGTGTGGTCGCAAGGCGTGCCCAACGGCATCCAGTTCATCATGGAGGTCGGATCGTTTCTGATCCTCACGGTCCTCGTCGCTCGCATGAGCGCCGTCGACGGTGCGGCTCATCAGATGGTCCTCCACCTGATCAACGTGTCCTTCCTGCCCGCGCACGCGCTCGCCGAAGCGGCGGCCGTGCTCGTCGGTCAGGCGGTCGGCGCCAACCGCGATCACCTCGTGCCTCGCGTCGCGCGTCGTGCGCTCGCGCTGGGCGCGGGCTACTCGTCGGTCTGCCTCGTCGGCTACGCGGTACTCGGCAGCATGATCGCGCGCGCGATGTCGGCGGGGGATCACGCGCTCGCCGTCCGCGCGACGATGCTGCTCCACGTCAGCCTCGCGTTCCTCGTCGCCGACGCGGCGAACGTGATCGCCCGTGGTGTGCTCCGCGGCGCCTCTGACGTCCGTTACGCGGCGGTCGTCGGGATCGCGACCTCCTGGCTGACGACGCCTCCCTTGACCCTGCTCCTCGGCATGCACTGGGGGCTCGGGGCCGTGGGCGGCTGGATCGGCCTGGCGATCGAGATCGTCGTCGGCGCGGCGCTGTTCTGGCTGCGGGTCGCCCGCTCGGGCTGGCAGCCTGCGGCGGCGGCGGCTCGGCGGTCGATGGCGGGCACCGCGGTCTAACGTCGGCGTTGTAGCGCAGCCCACACCCGCCCCCAGATCGTCATTGAAATGGACCTGGGGGCGGGCTATCTCCGCGTTCATGAAGCGTGTCCTCGCCGCGGTCGTTCTCGCGGGCTGTGCCTCCGGCTCCGCCGCGAAGCAGCAGCAGGACGCGCCGAACGGCCAGGCCGACGCGAAGGTCTTCCTCGACGGCAACATCGAGGGCCACCCCGATGCGCCGGCCGACGCCGCGCCGCACATCGACGCGCCGCCCGATGCACGTCCCGACGCGCGCCCGATCGATGCGGCGCCGCCCGATGCGTGCGTCCCGCAGACGACCGAGCTGCTGCAGAACCCGGTGTTCGATTTGACGCCGGTCGGCACGGGCTGGAATGAGACGCCGATCGATCCGACGTACCCGCCGATCACGAGCGACGGCTTCGCGGCGCAGACCGCGCCGTACAAGGCGTGGATGGGCGGCTTCGACGGTCAGAGCAAGAGCATGAACAGCGTCACCGACGTCGTGTGGCAGGACTTCGTCGTCCCGCCCGGTACGACCGCGCTCGTGCTCACCGGCTACTACGTCGTCGGCACGAACGAGACGTCGACGACGACCGTCTACGACACGGCCTCGGTCGATCTGCTGCAGACGAACGGCACGCCGATCGAGAACGTGATGGCGCCGACGAACCTGACGGTCACCGGCTCGACGTGGACCGCGTTCTCGCACACGTTCACGCATCTGCCCGCGGGCCAGACGGTGCGGCTGCGCTTCACGTCGACGAACGACATCACGAACGTGACGAACTTCTTCTTCGACACGCTGTCGCTCAAGGCGACGCACTGCCCATAGGCGGTACGCGCGCGCTACTTCGCGCCGGAGCCCGCGGCTTCGTCGGCGATGCCCGCCGGCAGCGGCGGCAGCTCGTTGATCGCGGGCAGGAGCGCGATCTCGATGCGGCGGTTCTTCGCGCGGCCGTCCGCCGACGCGTTGCTCGCGACCGGATCGTGATCGCCGGCACCCGCCGGGATGACGTTCTTCGGATCCATGCCTGCCGTGATCAGCACGCGCGTGACCGTGAGCGCGCGCTCCGTCGAGAGCTGCCAGTTGTCAGCCGGCGCGCAGGTCGGGACGGCTGGCGTGCCCGCCTTCGTCTTCGCGAAGTCCTGGTTGTCGGTGTGGCCGACGACGAGATAGCGGCGCTCGGGGAACTTCTTGAGCACGGCGGCGACCTCGACGACCGCGTACTCGCCGGTCTTCGACAGCTCGGCCGAGCCCGACGGGAACAGCACCTCGGCCGGCAGCGAGATCACGAGCTCGCCGCGGCGCGCGCTGATCTTGAGCTGGCCGGTGTCGATCATCTTCGCGAACTGCTTCTGGATGTCCTCGATCGCGGCCATCCGCTTGTCGGCTTCGGCTTTCTGTGCGCGCAGCTTCTCGAGCTCGTCCTTGCTCGCGTTGAGGTTCTTGCTGAACTCGCCGAGCTGCGTCTCGAGCTGCTGCGCCTTCTGGGTCGACGCGGACAGTGCGGTATCGCAGGTGCCGGCCTTTGCCTTCGCCTCGTCGATCGCCTTCTTGATCGGACCCTGCTCGAGGCTGCACTTCGCCCACGCCTCGGAGGACGTGTTCGCGTCCGCGCGATACTTCCACGCGAAATAGCCACCCGCGCCCGTGCCGGCGGTCATCAGGATCGCGTACATCCAAAGTCGCCACGGAAAGCCGCGCTGCGGCTTCACCGGGGTTCCGGAGTCGGCTCGATTCGCCATGGCCCGAGCGTACCGCTATGTGGATGTAGGCAGGGAGCGCTGCGCAGAAAGCTCGTCGGCGCGCTTACACAGCAATCGGCCAGGCCTGCGTGCGCAGGTCGGGCGCGATCGCGTTGAAGCCGGCGCGCAGGCGGGCGGCGGTCGGGCGGCGCTTCGGATCGCGTGCGATCGCGGCGCGCAGCAGCTCCGCGAGCGGCGCAAAGCGGCGGTTGCGTTCGAGGCGCGAGAGCAGCTCGTGGCCTGGTTGTTTCGAGAAGTGCTGATCGAGCACGGCCTTGATCGACTCGCCGCCGACGAGCACGCGGTTCGTCAGCACCTCGAACGCGACGCACGCAGCCGCGTAGACATCGGCGGGGAACGGCTCGCCGTTCGCGCCGCTTTCGAGCCAGACCTCGGCCGCGCCGTAGTGAACCGAGCCGCAGCCGGAGCGGATGCGGCGGCCGGCGAGGCCGAAGTCGACGAGCACGGCGTTGCCCGAGCCTTCGCGCAGCACGAGGTTCGCGGGCTTGACGTCGAGATGCGCGATCGACACGTCGTGCATCGCCTGCAGGCCCGACAGCAAATTTTCGATGATCGCGAGCGCGCGCGGCATTGTCAGCTCGGCGCCTTCGAGGGCGCGCTCGAGGTTCGTCCCGCGCACGAACTCCATGACGAGGATCGGCTTGGGCTGCGCGCTCGCGTCGAACGTGATGAAGCGGGCGAGGTTCTCGTGCGAGGGCAGGGCGAGCAGCGCGCCGGCCTCCTCGCGGAACAGCCGCTCGAACTCCTGCTCGGACAGGTTGCGCGCGGCGTCGCCCGAGAAGTCGGGCACCTTGAGCGCGACCAGCTCGCGATCGGCGCGCGTGCGCTCGTCGGCGCGGACCGCGAGCAGCACGGAGCCGCCGGCGCCGCGTCCGATCGGGCGCACGACGTAGAACGAGCCGAGCAGGCGCGACAGCGGCACCCAGCCGGGCAGCAGCGCCTCGCTCGCGATCGCCGACGTCGCCTCGGCCTTCGTGTGTGGCCGGCGCGCGAGCGACACGAGCACGCGCTCGAGCGCGGCGGCGATCGCGGGAGGCAGCGCGATGCGCGCGTGGTCGATCGCGAGCGCGACCGGCTCGTCGAGCACACCGCCGAGCGACGTCGCGACCTGGCGCAATGCGAGCTCGAGCTCGTCGGCGCGATCCTCGGCCGGCAGGCCGATGCGCTGGCGTGCGCCGAAGACGCGGCGGGCGAGCGTGCCGAGCTCGTTGGCGAGCGCGTCGACGGTGCCCGCGGGAATCGCATCGCGGCTCGGCGTGCTCGCGAGGCGAGCGAGCTGATTGCCGGCGCGCGCGAGCGCGAGGCGCACCGATTCGACGCGCGGCGATTGCTCGGGAGGCAGCGCATCGGCGAGCTCGGCGAGGCGCTCGACGACGGCGCGGATCGCATCGCCATCGTCGGGGTCGGCGGCGGCCCACGTCGCCTGCTGCAACCGCGCGTACGCGTCGAACGTGCGCTCGATCTCCGGCACCATCGACGCCTCGCGCACGATGGCGAAGTCCTCGTCGGGGAATGCGGTCGTCCACGCGAGCAAGAAGTCGGTCAGCTCGGCGTGGCCGTCGCGCAGCAGCGCATCGCCCGCGCGCGTCAGCGCGGCCCATACGGCGCGGCGCAGCGACGATTGATCGTGCAGGGCGCGCTCCATCAGCTGGCGCACGGCGGCGAGCCGCGGGCCGAGGTCGGCGTCGGCGGTCGCGCGCACGCCGTCGAGCAGGCGCACGAGCGCGCGCAGCCGGGCGATGCGCAGGCCGCCGTGCGCGACGCCGCCGGTCTCGGGCTTGCTCTCGCGGGCGAGCAGCGCGTTCTCCATCGTCGACAGCGCGCGTGCGAACTGCGCGCGCACCGGATCGGTGTCGGGCGCGAGCGCGAGCACGGCGGCGAGCGCGTTGTCGGCGAGCAGCTCGCGATCGAGCTCGCGGAGCAGGCGCATCGAGTGCCGGCGATCGATCGGATCGTCGTCGGTCGCGCCCGCGAGCCACTCGGCCGCCGCGCCGATCTCCTCGACGGCACCTCGCGCCTCGCGCAGCGCAGTCGGCACGTCGCCATGATCGAGCGCGACGCGCGCCGCGCTGATCGGCACGCCGATGCCGTCGGGGCGCGGATCGGACAGCTCGGCATCGAGTGCGTGGAGCAGCGCCCACCGACCGTCGTCCCCACTACCGGGGTCGCTCTGCATCTGCGCGCGGATCCATGCGAGTGCGGCGCCGGTCGCCCGTGGCAACAGCGGTGCGACCTCCTCGCGGCGCAGCTCGGCGAGCGACTCGGCGGCCTCGAGCGGCGCGCGCTGCACGAGCTGCTCGGCGATCGCGTCGGCATCGGCCGGTGCGGCGATCGCGAGGCCGGCGAGCCCGAGGATCGTACCGCGCGCGACGCCGGGTTCCTTCGCCGACCGCTCGACGAGCAGCCCGGCCCACCGCTGCGCCGCGCCGCCACGCTCGAGCGCCGACGCCGCCGACGCCGCTGCGCGCCGCAGCTGCGTGTTCGTCGCGGTCGTGCGCAGCTCGCGATCGATGTCATCGGCGAGCTCGCTGTCGACGTGCGCGAGCAGCCCGCGCGCGATGCCCGCGAACCGCCACACGAGCGCCTCGCGATCGCCGAGCAGCCGGCCGAGCGCCGCGCGCACGCCGGGCCGCACGAGCACCTGCGCTCCGCCGCGATCGCCGCCGTCGAGCCGGCGCACCGCTTCGCGCGCACCGTGGGCGAGGATGCGCGCCGCGAGCCTGCGCGCGGGCAGCGAGCCGGTCGCCGGGATCTCGATCCAGCTCTGCGCGAGTGACGGCTGCGCGAGCAGGCCGAGGGCGAGCTCGCCGATCGCGCCGGGCGCGGTCAGCGGCGCCGACAGCACGACCTCGAGGCGCGCGCGCAACCCTTCGCTCGCGACGACCTTCGGCGAGCTGCGCGCGAGCGCGATCAACAGGCGCACGAACGTGTCGCGGTCCGCGTCGCGCAGCTGCGTCAGCACGCGCCGCCCGAGCTCGCGTCGCTCGGCCCCCGCCGGCAGCGCCTGCGCCAGCTCGAACAGCGCGATCGCCGCCGCCGCCGGCGACAGCCAGCTGAGATCCGCGAGCACGCCGTCGTTGAGCGCCGCGCGCACGCTCTTCAAGAGCGCGTCCTCCGCGAGCCCCTCGAGCGGCGCCGGCTCGCGCTCCGCGATCTGCGCGAGCACCGCGAGGCCTTGCCGCGCGACACGCCGACGCTCGTCCGCATCGTCGAGCGCATGGAGCCCGGCGAACGCGGCCAGGTACGTCGTCCTGGCGCTCCCCATTCGCGCCGATCTTACATCGGCGTGAGGTCAGACGCCGAAAGCATCTCCTTATAGAAGCACGTGCCGTCGGCGCCGATCCCGCAGACGGTCAGGTGCTCGCCGTCGACATCGATCAGGCCGAAGTTGTACTGCACGCTGCGAAACACCACGCCGGGCGCCGTCGGTCCGGGCATGCCGAGGCCGCGCGCGAGCGGCCCGACCTGGAACTCGCGAATCCCGTGCGCGTGGCGGTGCGCGGCGAAGAAGTGCTGATCGCCGCTGAAGAACACGACGCCGGCAACGCCGACGAGCTCGCCGAACAGCCGGTCGCGCTCGGTCGTGAACGTGTGCCACGCGTCGTCGCCGGTGGCGAAGTTCAGGGGCACAGTTGTGAAGATCAGCTTGAACGTCGCAGTCGACGCGCGCACGCCCGCGACCAGCCACGCGTGCTGCGTCTCGCCGAGCATCGTCTTGTTCGCGTCGTCGGGCGCGGCGTCGGCGCTGCGAAACCGGCGCGTGTCGAGCAGGAAACACTCGACGTTCGCGCCCCACCGCCACGATCGATAGCGGATCTCGCCGGTCGCGCCGCGGACCGGAAAGAACTCGTCCCACACCTGCATCGCGGCCGCGTAGCGATCGGGCTCGGCGGCGACCCACATCGCGTCCCAGTCGTTGCGAAACTCGTGGTCGTCGTAGATCGCGCGCACGCCCATCGTGTCGAAGCACGCCCGCACGGGCGGCGACGTGCGCAGCTCGGCGTGACGCGCGCGGTACTCCGGCACCGTCATGGCAGGCGGTCCGTTGTCGGTGTACGGGAAGTCGCCGATCGAGACGTAGACCTCGGGCGCGGCCGCCGCGAGCTGCTCGAGCAAGTCGCTGACGAACTCCGGCGACGGATCGAGATCGGCGCTCACCGCGAGGCGCACCGGCCGCGGATCGTCGGGGGAGGGCGCCGTGCGCACGGTGTGCGGCCCCAGGCGCGTGCCGCCCGAGGCGAGCAGCTCGACCGTGTACGTCGTGCTCGGCACGAGGTCGGTCACGTCGATCACCGCGCGCCCGGCCGCGTCGAGATCGACCATCGTCGCGAGCACCTCGCCGTTGCTCGAATCGCGCACGGAGACGGCCACACTGCGCGAAAGGCTGGACCACACCGCGACCGAAAACGCCGTGGTATCGGGCTCCAGCACGAGCGAGGCGTGATGCACGCCCGGTGGGCGAGACGGTTCGTTATCACCGCAGCCGAGCGCGAGACCGGCGGCGCCAGCGCCTGCCAGGCGGAGCACGTCCCGCCGGCTCAGTTTCATGATGACAGGGTAGCGCAACCCGTCGCAGTATCGCGCCGATGAAGAGGGTCCTCGTCAGCGTGATGGTACTTGCCGGTTGCTCGTTCCACTCGAACGGCAACAACTCGGGGGACGACGGCACGGGCGGCCCCGACGCGGCGATGGGCTCGAACGGCTCGAACGGATCGAACACCGGCGGCAGCGGAGACACCGACGGCGACGGCGTGGCCGACGCGACCGACAACTGCCCGACCGTCGCGAACCCCGACCAGCACGATCACGACGGCGACGGCCGCGGCGATGCGTGCGACGTCTGCCCGCACATCGTCGATGCCGGCGGTGACGCCGATGGCGACGGCGTCGGCGATGCGTGCGACCCGCGCCCGACCGAGGCCGGCGATCGCATCGCGCTGTTCCAGGGCTTCTACTCCGATCCGGGCTGGCACGCGGTCACCGGCGGCGCGTGGACGGTCGACATGGGCGCGCTCCATGAAGCCGACGCGACGTCGCAGCACCAGGTCGTCGCGGGCCTCTCGCTCGGCGACGTGTTCGTCGATGCGCGCCTCAAGGTCAACAACGTCGTGCAGAACAGCTCGACGCGCCGCTCGGTCGGCATCGTGATCGGCTACGAGGATCTCGCGAACTACTACTTCTGCGGCCTCGCGGCGCCGCAGGGTCAGCCCGAGGTCGATGCGGGCGTCGTGTACTCGGGGAACTTCGACTACAACAACGATCCGTTCGGGGCGCAGATGTCGGGCGACTGGATCACGCTGCAGGCGCGCACGGAGACGACGCAGGGCACGCACTTCGACTGCACGGGCCATCGCAACATGACGACCGCGAACGCGAGCTACGACACGCAGCCCGCGAACAACGGTGACATCGGCCTGCGCACGAATGGCGTGGATGCGAGCTTCGATTACGTGTTCGTCGTCGAAGTGCCTAAGGCCAACTAGCAGTTACGCCGTCGGCACGCCGCATGCTCCATCTCCGAGCATGCGCACGCACAAGCAAAGTTCGCGCACCGTCCCGCTGACCTCGACGATGCCGCCGCCGGATCCGAGCGATCCGCTGCAGACGCTCGACGAAACGCAGGACTTCCACCTCGAGCCGCTCGAGGTCGAGGTCCAGCCGGGCGCCGAGAACCAGGAAGAGATCGACGCCGCGCTCGACCTCTCGGAGGCGGACGACGACGATGACGTCGACACCTACGAGACGCGCACCGCCGACGCCGAGGACACCGGCGAGCTCTACGGCGGCCACATCACGCGCGCCGATTCCCCGGAGCGCGGCGTGGGCGCCAACGGCGACTACGTGGAGGCCGATCTCGGCGAGAACTGGCTCGAGACGCTCGAGGCGGACGCCGTCGAAGGTGGCCCCGCGCCGGAGCAGGAGGTCGACGCGAACGACGACCAGGACGTCGAGGCGCACCACGGCACGGAGAGCGGCGATCGCCCGGTGGCCGACAAGGGCTCGGGCGGCGCGGGCGGCCTGTAGTAGCGTCGGCTCGTGCAAAAGCTCTCCATCGAACGTCTCGAGCTCGCCGGCCTGACCGCGCGCGTGGTCGGCCCCGCGGACGCGAAGGTCACCGCGATCCTGATGCACGGCTTCGGTGCGCCGGGCGATGACCTCGTCGGGCTCGCGCCGTACATCGATGCGCCCGTGCGCTTCGTGTTTCCGGCCGCGCCGCTCGAGCTCGGCGGGCTCTACGGCGACGCACGCGCGTGGTGGCTGCTCGATCTCGCACGCCTCGAGCGCGACCTCGCGTCGGGCCGGCCGAGCGATCGCAGCGCCGAGATTCCCGACGGCCTGACGACGGCGCGCGAGACCGTGCTGCGGCTCGTCGCCGAGGTCCAGGCGCGCTACGCCGACAACCGCATCGTGCTCGGCGGCTTCTCGCAGGGCGCGATGACCGCGCTCGATGTCGCGCTGCATCTGCCGGCCGCGCCCGCTGGCGTCGTCCTGATGTCAGGCACGCTGCTCGCCGAGTCGGTGTGGGGCCCGCGCATGGCGCGCCTCGCCGGCGTGCCGGTGCTGATGTCGCACGGCCGCGCCGATCAGCTGCTGCCGTTCGCGGCGGCCGAGACCCTGCGCGACAAGCTCACCGCCGCCGGCGCCAAGGTCGAGTGGCACGCGTTCGGAGGCGGCCACGAGATTCCGCCGCAGGTCGTCGATGCGGTCGGCGCGTTTCTACGCCGAATCTAGAAGCCGACCTGGCTGCAGAGCGTGTCGCCCGGGCAGCACAGGTTGAGGCCGTTCGCGCCGCCGTACTTCTCGGTGTGGATGCAGACCTTGCTGCCCTGCGACGGGTAGTAATACATCCACGCGAAGCACATCTCGTCCGTCGTCTTCTCACCGAACGCGACAGTCGAGGTGCCCTGCGTGTTGTCCCAGCTGCACGTGATGTCGAGGCCGCCGCCCGTCGGGAACGTCACTGGCGTCGAGAAGTTCGCGGTCGCCGGCTCCGCCCACTGGAACGGCATCGGGTTGTAGATGTTCGTCATCGGGCCGGTCTTGCTCGCGCCGAGGCCGAGCGTCACGCCGGTACCGAGGTGGTGCTCGTGGCCCGTGATCGCGAAGATCTTCACCTTCGACGGATCGAAGTTGCCGTACGTCGGCACCGTGAAGAACTGGTGCAGCGTCGTCGTCTGGCCGGGCGGGATGCTGATGTCGGGCGAGCCGGTGAACAGCAGCGCCGCCTCGTCGTGGATCGTCGCCGGATCAGCGGCGTAGATGTCGACGGTCGCCTGCGCCATCGCCGCCATGTCCGCGCTGTTGATGTAGTGCATCTCGAGCTTCACCATCTGGTGAGGCGCGAACGTGTACGCGACGCCGTCGGGCAGCGTCACCTCGTCATCGTGCTTCTGCGTGATCGCGATCGGCGAGATCTTGCCCGTCGTGTTGAGCGCGCCGGTGAACGGCTGACACGGCGTCGGCGTCAGCTGCTCGGTCGTGTCCATGTCGTCCTTGTAGACGATCAGGTGGTGCGAGCTCGCCGACAGCACGTCGTGCAGCTGGTGCACCTTGATCTCGGCGTCGTTCGACAGCTTCATCCACACGCACTGCGTGTTCTCGATGCCGGGCTGCACGTTGACGGGACCCCACGTCAGCGAGTACTTCGTGCCGGAGAGCGGCGGGCCATCGCCGAACACGTTCGCATCCGGGCCATTTCCGCCCGGGCTCTTGCCACACGCGACCAGCAAACAAAGCAGCGCGATACGACGCATGTTCCCTCCGGCGCGCAGCGTACCGATCCGCCCCTCTATTGAACAGAGGTTCTTTTCGTCACGGCGTGAGGCGAGTCACCGTGTAGCCGCGCTGCCGCAACAGGTCGAGGACGCTCCGTTTTCCGATGAGGTGCATCGCCCCGACGGCAACGAACCCACCACCGCTTCCGTGCAGCTCCTCGAGCTCGGGCACCCATGACGCGTTGCGCGAGAACAGCAGGTCCTCCATCTGCGCGTCGTAGTCAGCGTCGCTCTTACCGGCGCGCTTCCAGTCGGCGCGCTCGGCATCGCTCAGCGCCTCGATCTTCGCCTCGTCGCCCGCGATGTACGCGGCGAGCATGTCGCGCGCGTGCTGCTCCTCGCCCGGGAGATCATCGAGCATCGCCTCGAGCATCTTCGCGTCCATCCACTTGTCGAGCACGGCCTCCTCGGCCTCGATCGGCTCGAGAAACACGATCGGCTTCTTCTCCGCCTGCGCCCGCGCGAGCAGCGCGCCGTCCATCGCCTGCGTCTCCGGAAGACCTCGCATCGACAGCAGCGTCGCCGGGATCATCACCTTCATCCCGTCGACGCGCGCCGCCGCATCCTTGCCGAGTGCCCCCTCGAGCTTCGCCCAGTACGCATCGCCGAGCTCGCGGTGCAGCGTCGATCCATCGTGGCGCATGACATCGAGCGACGCCGCCTTCCCCAGATCCGTCTCCATCGCGAACACGCGCGCCTGATCGAGCGACTTCCACACGATCGGCGGCAGCGCATCGGGATCGACCCCGACGTGCATCGTTCCGAGGACGTACGTCGTCTTGCCGTCCTTCTCCACCTTCCAGAACAGCTGATGGCCCAGCGCACCGTGCGCTCCTGACGCACTTCCCGCCGGCGGCGCACTTCCTGCGACATGCGGCCCGCCCCCGTCGCTCTTGCAGGCAACCAGCCCAGCCATCAAGCTGATCAGGAGCCCGAGCTTCATGCCGACGCTTTAGCATGCGATCCGTAACTCCGCTCACAGAACGGATGACCCACTCCATCGACGATGGATCCATGGGACGGAGGCTCGCGGTCGCGCTCGTCATCCTCGCGCCGGCGGCCGCGCGCGCAGACGAGCACACGCTGCTGGTCGCCGACGCCACCGTCACCCAGCAAGTCGCGACGGCCCCTGGTCTGCTCTCCCACCTCGATGATGCCGATCTGCTCGAGCGCCGCTGGCCCGCCGTCCCCGCCGATCGTGCCGAGTCCGAAGAGGACGTGATCACCGATCACCTCTCCGACCTCGGCAACACGCTCGGCAACAAGATGACCGCGCTCTCCGATCAGATGATCGGCCTGCACGTCGACGGCCGCGGTCAGCGCGCGCGCATGCGCGTCGGCACCGGCACCGGTCACTATCTCGCGTTCAAGCTCGACACCGACTGGTACTTCTCCGACGGCAAGGCGCGCATCAACGCGAAGGTGCAGCTCGGCCTCGCCGGTCACGAGCTCGCGCTCCAGCTCCCTGCGATGGAGATGGAGCCGACGAACTATCACGGCGAGGACGGCGTGATGCTCAAGCTGCCGCTGTTCGAGCGCCGCTGGTAGTCGTCGTTACTGCCAGCCGCCCTCGACCCAGACCCACGCGTTGCCGCGCTGCTCCCAGCGACCATCGACCCAGCGCTGGCTCGCGCGCTGGCGCTCCCAGTGTCCCGGGATCCACGCGTAGGCGTTGTTGCGCCACTCGTAGTGACCGCGCGCCCACACGAACCCGACGCGCGGCTGCACGTTCTCGTTCTGCGGGGCCGGCGGGGCCGGCTGCGCGGGCGGAGGCGGCGGAGCAGGAGGCGTCTGCTGGGGAGGCGGTGGCGGTGGCGGCGTCTGCTGCGGCGGCGGCGCGGCGCGATCCGGCACCCAACCACCCTGCGAGTAGACCCACATCTGGATGTCATCGCGGAACACCCAGCCGCCCTCTTCGTAGTGCTTGCCGGGCTGGTTCTCCTGGTAGCGCCCGGGGAGCCAGACGTACGCACCGTTCTGCCAGTCCCAGCGACCGCGGATCCAGTAGAAGCCCGGGCGCGGCGGCGCGCTCTCCGGCTTGGGCGGCGGCGGCGGCATGTCCTTCGGCGGGTACTTCGGCGGCGTGCCCCAGTGGCCCTCGACCCACACCCAGCGGCCGCCCTGGTTCTGCCAGCTGCCGTCGACCCACAGGTTGCCGGCGCGCTCGCGCTCGAAGTGGCCCGGGACCCATTCCCAGTTGCCGGCGCGCCAGTCCCAGCGGCCCTTCACCCAGACAAAGCCCGGGCGGGCTTCCCACTTCTCCTCGCGGATCGGCGGCGGAGCGGCCGTCGGGTACATCGGCGCGTCTTCCCAGTCACCGTCGACGAGGACGTAGGCGCCGTCGCGCAGCTCCCAGCGCGCTTCGCGCCAGCGCTTGCCGGCGCGCTCTTTTTCCCAGTGGCCCGGGATCCACTCCCAGTTGCCGCCGCGCCAGTCCCAGCGGCCGCGCACGAACACGAAGCCCGCGCGCGCTTCCCACTTCTCTTCGCGCATCGGCGGTGGGGCGGCGGTGGGGCGGACGTCGGCATCGATCCAGTCGCCGTCGACGAGGACGTAGACGCCATCGCGACTTTCCCAGCGGGCCTCGCGCCACTTCTTGCCGCGGCGCTCGCGCTCGTAGTGGCCATTGACCCATTCCCACTTGCCGCGGCGCCAGTCCCAGCGGCCGGGCTGCCAGACGAAGCCGGCCCGGAGGGCGGCCCGTTCTTCGCGCGGCGGCGGCGGCGCCTCGCGGGGCGGACCGTCGTCGCGATCGCGGTCGTGATCGTGGTGGTGACGGTGATCGCGGACATCAGGCTGGGCCGAGGCAACGGTCGGAATTCCGAGCAGCGTTGCACTCGCGAGCCCCGAGGTCACAAGCCAGCGATAGAGTTGGGATCGCATCGTTCCTCCTGGACGAACGTGGGACGCAGGGTACCTCAGAATATTCATGTGGCGCAGCGCCTCACGACGCGGAAGTTGTCGTGGGGTTCTGTGTTGTTGTGTGTCGTCGGTTGTCGCGATCCGGTGACGCAAGCGCCGCCGCCGAGATCGCCCGTCGAGACCGCGATCGCGCGCGAGCTGACGGCGCGCTTCGACGTGCCGGCGCAGGTGAAGTGCCTCGTGATCGCGGGAGTCGCGGGCTGTCGGGCGAGCGTCGATGGCGTCCGCGTGCCGCTCGTCGTCGAGAACCATCACGGCGAGTGGCGGTGGTGGGTCGAGGGCGGTGCGATCGCGACGGCGCCGATCGCGGCGCGCGTGCGTGACGAGCTCGCGGATCTCGGGGTCGCGCAGACGGTCGATTGCGGCAAGGCGATCGCGATCGGCGCGCGAGTGACGTGCAGATTGAGCGGGGGCGGCGCTGCGTTCGCGACGGTGGGGCGCGATGCACGCGTGTCGCTCGAGCTGGCGATCGATCCGGCGGTCGCGGGCGTGCGTGCGGAGGAGCCGCGCGACCTGACGAAGACGTCTCAGGCGCTCGCGCATGGCAGCGGGGATGAGGAGGAGGAGAATTCGGCTACAGTGCCGCCATGAACTGGCGGTTGTTCGTCGTCGGCCTGGTCGCGTGCTCCGGGGCGTCGCGGCCTCCCGTGCCGCCGAAGCCACCGGCGGTGCGCACGCTGACGATCATCGGCACGAACGATCTGCATGGCGCGCTGATCCGGCTGCCGCTGATCGCGGGCTACGTCGCGAACGTGCGGGCGGCGCGCGCGGCGGATGGCGGCGCGGTGCTGCTGCTCGACGGCGGCGATCTGTTCCAGGGCACGCTCGAGTCGAACCTCGGCGAGGGCGCCGACGTGATCAAGGCGTACAACGCGATGGGCTACGCCGCGAGCGCGATCGGCAACCACGAGTTCGACTTCGGACCGGTCGGCCCGGCGGTGACGGCGCAGGTCGGCGAGGATCCGCGCGGTGCGCTCAAGGCGCGGATCGCCGAGGCGCGGTTTCCATTCGTGGTGACCGACATCGCGGAGGGCGGCGCGCCGATCGCGTGGCCGAACGTCAAGCGGTGGACGATCGTCGACGCGGCGGGCGTCAAGGTCGGGATCGTCGGCGCGAGCACCGAGCAGACGCCGACGACGACGATGCCCGCGAACTTCGCCGGTCTCGCGATCGAGCCGAAGCCCGCCGATGCGATCGCCGCCGCCGCACAGGAAGCGCGGGCGCATGGCGCGCAGGTGATCGTCGTGATCGCGCACATCGGCAGCGCGTGCCGCGACATTCATCGCCACGACGACACGTCGAGCTGCGACACGAAGGACGAGCTGTTTCGCGTGATCGACAAGCTGCCGCCGGGCCTCGTCGACGTGTTCGTCGCGGGTCACACGCACGCGCTCGTCGCGCATCGCATCGACGGCGTCGCCGCGATCGAGTCGCTGTCGTCGGGGCGTGCGTTCGGCCGCGTCGACGTGCAGCTCACCGGCGACCGCGTCACCGGCACGACGATCTTCGAGCCGACGCTCGTGTGCCCGCTCGACAAGGACAACAACCCGGTCCCCGTCGCCGACTGTCACCCCGATCCGTACGAGGGACGGCCGGTCGTCGCCGACACGTCGGTGCAGGCGATCGTCGATGCGGCGCTCGCGCGCGCGAACGAGCGACGCGGCGAGAAGCTCGGCGTCACGCTCGCGTCGACGATGACGAAGGCGTACGGCAGCGAGTCCGCCGAGGGCGACTGGTTCGGCGATCTGATGCTCGCCGCGCGTCCCGATGCGGACCTCGCGCTGACCAACGGCGGCGGGCTACGCGCCGACATTCCCGGCGGCGAGCTGACGTACGGCCGCCTGTTCGAGGCGATGCCGTTCGACAACAAGTTCGCGCTCGTCCGCGTCAGCGGCAAGCACGTGCGACGTCTGCTCACGAGCAATCTTCAACGCGGCGGCGGCATCCTGTCGTGGGGCGGGCTCGCGGCGAAGGCGCGGTGTGCGAGCGGCAAGCTCGTGACCGAGATCAGCATCAAGGGCAAACCTCTCGACGACGCCGCGACCTACACGATCGTCACCAGCGACTTCCTCGCGTCGGGCGGTGACGGCCTGTTCGGGCGCCTGCATCTGCCCGACGGCTCGATCCAGATGACCGACCAGGTGATCCGCGACGCGATGGCCGACGTGCTGCGCAAGCGCGGCGGCTCGATCGATCCGAAGCAGATTCCTCGGCGGCTCGACTACGAAGGGCGGCGCCCGGTCGCGTGTGGTGGTAAGCACGACGACGAGGATCAGGACGCGCCATGATGTGGTCACCGACGAGCTGGACGCAGAAGCCCGCCGCGCAGCAGGTCAGCTACGGCGACCCCGAGGCGCTGACGCGGGTGATCGCGGAGATGTCGCGGCTGCCTCCGCTCGTCACGTCGTGGGAGGTCGAGAACCTGCGCGCCGGCCTGGCGCGTGCGGCACGCGGCGAGGCGTTCGTGCTGCAGGGCGGCGACTGCGCCGAGAGCTTCGACGACTGCCGCAGCGATCCGATCGCCGCGAAGCTGAAGATCCTGCTGCAGATGAGCCTCGTGCTCGTTCACGGCACGAAGAAGCCGGTCATTCGCATCGGCCGCATCGCCGGCCAGTACGCGAAGCCGCGCTCGGCCGATAACGAGACGCGCGGCGGCGTCACGCTGCCCGCGTACCGCGGCGACCTGATCAACCGCGATGCCTTCACCGCCGAGGATCGCGCGCCCGATCCCGTGCTGATGCTGCGCGCGTACGAGCGCGCCGCGCTGACGCTTAACTTCATCCGCGCGCTCGTCGACGGCGGCTTCGCCGATCTCCACCACCCCGAGTACTGGGACGTGTCGTTCGCGGAAGGGTCGCCCTACGCCGCGCAGTATCACCAGATCGTCGATTCGATCCGCGAGTCGCTCGACTTCGTCAGCGCGATCACCGGCGTCGAGGCGGAGGTCCTGCGGCGCGTCGACATCTTCACGAGCCACGAGGCACTCGCACTGCCGTACGAGCAGGCGACGACGCGCCAGGTGCCACGCCGCCCCGGCTGGTACAACCTGTCGACGCACTTCCCGTGGATCGGCATGCGCACCGCGCAGCTCGACGGCGCGCACGTCGAGTTCCACCGCGGCATCAACAACCCGCTCGGCATCAAGATCGGCCCGGGCATGACGACCGACTGGCTGGTCGGCCTGCTCGACGCGCTCGATCCCGAGCGCAAGCCGGGCAAGATCACGCTGATTCACCGCATGGGCGCCGGCAAGCTGCAGCAGCACCTGCCGCCGCTCGTCGAGGCGGTGCGCGGCACGGGCCGCACGGTGCTGTGGGTGTGCGATCCGATGCACGGCAACACCGAGACGACGCCACAGGGCATCAAGACGCGCCGCTTCGACAACATCGTCAGCGAGCTCGAGCAGAGCTTCGAGCTGCACGCGCAGCTCGGGTCGCACCTCGGCGGCGTGCACGTCGAGCTGACCGGCGAGAACGTCACCGAGTGCATCGGCGGCGCGCGCGGCCTCTCCGAGGTCGATCTCGAACGCGCGTACAAGAGCCGCGTCGATCCGCGCCTCAACTACGAGCAGGCGCTCGAGTGCGCGATGCGCATCGCCAAGCACCTGCGGCAGCGGTGAGCGAGGACCGCCGATGAGCGAGCAGGGCGCATCGTTCGCCGGCAAGCAGGGCCGCGGCTGGGCATGGCTCGCGAGCTTCGTCGTGCCGCTGATGATGGCGGGCGCGTACTGCGTGCTGATCGCGACCAGCGACGTCGGCGTCAGCGGCGCGCTCTGGGAAGCGGGCGGCTTTGCCCTCGTGCTCGGCTTCTGGATCGCATTCCGCACGCTCACCCGCCGCGCCGCCCTCGCCCGCGCGATCGCGGTCGGCGACCACGCCCGCCTGCTCGAGCTGGCGCGCGACCCGGTCGACCGCGCGATCGCGTACGAGATCCGGCGCGACTGGCCGAACGCCCTGCGCACGCTCGACGGCGCCGCGCCCGCCACGCCCGAGCGCCAGGTGATCGCGGCCGCGGTGCGCATCCACGCGCTGTGCGAGACCGGCGAGGTCGCCCAGGCGCGCGCGATCCTCGATCGCGACGTCGAGCCGCGCGCCGCCCAGCTCGATCGCCGCCTCCACGCCACCGGCTACGACCGCGCGCTGCTCGCGCGAGGCCGCGTGCTCGCCGCCGAAGGCCGCACGGCGGATGCGCACGCCGTGCTGGCGAAGCTCGCCGACGACGTCCGCGCCGATCCGAACCTGCGTGCCGAGGCATCGCGGCTGCGTCAGATCCAGAGTTAACGCGAAAACGCGAAAACGCGAAAGCAGACGCGAAGGCCGTGCGCGTGGTGTGTACTCGTCAATCGGCTCGGTCCGCTGGCGAAGACGCCACCGGACCTCGCCCCAACGCCTCTTGAAGGCCACTGGGCGAGGCGAACGGGCGCTTCGCCCGTACGCCGAGCCGCGATGCAGGGCTCTGGCTTTTCCGTTCCGGAACTTCGCGTTTTCGCGTTTTCGCGTTAATCCGAATTTTGGACGTAGCTAGAAGCGGCCGCTCCAGCTGAAGCCGACGCCGTCGGGCGAGACCGTCGGGACGAAGACCGTGCGATCGACGCGCTCCTTGTCGGGCGCCGTGAAGTAGAGCGTGATGCCGACCGCGGCGGCGACCGCGCCGACCGCGAACGTGGTCGTGCCCCAGACGTGCGCGACGTGGCCGGCGTTGTTCGCCTTGTTCGTCTGCGCGGTGACGTCGGTGCAGCCGGCGCGCGTCGTGTCGATCTCCGGCGGCTTGCCCGAGGTCTGCTTGACGCACGTGTTGTAGACGTGGAGCTCGTAGAGGCTGAGGCCGCCGGCGACCGCCATCAGCGTTCCGCCGCCGATCATGCCGACCCACGCCCATTTGCGGCGGGTCGCGCCGCGGTCGATGATCACGGTGTTCGTGCCCGCGACGAACGCGATCGGCGGCAGGGTCACGACCTTGCCGTCGGCGCCCGAGGGGTTCGCCTCGATGTCGAACTCCTGATGCACGATCTGCATGCCGGTCGCGCCGGCGTCGAGCGTGTGGTGGCCGGGGTCGACTTCCGCTTGCGAGTAGTCTTCCGGCGCGACGAGCTCGCCGTCGATACGGACCTTGGCGTCGGCCGGCGGGGTGCCGGCGAACGTGATGTTCACGCGCGCGACGAGCTTCGCGAGCTTCTGCAGGTGCTCGCCGGCCGCGCTCGCGTAGTCGGTGAGACCGGACTCCGTCGATCGCTTCTGCGCCTTGACGAACCAGTAGATCGACGACTTGTACTTGCCGATCTTCTCGTTGCACAGGCCGAGGTTGAGGAGCACGCCCGGCGCGTCCGGATCGAGCTTGATCGCCTGATCGAACTTCGCGCACGCGGCGGCGGGGTCGCTGTCGACGAGCTTGCGCCCTTCCTCGAACAGCTTGTCGGCCTCCGGGTTTGCCGAGGCGACCGACACCAGTCCCACGAGAACGGCAAGCGATGCCCCGATGCGTCCCATCGGGATCATCATATCAGCTAAAAGCGGCCGAACGCGACGACGCCCGCTTCTCCCGGAGCGAGAGACGGCGCGAACGAAACACTGCGTGCCGCCTCGCGGTGGGGCGCGGTCAACCACAGCGCGACGCCGACGCCGACCGCGACGAGACCCGCCGTGCCGACGCCGGTGCCGACCCAGCCGAGCGTCTTCGCGTTCTGCGTCTCCGCGTAGCCCGTCTGGTTGCACATCGGATGATCGGCATCCTTCATCGTGCAGTTGCCGTTCGAGAACTGGGTGTCGTACTTGCGGTGCGCGAGGAAGCCGACGCCGATGCCGACGAGCAGCACGCCGCCGCCGGAGATCGCGACGACCTTGCCCAGCGTCGCGCGCCCGGTGTCCTCGACGGGGTAGCCGAGCTTGGGGATCGCGATCGCCTTGTGCTCGCCCTTGGCCAGCACGACGTGCGCGACGTACGGGACGCGGCCCGGCGCGCTCGCGACGACCTTGGTGTCGCCCGGATCGACCTCGATGTCGGAGGCACTGTTCGGATCGACGACATCCTCGCCGACGACGAGCTTGAGGTCGGGCGACTGCTCGGCGAACGCGACGGTCAGGCGCGGGACGTCGCCGGCGAGCTTGTCCTTGTGCTCCTGCGCGGCCGCGCGATGCGACTCGAGCTCGTGCTCCTTCGCGCTCGCCTCGGCCTTCGCGAACAGCTTGTGCGCCGAGCCGATCTTGCCTTCCTGCTCGTAGCAGAGCGCGACGTTGAGCATCGTGCCGACCGCATCGGGGTTGATCGCGAACGACGCGCGGAACTTCGCGCACGCCTCGGTCGTCTTGCCTTCCTTGCGCAGCGCATCGCCCTCGTTGAAGAGGTCCTCGGCGCTGTCGGCATGCGCCACGCGCGCGAGCGCCCCCAGCACCACGATCGCGGACCATCGCATCGAGCGATATTCTACTTCGAGTTGTTGCAGTCGTGCATCGAAGCGAACGGATCGCACTTCGGCTTCTGCAACACGGGCGCGGTCTGCTGCGGCGGCTCGACGGCCTTCGTCTCCTGACCCGCCTTCGGGACGGTCTTGACCGTCTCGTGCGTGGTCTTGACCGGCGTTTTCTTGACTTGTTGCTTCGGCGTCTCGACGACGGGCTGCTTCGGCGTCTCGACCTGCTTGGGCGGCTCGACGGCCTGCTGCTTCGGCGTGTCAACGACGGGCTGCTTCGGCGCTTCGACCTGCACGGGCACCTTCGGCGGCTCGACGGGCACGGTCGTCGCCTTCACCTCGGTCGTCGCCGCCTTCGGCTGCGCGGGCTGATCACCGCTGTGCGACACGGCGACGGCGGCGATCGCACCGCCGAGCCCGAGCAGCGCGAGTGCGCCGAGCACGATCGGCCAGCGGCGCTTGGGCCGCACGTCCATCGTGACGACCGCCTGCATCGGCTGCGACGGCTCGTGGAGGACCTGCTTGGGATACGGCGCGCTCGCGTCGCGCGACTGCCACGGCTGCGCGTTCGGCTCCGACTTGCCGGCCCACGGCGACGCCGCCGGATCCGAGCCGACGCTCCACTGCACCGGCGGTGTCATCGAGCGCTGCACGCGCGACGACGCATCGCGAGCGGGCACCGGCGTGCGCGAGACGCCCGTGCCGCCGCCTTCCCAGTTGTACTGCGAGCGCGACAGCATGCGCTGCATGCGCTCGACGAGCATCGATGCCTGGTGCTGGTCCGTCGCGAACGGGATCAGGTCGCGCGCGAACTCCGCCATGTTCGAGTAGCGCTGCTCGGGCGACTTCGCGAGGCAGCGCAGGATCGCCTGCTGGAGGCCGGGCGGCGTGTTGACCATCGGCGCCGGCGCATCGACGGCAACCTTGACGCACATCTCGGAGAACGACTCCGCCTCGAACGGCCGGCGTCCCTCGAGCGCCTCGTAGAACACGGTGCCGAGCGACCAGATGTCGCTGCGCGAGTCGACGAGGCGCGCCGAGCGCATCTGCTCCGGGGACATGTACGCCGGCGTGCCGAGTAGCGACTGCGTCTGCGTCAGCTGCATGTCCGTGCCCATCGGCGACTTCGAGATGCCGAAGTCGAGGACCTTGATCAGCGCGCTGCCGTCGGGGCGCCACGTGACGAACAGGTTCGTCGGCTTGACGTCGCGATGGACGATGCCGAGCGAGTGCGCCTCCGCGAGCGCCTCCGCGGTCTGCAGCATCAGCTCGACGACCCACTGCACGCCGAGCACGCCGCGCTCTTTGAGCAGCTCCCCGAGGTCCTGGCCATCGAGGAACTCCATGACCATGTACGGGACGCCGTTCTCGAACGTCCCGACGTCGGAGACGCGCGCCACATACTCGCTTTTCAGCTTCACCGCAGCCTGTGCCTCGCGAATAAATCGAGACACGGCGTCCTGATCGGCCAGCACGTCCTGGCGCAGCATCTTCACCGCGACGCGCTCGTTCAGGGCGAGGTGCGTGCACTCCGCAACGACGCCCATGCCTCCATGGCCGAGGATCGCATCTACGCGATACTTGCCCTGAAAGACCTGGCCGACGCTTACACCCGCGTCGACTGGCTTGGGAGTCATTGCCACGCCGGAAAATGGTAGCAACCGGGGGCGCTACCCTCAAGGAACGACGGCTGTAGGTTTTGGCCTACTGGTGCGGTGATCAGTGCTGGATCTGGTGGATCTTCAGCACGTTGGTCTGCATGCCTCCGCCGACCGGCACGGCCATCGTGATCAAAACATTCTCACCCGGGAGTGCGAGATTCCTCTCGATGAGCGTCGCCTCGACGCGATCGACGAGCTCCTCGGTGCTCGCACTCGGGCCGACCAGCACGGGGGTGACGCCCCAGAACAGCGCGAGCCGGCGGAACGTCACTTCATTGGTGGTCAAACAAACAATGTTCGCATCCGGCCGGTATTCGCTGACCAGACGGGCCGCACCGCCCGAGTCGCTGACCACGACGATCGTGCGGATCTTCATCGCGCGCGCCGCATCGACCGCCGCTCGCGCGATCGCATTCGTCGTCACCGCCAATTCGATCGTCGGCACCTCGATGTTCGTGCGGTAGTACGCGCTCTTCTCGATCTCGTCGACGATGCGCGCCATCGTGCGCACCGCCTCGATCGGATGCACGCCGCTCGCGGTCTCGCCGGACAGCATCACGGCATCGGTGCCATCGAGCACCGCGTTCGCGACGTCACTAGCTTCGGCGCGCGTCGGGCGCGGCTGCTGGATCATCGACTCGAGCATCTGGGTCGCGGTGATAACAATTTTGCCGCGCTTGTTTGTCTCTTCGATGATGCGCTTCTGCCACAGCGGGACCTTCTCCGGTCCGAGCTCGACGCCGAGATCGCCGCGCGCGACCATCACGCCATCGGCCGCATCGATGATCGCGCCGAGTCGATCGAGGGCCTGCGGCTTCTCGATCTTTGCGATCACCGGGATCGACACCTGGTCGACGGTCAGCAGGCGCTTCGCTTCGATCACGTCCTCCGGCCGCCGCACGAACGACAGCGCGACGTAGTCGACGCCGTACCGGAGCGCGAACCCGATGTCGGTACGATCCTTCTCGCTGAGCGCGGGCGCCGAGACCTCGACGCCGGGCAGGTTGATGCCCTTGTTGTTCTTCAGCGTGCCGCCGGTGACGACGACCGTCTTGACGTCCTTGTCCTTCACCTCGATCACGGCCAGCGCGAGGTAGCCGTCGTCGAGGAGGATCTGATCGCCGGGCCGCACGTCGAGCGGCAGCTGCGAGTACGTCGTCGACACGCGCTTGTCGTCGCCGACGACACTGGTGTCCGTCGTGATCGTCAGCTCAGCGCCGGCGCGCAGCTCGACCTGGCCCTTCTCGAATTTTCCGACGCGGATCTTCGGGCCTTGCAGATCGAGCAGCGCCGCGATCGCGCGTCCGCGTTTCTCTGCCTCACCTCGAACCACCTGCAGCATGCGCGCGTGATCTTCGTGACTGCCGTGCGAGAAATTCAGACGCGCCACACTCATCCCCGCCTCGATCAGCTCGCCGATTCGCTCGGGCGAAGACGAGGCGGGCCCGAGGGTGCAGACAATCTTTGCTCGGGGCATTTCGCTGCGCAGTAGAGCACATCAATAGCCCTTGCTCGACAACCTGCGCCCCGGTTATTACCCTGCGCCGATGCGTCGTAGTCACGCTCTCGTGGGTGTCGTTGCCGCTGCATGCCTTGGTGCATGCACGGTCGATAAACCTCAACCAAATCTCGTCGGGCAGGATATCCGCCTGACGATCATCCATACGTCGGACATCCACTCGCGGCTGTTCCCGTATCACTTCACGCCGAACAAGTTCGATCAGGACTTCGGCTTGCTCCCGGGCGCCGGGCCATACGGCGGCATCGCGCGCATCGCGACGATGGTCAAGCGCATCCGCAAGAGCGCCGATCGCTCGCTGTGGCTCGACTCCGGTGACGCCTGGGAAGGCGCGCCGGTGTTCAACGAGTTCAAGGGCGAGGTCGAGATCCGCGCGCTGTCGCTCGCCGGCATGGACGGCGAGGTGCTCGGCAACCACGAGTTCGACCTCGGCGCCACGCAGCTGTTCCAGGAGATCGACCAGTGGTCGCAGTTCCCGCACCTGGCGGCGAACTACGAGTTCGACGATGCACCCGACCGCACGTCGCGCTCGCTGCGCGATGTCGTCCAGCCGTACGAGATCTACGACGTCCAGGGTCTGCGCATCGGCGTGA